>CAZEML010000040.1:0-24203 GCA_964513285.1 uncultured Candidatus Nemicrothrix sp.
CGATGGCGCGGCCCATGGCGACACGCTGGCGCTGACCGCCGGAGAGCTGACCGGGCTTCTTCTCGAGCTGCTCGGTGAGCTCGAGAATGCGAGCGGCCTCTTCGACGCGCTTGTCGATCTCTTCCTTGGGGACCTTGGCGAGTTTGAGCGCGAAGCCGACATTGTCCCGCACGCTCATGTGCGGGTAGAGGGCGTAGTTCTGGAACACCATCGCGATGTCGCGATCCTTGGGCTCGACGTCGTTGACGACGTTGTCGCCGATCGACATCGTGCCGCCCGAGATCTCCTCGAGGCCGGCGATCATCCGCAGGGCGGTGGACTTGCCACACCCCGACGGGCCGACGAGGACGAGAAACTCCTTGTCGGCGATTTCGAGATCGAGCCCGTGAATGGCGTGGAAGCCATTCGGGTAGATCTTGTCGATCTTGTCCAGCGTCACCGTTGCCATCGCAACGACCCCCCATGTGTGTCAGTGGTTGTCCTGAGCGGTCACTCTCCCACGCCCATCAACGGTTGTCACCATGTAAGCGCTTACATCCGCGGTTTTCCGGGGTTCTCAGGGGTGCTGGTGGGTCGATGTCGCGGTCATCGCGAGGCCCCCGGCGGGGTTCGTGGCCCACAGCGTCATGCCGTCCTCGGAGCGCTTTCCGTGGATCGTGAACGGTGCGGTGTCGAGCAGCGGCGACGTGCCCCGGAAGGAGAAGGTCGCGAGGGGGCCGGCGGTCTGCGCCGCGAGGTCGGCGAGCAGGGTGGCGGTCAGCGGACCGTGGACGACGAGCCCGTCGTACCCCTCGACGTCGGCGGCATAGCGGCGGTCGTAGTGGATCCGGTGACCGTTGAAGGTCAGGGCGGAGTAGCGGAACAACAGGACCTCGCTCGGGGTGACCGTCTCGGACACCTCGGCATCGGTCGGCGCTGGCTTCGGTGTCGGGGCGGGCGCGTCCGGGTCGGGGTCGTCGCGGTAGACGAGGTCTTGCTGCTCGCTGATGCAGAGCGTCCCGTCGACGGTGGTGCGATGCGAGACGGTGACGAAGCACAACGTTCCGCTCTTGCCTTCCTTGATCACGACGTCGTCGATCGTCGAGGTCTTCACCGCGTCGGCGCCGACCGGAATGGGGGCGTGGAACTCGATCCGACTACCGGCCCACATCCGGCGCGGCAGCGCGACCGGCGGCAGGAACCCGCCCCGCTCGGGATGTCCGTCGGTGCCGAGCCCGTCGGTGGCTGCGACCTCCAGGAAGAACGCGACGTGCCACATCGGCGGGAGCGGGTCACCCACGGCGAGAGCCGGCTCCCGGTCCAGCGTGAGCTCGAACCGCCGAACCACACCGGGTTCGATCGGGTGCACGATGACCTGCTCACGGCCGATCCACTGGCGGAGGACTTCGATGTCGTTCGTCGGCGAACTCATGGGGGCAGTCTCGCGCCACGAACGGCGTTGGGAGACAACGACGATGTCGTCGATCAGCCCCAGGGCGAGATGGGTAGGGTGAGCGTGGTCCCAGGAATCTCAGGAGAACCCCCATGAACCAGGACATGCTCGACAAGGTCCGCTCCAGCACCGGCTTCCTCGCCGCGCTCGACCAGAGCGGCGGCTCGACGCCCAAGGCGCTGCTCGCCTACGGCGTCGAGGAGTCCGAGTACGACGGCGACGACGAGATGTTCGACATGGTCCACGCCATGCGGAGCCGCATCATCACCAGCCCGGCGTTCGACGGTGACCGGGTGCTCGGCGCGATCCTGTTCGAGATGACGATGGACCGCGAGATCGAGGGTCGTGGCTCCGCGGAGTTCCTGTGGAACGAGAAGGGGGTCGTGCCCTTCCTGAAGTGCGACAAGGGCCTCGCCGACGAGGTCGACGGCGCCCAGGTCATGAAGCCGATGCCGGAGCTCGATGCACTGCTTGAGCGGGGCGTCGAGAAGGGCATGTTCGGCACGAAGATGCGCTCGGTCATCAAGGAGGCCAACTCCGCCGGCGTCGACGCCGTCGTCGATCAGCAGTTCGAGATCGGTCTGCAGATCCTCGGCCACGGCCTGATGCCGATCATCGAGCCCGAGGTCGACATCCACAGCCCGACCAAGGTCGAGTCCGAGGAGATGCTCAAGGCGGCGATCCATCGCAACCTCGACGCGCTCGCCGACGGCACCGAGGTGATGCTGAAGCTCTCGCTGCCGAGCATCGACAACTTCTACGCCGACCTCATCGCGCACCCCAAGGTGCTGAAGGTCGTGGCGCTGTCGGGTGGCTACAGCCGCGATGAGTCCAACGAGATCCTGGCCCGCCAGAACGGCATGATCGCCAGCTTCTCCCGGGCGCTCGCCGAGGGTCTCAGCGCCAAGCAGACCGACGACGAGTTCAACGCCACCCTCGATTCGACCATCGCGTCGATCGCCGCCGCCAGCGCGACCTGAGTCTCGGGAGCTGGCGTGGGAGCCGACGACTTCGCGGCGGCGCGTGAGCGCGAGCTCGCCGCCGAGGCCGAGTCGTGGGATGTCAGCACGATCCGTCCGGCGACCCTCGACGACATCCCCGTCGTCGACGTGTCGGCGTGGCGCGCCTCGGGCGATCCCGCCGAACTCGATCGGCTCGGCGACCAGGTCCGCGCGATCGGCGAACAGGTCGGATTTCACTTCCTGACCGGCCACGGCATTCCCCAGTCGGTGACCGCCGGGGTGTTCGCCGCCGCGACGGAGTTCCTCACCCTGCCCGACGAGGCGAAGCTCACGATCCGCACCGACACCGAACACACGGCGGTGAGCGGCGCCGGCTACCTGCCGGTCGGGGAGCGCAAGCTGCCCCGCCGAGCCAAGGGCAACCTCAACGAGGCGATCATCTTCAAGCGCGATGTCGGCGTGTCGCTCGCCGACGCCGACTGGCCCGATCCGGCGGACGCGCCACGATTTCGCGACGCGGTCGAGGCCTATGCGGCGGAGGTCGAACGGGTCGCCCTCGAGCTGGTGCCGGTGTATGCCCGAGCCCTCGGCCTGCCCGCCGACTTCTTCGACGCGGCGATGGTCGATCCGTTCTGGCGCCTCCGCATGACCCGCTATCACCCGGTCGGCGACGTGCCGCCCGACGAGTTCGGGATCGCGCCCCACGTCGACACCACGTTCTTCACCCTGCTCGCCCAGGACAGCGAAGGGCTGACGATCCGCTCGGAGCGAACGGGGGAGTGGGTCGCCGCGCCGGTCGTCCCCGACGCGCTCGTCGTCAACACCGGCGAGCTGCTCAAGCAGTGGTCGAACGATCGGTTCGTCTCGGTGAAGCACTTCGTGCCGCCGCATCAGGGCCCCGGCGACCGCTACTCGATCCCGTTCTTCTTCAACGCCAACGCCGATTGGCCCATGGAGGTCCTGTCGACCTGTACCGACGAGGCGAACCCGCCGAGGTACCCGCCCGTGAGCTATCGCGAGTCCCAGGCCGCCGCCCAGGGGGAGTGAACAGGCGCGTCAGCCGGGGAGCTGCGTGCCCCGCACCCAGTAGCGGCGCATCCGTCCCTGGCGCAGAACCGGATCGTCGACCCGGATGTCGCCCGGGTCGAGATCGTCGAGATCGTGGTCGGCCTTCCACGCATCGAACGCAGCATCGGCGTCGGCGGCGGGCAGGGGCCCGACCACGAGATGGAAGTGCGTGGTCGGTGCGGCGCGCAGCAACGCCAACAGGTGACGGCAGGCCTCGGCCTCGGTCGCGAACTCACGGCGGCCGGTCTCGTGGCCCCGCTCGGAGTAGTAGACGGCCCAGCCGCCCGGACCGGCGTCGAGCACGTACCGCTCGCTCGGATGGCCACCGTCGAGGGCGTAGGCGTTCGGGTTGACACCCTCGCGGTCGAGGGTCGATCGAAGTTCTCGGCGATTCACGCCACCGGTTCGAGTTCGTCGTCGGGCTTCCACCCGGTGCGGCCGAAGACCGTGCGTACCTTGTTGCGCCAGCCCGGGCGGCGGATGGCGTCTCGCACGATGTCGACCGTCTCGTGGTAGCCGATCTTCACCGGGTTGAAGGTCTCGATGTTCTTGGTGAGGCCGTACTTCACCCGGCGCACCTCGGGCTCGAACGTGCCGAACAGCTTGTCCCACAGGATCCAGATCCCGGCGTAGTTCTTGTCGATGTACTGGGGGTTCGCGCCGTGGTGGACCCGATGGTGCGACGGCGTGTTGAAGACCGCCTCGATCGGCTTCGGCAGCCGATCGATCGCTTCGGTGTGGATCCAGTACTGGTACAGGAGGTTGAGCTGGCCGGACCGGGCGATCTGATGGGGCGGCATGCCGAGGAGCGGCATCGGCGCGTAGACGCCGAACGTCAGGTAGCCCTGCCACGGCTGTCGAAGCGCGGTCGACAGGTTGTAGTGCTGGCTCGAGTGGTGGGTGACGTGGTTGGCCCACATCAGGCGTCGTTCGTGTTGCCAGCGGTGTGACCAGTAGTAGAAGAAGTCCCAGGCCACGAACGTGACGGCGTAGGACACGACGGGGTTCTTGAAGGTGAAGAGCCGGCGGGCGTAGAGCCGATTGATCGCCTTGCCGTAGACCGCGGCCAGGGCCCCGTTGACGGCGACGTTGCCGGCCAACATCAGCAAGCTCGCTCGGGTGTCGTTCTTCTCGTAGCCGACCGGAACGAGCGGATCCGGCGGCAGCGACGGGTCGGAGAGCTCTTCGGGGGTCGCGGCGTCGAGGTCGCCGAACTCCCGGAGCCGGCGGTTCTTCAGCACCTGCGCTTCCCACAGCATCGTCGCGACGAAGATCGGCCCGGACGCCAAGTCGACCTTGTTGAGCGGGAGCGACTTCTTCACAGCGTGTCCGCCTGGCGTTGCCATGGGTCCAGTGTGGCGCGCCGGCGTGGGGTGTGACCATCGGGGCCTAGGGTTCGGCGGTGGACACACGCGAGGTGACGGTGATCGGCGCCGGCCCGGCCGGTCTCATGGCCGCGGAGGCCGCGGCGTCGATGGGGGCGGCGGTCACGATCGTGGATCAACGGCGCTCGTTCGGTCGGACGCTGCTGCTCGCCGGCCGTTCGGGGTTGAACCTCACCCACGCCGAGCCGATCGAGGCGTTCCTCGACCGCTACGGCGAAGGGCGCGTGCTCGTCGAGTCGGCGATCCGTGCCTTCCCGCCCGACGCCGTCCGGGCATGGGCCGACGAGCTCGGCGCCGACACGTTCGTCGGTTCCTCGGGCCGCGTGTTCCCTGCGGCGATGCGGGCGACGGGCTTGCTCCGGGCGTGGACGGCTCGACTTCGAGATCTCGGCGTCGTCATGCGGACCGGCGAGCGGTGGGTGGGCTTCGACGCGTCGGCCGATGACCGGGGCGCGGTCGTGCTCGCCCTCGGCGGCGCGAGCTGGCCGTCGGTCGGCGGTGACGGCTCGTGGGTCGAGGCGTTCGGTGCGGCCGGGATCGAGGTCGCGCCGCTCGTCGCGTCGAACGCCGGTGTGCTGCTCGACTGGTCGGCGCCGATGCTCGAGCGCCACGAGGGCCACCCGATCAAGAACGCCGCCGTGTCGATCGGTGGCCGTGTGGTGCGAGGCGAGCCGACGATCACCGCGACCGGCCTCGAAGGCGGACCGATCTACGCCCTCGGTCCCGAGGTGCGGGCCGCGCTCGCACGAGGGGAGGCCGAGCTCCGCATCGACCTGCAGCCGGACCGCTCGGAGGAGGCGCTCACCCATCGACTCGCCGATGGCCGTCGCCCCAAGGACTCGAAGTCGACGTGGCTCCGGCGGAGCGGGTTCCCGCCGGTCGCCACCGGGCTGATGCGAGAGGCGACGGGCAACGCCGTGCCCGATGATCCCGCCGCGCTCGCACGGCTGGCGAAGGGCGTGCCGTTGCCGGTCCGCGGTCTGGCACCGATCGACCGAACGATCTCGACGGCGGGTGGGGTCGCGGCGGTCGAGGTCGACGAGACGGGGATGCTGAGGCAGCGCCCCGGCTGGTGGGTCGCCGGCGAGATGTTGGCGTGGGACGCCCCGACCGGCGGCTACCTCCTCCAAGCCTGCCTGAGCCAGGGCCGTCAGGCCGGCGAGGCCGCCGCTCGCTGGGCTCCCGACATCGCCTGAGTACGATCCGCCCCATGGCCTTCACCTATCCCCCTGCCCGGCGAGGCGACGTCGTCGACGACTACCACGGCACCGAAGTCGCCGACCCGTACCGCTGGCTCGAAGACGTCGAGGCCGACGAGACCAAGGCCTTCGTCCAGGCCCAGAACGAGGTGAGCGGGCCGTATCTGGCGGGCTTGGCCGACCGGTCGGCGCTCATCGAGCGCATGACCGAGCTGTGGGACATCCCCCGCACCGAACCGCCGCGGGTGCGGGGCGAAGGCGCGGGCCGGATCATGGTGTGGAGTCACAACGACGGCCTGGCCGACCAGCCGACGATCTGGATCCAGCGCGGCGACGCCGAGCCCGACGTTCTGCTCGATCCCAACACGCTCTCAGAGGATGGCGCCGTCGCAGTGACCGGCTCTGCGCTCTCCGAGGACGGCGCCCTGTTCGCGTATCTCGTCGCCGAGGCGGGGAGCGACCGGCAGTACCTCGCCGTCCGGCGAACCGAGACCGCCGAAGACCTCGACGACCGACTCGAGCACCTGCGGTTCACCAGCATCGCCTGGTTCGGCGACGGGTTCTTCTACACCCGGTGGCCCGAGGCCGAGCCCGGTTCGACGGCGCCGGTGAAGGACCCGTCGGTCCACTATCACCGCATCGGCACGGCCCAGGTCGACGATCCGCTGGTGTTCCACAACGACGACGACGCCGAGCCGATCTACAGCGCGGGGCTCACCGAAGACCTCCGCTACCTGGTCCTCGCCGAGTTGATCGGCACCGATCGGCGCAACGGGCTGCTGTACCTCGATCTCGACGCGCACGGCGCCGCCATCGTCGACGGCACCGCGGTCGACCCGGATGCATGGGTGCGGCTGGTCGATCAGGGCGAAGCGGCCCACGACGTCGTTCTGCACGTCGGTGGCGATGACGGCTCGAGCCGGTTCGTCGTCCAGACCGACCGCGATGCCCCGAACGGTCGCCTGGTCACGATCGATCTCGCCGAACCCGAGCCGGTCTCGTGGGTCACGATCGTGCCCGAGACCGACCAGCCGCTCGAGTGGTCCGCCGCGCTGGCGGGCGAGGTGTTGGTGAATCACCTGGCCGACGCGTCGAGCGAGCTCACCCGCTTCGCGCCCGACGGCACCGAACTGGGGCGACTCGACCTTCCCGGTCTCGGCAGCGTCACCGGACTCGCCGGTCGCTTCGCCGACCCGGTCTTCTTTCTCGGGTATCAGTCGTTCGTCGAGCCGCCGACCGTGCTGCGGGTCGAGGCCGGTGCGAGCGAGGTGTGGGCGAGCAGCGAACCGCCGATCGATCCGTCCGACGTCGTGGTCGAACGCCTGCACGCAACGTCGAGCGACGGCGCCCAGGTGGGCATGTTCGTGATCCGCCACAAAGACGCCGCGCTCCCCGGACCGGTCGAGCTCTACGGCTACGGCGGGTTCACCATCAACCTGACGCCCGCCTACAGCCCGTCCCGGCTGGCGTTCCTCGAGGCGGGCGGGGTCGTCGCGATCGCCAACCTTCGAGGCGGGTCCGAACACGGCGAGACCTGGCACGAACAGGGAGCGCTCGGGAACAAGCAGCAGGTCTTCGACGACTTCGTCGCCTGCGGACGGCACCTGATCGCCGAAGGGATCGCCACCGCCGAGACACTCGGGATCCGGGGCGGGTCGAACGGTGGCCTCCTGACCGCCGCGACGATGCTGCAGGAACCCGACCTGTTCGGCGCCGTGATCACCCAGGTGCCGGTGATCGACATGCTGCGGTTCCAGCACTTCACCGCCGGCCGGTTCTGGACGGTCGAGTACGGCGATGCGGCCGACCCCGAGGCGTTCGAGTGGCTGATCGAGTACTCGCCGCTCCACAACGTCGCCGACGATGTCGACTATCCGCCGCTGCTGATCATGACCGCTGAGTCCGACGACCGGGTGGTGCCGATGCACTCCCACAAGTTCGCGGCCGAGGTGCAGTTCCAGGCTGGCGGCTCATCGGACAATCCGCTGATCGAACGGGTCGAGACCCGAGCCGGTCATGGCATGGGGAAGCCGACCGCGAAGGTGATCGAGGAGGCGGCGGACATCTACGCGTTCCTGCTCCACCATCTCCGCCCCTGACCGGGCGGCGTCTCAGCCGGCGAGCACCTCGTTGACCGCGTGCATGTGGTCGGGGCCGATCCCACAGCACCCGCCGATCAGGGTCGCGCCGACCTCCTGCCACACGGGCACGTACGCGGCGTACGCCGATGGCGTGATCGACTCGTCGAAGGAGACCACGCCGTCCTCGACCACGGCGGCGTGGGCGTAGGCGCCGAGCGGTCCGTCCCACCGGGTCCGCATGGCTCGCAGGCCCGGTTCCATGAGTCGGGTGTCGGTGTGCATGAGGCACAGCACGTCGGCGCCGTAGTCCTTGGCGACGTCGACGGCGTCGAGCAAGAGGTCGTCGTCGCGCAGCGGGATCGGGTCGTCGAGTTCGCTGGCGTCATGGCCCTCCTCGGGGCCGATGCTGAACCCGACCCACACCGGCAGCCCCACACTCGTGACGGCGTCCAACGTCGCCGTCATACGAGGGACGTCGACCATCATCTCGAGCGAGATCAGGTCCGCGCCGGCGTCTCGCATGATCTCGGCCTGTCGGGTCGTGTCGGCGCGCAGTCGATCGAGCGATGGATGGTCGCCTGAGAAGCTCCAGTTGCTGACCCCACCGGCGACCACGGTCTCGTCTCGCCCGGATGCGTCTCGCGCTGCGACCGCGAGCTCCACGGCGGTCCGGTTCACCGTCTCGAAGTCATCGGGTCGGCCCACGTCGGCCATCACGTTTCGACCTGCCGCGAAGGTGCACGACGCGATCAGGTCCGCACCGAGGGCGAGATAGTCGCGGTGGACGGCGCTCACGATCTCGGGGTGGGTCAACGCGGCCGCGCCGCTCCACCCGTGTTCGTGTTCGGGCACGCCGCGGCGGATCACCTCCGAGCCGGTCGCGCCGTCGATCCGGATCAGTTCCCCGGCGCGGGCGCGTTCGATGAGTCGTTCGTAGCGGTTCACGGTGCCGATCTTCGCTGATCCCACCCGTCGCCGCACCTCGTCCACGGGACAGCGTCGTCAGCTTGGTGTCATGCTGTGGCATGGCTTTGACGGAATCCCACGCCCACGGGGTCGAAACCCCCGATGTCCTCGACGTCACGATCGGTGACCTGCTCCGCTCCGCTGCCGAGCGGGCCCCGGATCGGGTCGCGCTGATCGAAGGCGTACCGGAGAAGGACGCCCGTCGGCGATGGACCTACGCCGAGCTCCTCGCCGATGCGGAACGCACCGCTCGCGCCCTGCTGTCGAGCTATCAGCCGGGCGACCACGTCGCCGTCTGGGCCCACAACGTGCCCGAGTGGGTGCTGCTCGAGTTCGGGTGCGCGCTCGCCGGCATGACGATCGTGACCGTCAACCCCGCGTATCAGGCGTCGGAGCTGCAGTACGTCGTCAGCCAATCCAACTCCAAGGCGTTGTTCGTCGTCGACGACCACCGCGGCAACCCGATGCTGACCATCGCCGAGAAGGTCCACCCCGACTGCCCGGACCTCGAGGAGATCGTGCGCTTCGCCGAGTGGGAGGACTTCCTCGCCCGAGGCGACGCATCGACCGAACTCCCGGCCGTTACCCCGAACGATCAGGTGATGATCCAGTACACCTCGGGCACGACCGGCTTCCCGAAGGGTGCGGCCCTGCACCACCGGGGTCTGGTGACCAACTCGTACCACTTCCTCGATCGCCTCGGCATGGAGGAGGGTGCGGTCGTCGTCACCCAGATGCCGCTCTTCCACACGGCCGGCAGCGTGATGTCGGTGCTCGGCAGCGTGTCGCTCGCGTGCACCCAGGTGCTCGTGCCCGCGTTCGAGCCGGGGCTCGTGCTCGAGTTGACCGAGACCTACGGCGCCCACGGGATGATGGGGGTGCCGACGATGTTGATCGCCCTGATGGAGCACCCGAACTTCGACGACACCGATCTGTCGTCGCTGCAGGCGATCTGCTCGGGTGGTTCGCTCGTGCCCGAACACCTCGTTCGCACGCTCGAGAAGGAACTCGGCTGCCCGTTCACGATCGTCTACGGCCAGACCGAGTGCTCGCCGGTGCTCAACATGACCCGCCCCGACGACACGATCGAGGACAAGGCCCTCACCATCGGCGCGCCGATGCCGTGCATGGAGATCCGCATCGTCGATCCCGAGACCGGTGCGACGCTTCCGGTCGGCGCGACCGGTGAGCTGATCACCCGCGGCTACCAGGTGATGCACGGCTACTACAACATGCCCGACCGCACCGCCGAGACCATCGACGAGGACGGCTGGCTCCACACCGGCGACCTCGCGGCCATGGACGACCGTGGCTACTGCACGATCGAGGGCCGCTTGAAGGACATGATCATCCGGGGTGGCGAGAACATCTATCCCAAGGAGATCGAAGAGGTGCTGTTCGCCCACGACGCGGTCGCCGAGGTCGCGGTCGTCGGCCTCCCCGACGACAAGTGGGGCGAGACGGTCGGGGCCTTCATCCGACCCGCCACCGACGACGGGGTCAACAAGAACGAACTGTTCGACTACCTCCGTGAGCATCTCGCGCCGCACAAGACCCCGAAGCAGTGGTTCCAGGTCGACGCCTTCCCGCTGACCGGGTCGGGCAAGATCCAGAAGTTCGTCCTCCGCGACCAGTGGGTCGCGGGGGAGTGGGCCGAGCTGTAGAGCGCGACAGACGCCCCGACCATCGGCCGGGGCGTCTGCTGGCGTGACCGAAGCCGGGCTCAGAGGGCGGCGCGGATGCGCTCCCGCAGCTCGACCATGTCGGCGTCGTCCCACAGGAACTGCACCTTCTGATCGGCGATCGTGTCGCCGGTCGGGCGGTCGTTCAGCACGAACACGGTGAACGTCTCGGCGAGATCCTCGGCCGGGTTGGTCGTCGCGTAGTCGGTGACGAAGTCGTCCTGGTGCTGCTCGTAGAAGGCGTCGAGGGCGTCGTAGTCCTCGGCTTCCTGAGCGGCGAAGACCTCGTCCTGCTGGGCCTTGGGCCAGAACCGGGCGACGAACTCCGCCATCGTGCTGCCCTTCAGCGAGCAGCCCTCACCGGTGTGATACGTCGGGCAGGAACCGTCGTCGAAGCTCGGCGGCACCTCCTTCGCCTGCAGGGTCAACAGGTGCGCGAACTCGTGGATCAGCACGAAGTCCTCGTCGGCGCCGAGTCCGGGGCTGATGCCCATGTGCCACTTCGTCGGGTCGTTCTCGTCGGGGTAGACGTAGCCGCCACCGCCGCGCTCGGCCATCAACTCGAACCCGACGAGCATCGAACGCTGATCGGCAGGGATCAGTTCGACGAAGCGGGCCCAGATCTTCTGGGCTTCGGCCACCGCGTCGGCGTCGCCGCTCGTGGCGTTGATCGAGTCACCGTCGACGCGGAAGACCGCGGCGGTCTCGTCGAACGCCGGAGGTTCGTGGTCGTGGTCACCATGGTCGCCGTGGTCTCCGGCTCCGACTTCGCCCTCGGGCACGATCCAGCCGTCTTCGTCGACGGTCCAACCGGCCTGCTCCAACATCGAGAAGAACTCGTCGTCGGAGAGCGCATCGATCTCCGCGTCGGTCATCCCGGCGAACGGATCGTCTTCATCGCCGCCGGGCGCGGCGTCGCTCCCAGCATCGGCGTCCTCACCGCCATCGGCGGACGCGTCGGTGCCTGGGGCCGGGTCCTCGTGGTCGGTCGGCTCGTCGTGGGTGTGCTCGGCGGTCTCGGCGGGGCTGATCGTCACCTCGAGGCCGAGGTCGGCGAGCTGATCGGCGAGGTCGTCGAGCGTCACGTCACCGAGATCGTCCTGGGTCGACGCGATCAGGTCGGCCACGGTGCGGTCGTTGCGGTTGGTCGACGACGCGGCGTCATCGGCTGACCGGAGCCCGGCGAACCCGAGCCCGGCGACGGCGACCGTGGTGGCGAGGCCGGCCGCAGCGAGCGTGCGGCGACGAGACGACCGGGCGGTCGGGGTCACGGTGGTCGCTCCGGTGTCAGCAGTGGGGGTGGGGGTGGGGGTGGGGGCGTCCATCGGAAGTCCTCTCGGGTCGTGGTGGGGTGGACGCTTCGAACCCTGACGATCGCTGCCTGAGAGACCGTTGAGTGATGTTGAGAGAACGCTGAGAACCCGTGCTCGTCGCTCGACCGCAGCGCTGCGATCATGGTGTCCGTGCGCGTGCTGATCGTCGAAGACGAACCTCTCATCGCCAAGGCGCTGGAAGCCGGACTCACCGCCGACGGCTACGGCGTCGACGTCGCCGACCGTGGCGATGTCGGCCTGTGGCAGGCGACCGAGAACACCTACGACGCGATCATCCTCGACGTCATGCTCCCGGGCATGAACGGGTTCAAGGTGTGCAGCGAGCTCCGCGCCGCTGGGAACACCACGCCGATCATGATGCTGACCGCCAAGGACGGCGAGTACGACCACGCCGAGGGACTCGACACCGGCGCCGACGACTATGTGACCAAGCCGTTCTCGATGGTGGTCGTGGCCGCTCGTCTCCGCGCCCTGATCCGGCGAGGGCCGACCGAACGGCCTGCCCAGCTCGAGGCCGGCGACCTCGTGCTCGACCCGGCCGACCGTACGGTGCGGCGGGGCGACACCCCGATCGATCTCACGCCGCGCGAGTTCAGCCTCCTCCGCTATCTGATGCATCGCCGCGGCGAGCCCGTCTCCAAGCGCGAACTCGTCGAGCACGTCTGGGCCGACGACGACCTGGAGGACAACGTCGTCCAGGTGTACGTCGGCTACCTGCGTCGCAAGGTCGACGAGCCGTTCGGACGGTCGTCGATCGAGACCGTCCGGGGCCACGGCTACCGGTTGGCCGCGGACGGCGGCTGATGCGGTCGTTGCGACATCGGCTCGGGGCGACGATCGCGTTCGGCGCGTTCGCGCTCACGGCGATCGCAGGCGCCGTCGTCGTCTACGAACGCTGGCAGGAGGCGTTGTCGGCGCTTCCCGAGGCCATCGATCTCGAGGCGTTCCGCCTCGCCGCGTCGACCGGCCTGAGTCTCGACGAGCTCCCGGGGGCCGACGGCTTCGCCCTGATGCTCGACGATCAGGGCAACGAGTTGGCCTCGGTCGGCACGGTGACCGACGAGGTGTTCGACGTCGTCTTGTTCGACGTCTGGAGCGAGACCACCGTGCAGGACCTGGCGGTCAGCACCGGCTTGGACACCGACGACGGGTTCGTGATCGCGACCGGTGTCGCGTGCACCGACGCGACGCGCTGCGACACCGTCGTCGTCGGGGCGACCGAGTTCTCGTTCTGGTCCTACGCCAGTGCGCGGCTCGGGTGGGTGCTCGGTCTCGCCCTCGCCGCTGCGGCCCTGACCTTGGTGGTCGTGCGGTGGTTGATCGGTCGAGCGCTACGACCCGTCGAGACGATGCGCCAGGAGCTGAGCACGATCACCGCGACCGACCTCGACGCTCGGATCTCCGCACCGGCGACCGGCGACGAGATCGAGCGACTTGGCCACACACTCGACGAGACGATCGGCCGGCTGAGCGCCGCCGTCGCCGCGAACGAGCGGTTTGTCGCCGACGCAGCCCACGAGTTGCGAAGTCCGATCACGGGCGTGCGCGCCGCGATCGAGGTCGAAGCGGCGGACGGTGACCGTCCGTTGTTGACCCAGAGCCTCACCGAACTCGATCGGGCCGGGCGTCTGGTCGACGACCTCCTCGTCCTCGCCCGCCGGCAGGGCGATGCGGCGCCCTCTGGCGAGGTCGATCTCGACGATGTCGTGCGGACCGCGCTCGCGGCTTTCGTGGTGCGGCATCCCGACGTCGTCGTCGAACGCTCGATCGCGCCAGCGCGTGTGCGGGGTGACACCGACGAGCTCACGCGGGTGGTGGCGAACCTGCTCGACAACGCGGCCCGGTACGGCGGGGGAACGGTTGTCGTAGAGGTCGGCGCAACTCCGCACGGAGCTCGACTGTCGGTCTCGGACAACGGACCCGGCATCGGCGTCGAGGACCGGCAGCGGGTGTTCGAGCGCTTCGCCCGCCTCGACGAGTCCCGTGCCCGCGCGACGGGTGGCTCTGGCCTGGGGCTTGCGATCGTGCGTGAGATCGTGATCGCCCACGGGGGTGGCGTCTCCATCGAGGATGTCGACATCGGTGGCGCCCGCTTCGTCGTGGACCTGCCCGCCGATCGTTAGTCGGCGTTCGCCATCGCGGCGTCCACCCTCGAGAACAGCGGGCGGGCCGTGATGAGCAGTGACCCGACGACGATGCCCGCGAGGATGGTCACCCATTCGGGTCCGGCCGCTTCGGCAAGGACACCCCCGAGGAACGCCCCGACGGGCCGCATTCCCCAGGCGATGAAGAGGTAGGCGGTCATCATCCGGCCGAACACCTCGTCGGGGACGAGCCGTTGCCGGACGGTCGCGCTGACGATGTTCCACGTCGGGTCGGCGATGCCGTTGATCGCCACCGCGACGAACGCCACCGCCGCGGTGGTCGAGAAGCCGAGGAGGAACATCGCGGTGCTGAAACACACGATGCTCACCTGCTGGCTGAACCCGTGGCTGGTGCGGCGGATGAGCTTCGACACGCCGAAGGACGTCGCGACCGCCACGACGGCATCGACGCTCTGGACGAGCCCGAATCCGATCTCGGACAAACCGAAGCGTTCGGTCATCAAGATGACCATGGTTGAGTTGAGCGCGGCCCCCATGAAGGAGAAGAGCGCCACCGCGATCACGAGCGGGCGCAGGATCGGGTGACGCCAGACGAACCGCAGCCCGACCTGCATGTCGGCCAGCAGATTGTGGGACTCCTCGGCTCGCGCCGGCTTGTGGCGCCCCGGTAGGCGGATCAGCGCCAACACGCCGACCACCGTGATGCCTGCGGACAACAGGAAGGGGAGGGCGTCGTCGGCCTGAAACAGGAAGGCGCCGAGCGGCGGGCCGATGAAGGCGTTGGTGACCCGCTGCGTCGCCATCATCCGGGCGTTGGCCACCTCGAGCTGCTCTGAGCGGACGAGGTCGCGGACGATCGCAGGGAGTCCGCCATCGGTCAGGACCTCGGCGCAGCCGATCAAGAACGCGGCGAGGAACAGCCACCCGATCGCCGGCCGGCCCGCAAGCAACGCCAACCCGAGGCTCGCGGTGACGCCGGCCCGTCCGGTCTGGGCGGCAACGGCGATCCAGCGTCGATCGAAGCGGTCGATGACGGTGCCGGCGGGAAGCCCGATCACCAGGAACGGGAGGTACTGGAACGCCGTGACCGCGGCGATCAAGCGAGCGTCGCCGGTGATGGTGATGGCGAGGAGCGGAAGGGCGATCAGGCTCAGGCCGTCCGCGAGGTTCGTCGCGCTGAACGCCGACCACAGGGTCCAGAAGGGACGCCCCAGGGAGTCGGTCGTGGGGCGCGGCGCCATGCGCCACACTGCCATGTCGGCGCGGGTGTCGCCCGCGGTTCGACCGGTCGTGATGGTGGCGCGCCGCGTAGGGTCGGCCCATGGGGATCATCGTCTATCGCTCGACCATTCGGACCGTCGATCCGGCCCGGCCGTTGGCGGAGGCGGTCGCCGTCGACGGCGACCGGATCGTGGCGGTCGGCGATCTGGCCGAGGTGGTCGAGACGGCTGGCCCCGGCCATGAGATCGATGACCGCTTCGTCGATCGGGTGCTCGTGCCGGGACTGATCGATCAGCACCTCCATCCGATCCTCGGCGCGTCGACCTTGTCGACCGCGGTGATCGCGACCGAGGACTGGGTCCTCCCCGAGCGGACCTTTCCGGCGGCCCACAGCCACGAGGAGTACCTCGCCCGACTCCGCACCGCCGAAGCCGAACTCGACGACCCCGACGAGTGGCTGTTCTCCTGGGGGTACCACCGCCTCTGGCACGGCGAACTCAGTCGCGCCGTGCTCGACCAGATCTCGTCGACGCGGCCGATCGGGGTGTGGCAGCGGTCGTGCCACGAGTTCTTCCTCAACTCGGCGGCGATCGCGGCGTTGGAGATCACCGCCGACGAGGTCGCCGACTCGGGCGAACTGGCGGCGACGATCGATCTCGACCGAGGCCACTTCTGGGAACGCGGCTTGATGACCTTCCTCTTCGGTCGGATCTCACCGGTGTTCATGACGCCGGAACGGCTCATCGGCGGCCTGCAACAGATGGTGACCTACCTCCATCAGAACGGGGTGACGGCGATCAACGAGCCGGGGGCGCAGCTGGCCCCGGGTGCGTGGGAGCTGTACCAGGCGATCCTCGGCGACGACGCCACGCCGTTCTCCTCGACGTTCCTGGTCGACGCTCGGGGGCCGGCCGATCGCGGTGTGCCGGTCGACGAGGCCCTGGCGGGCGCGGCGGAGATCATCGCGGAGCGCAGCGATGGCAAGGTCCGCTTCCTGCCCGACCAGGTCAAGCTGTTCGCCGACGGTGCGATCATCTCCCAGCTCATGCAGATGCGGGATCCCTACGTCGACGAGCACGGCGCTCCCGATCCCGATCACCACGGCGAATGGCTGATGGAGCCCGACGTGTTCGCCGAGCGGGCGCTCGCCTACTGGCACGCCGGCTACCAGCTCCACGTCCACGTCAACGGCGATGCGGGCCTCGACCTGGTGCTCGACACCTTGGCGCGCTGTCTCGAGGAGGCACCGCGCGACGACCACCGCACCGTCATCGTCCACTTCGCCAACTCGACGCCGGAGCAGGTCGACCGCATCGCGGAACTCGGCGCGATCGTCAGCTCGAACCCGTACTACCCGGTCGGCTTCGCCGACAAGTACGCCGAGTGGGGGCTGGGCCCGGAAC
This sequence comes from uncultured Candidatus Nemicrothrix sp., assembly GCA_964513285.1. Taxonomy (GTDB): domain Bacteria; phylum Actinomycetota; class Acidimicrobiia; order Acidimicrobiales; family Aldehydirespiratoraceae; genus UBA11606. Next base: position 16,839 of record CAZEML010000040.1, read on the forward strand.
GGGCCGACGTGATGACCCGGAATCGGTCCGTCATCGACCGCGGCGTGCCCCTGTCGTTCCACTCCGACCTGCCGATGGGCCGCAGCGATCCGATCGGGATGATGCATTGCGCGGTGAACCGGATCACCCAGTCCGGGCGGGTCGCCGGCCCCGAGGAGCGGGTCGATGCCGAAGCGGCGCTGCGGGCGGTCACGATCGATGCCGCCCACTCCTGGCGCCGTGAGCACGAGCTCGGTTCGATCGAGGTCGGGAAGTACGCGACGTTCACGGTGCTCGATGCCGATCCGTTGGCGGTCGATCCGCTCACCCTCGACGAGATCGATGTCCTCGGGGTCGTGTTCGAGGGTCGGTGGCTGCCGGTGCCCGACGGGCTGAGCCGCACCTCGCTCTCCTCGCCTCGGGCGAGCGTGACCCTGCTGCCCGGCCACGACGATCATCACGAGCACGGCTGTGCCTGCGAGATGGCGGCGATCATGAGCCGCCACGTCCGATCGGCTTCATGAAGACTTCAGGCTGCGGTTTCTACCGTCAGCCTCGATGACCACCACCGCGATCCCCACCCCCTCGACCGCTTCGAGCCGGAGCTGGCGGTACCGACCCGACGGCGGCCGTGATCTCCGTCTCGACCTCATGCGGGGCTATGCCCTCGCCGCGATGTCGATCAACCACTTCGGCCTCCAGAACAGTTGGTTCCATCAGGCCTCGGGTCGTTCGTCGTTCCTGCTCAGCGCGGCAGAGGCGTTCTTGTTCATCTCCGGCTTCACGCTCGGTTGGATCAGTGTCGGGCGTCCGGCCGGCGCGGCGATGGAGCGGCTGTGGAAGCGCACGTGGGTGCTGTATCTCGCGACCACCGGTGTCAGCCTCGGCTTCGCGATCGTCGCGTTGCAGACCGACTGGCTGCTGTGGGCCGGGTTCGAAGCAGGCGATCTCGCAGGGCCGGTCGATCTCCTCGCCCGCATCGCGACGCTGAGGATCGCGATCGGTGGCGTCGACATCCTCGTCGCTTACGTCTTCTACCTGCTGGCGGCGATCGCGGCCCTGCGGCTGATGGAGCAGGGGAGGTCGTGGATCGTGGCCTCCGCTGTCACCGGCCTGTACGTCGCGTCCCAGTTCGCGCCTCCGGGAGCGTTCGGACTCGACTTCGCATCGTTCCGCGTGCTGGTGCCCAATGCGCCGCTCTTCTTCGGCGGCCTCCTCCTCGGCTATCACCGCTCGGCGGTGGCGGACGCCTGGCGGCGGGTGCCGTTCCACCGAGCGATCGATCTGGCGACGGTGGCGGCGGCCGTGGTCCTCGGGTTCCTTCACGCTCGCGGCTGGCAGGAGCTCGGTTGGCTCGGCGACGCCCTCACCGCGAACAACCCCGACGCGCCGCTGTGGGTCCGCGAGTCCGAGATGCCGATCGGCCCGCTGGTCGGCGTGTTGTTGTTCATGCGAGCGGGTTGGCTGATCGCCGATCGATTGTTCGAACCGATCCATCGGTTCCTCGGTTGGCTCCTCCTGCCGCTCGGCGAGGCGGCGTTGTTCACCTTCGTCGCCCACCTCGTCGCCATCCCGGTCTTCTTGAACCTGCCGGGCTTTCCGCTCGATGAGGACGTGGCGGCGGCGACGGCCTCGATCTGGGTGGCCGCCTACCTCGGCTCGATCCTCGCGGCGGTCCACGTTCGCCGCCACGTGCTCGCCTGGCTACGCAGCGGCGACCCGACCCGGGCGTGGTTCCGCCAGCACGGACCCGCCGTGGTGGTGGCGGCCCTGTGCGTCTCGCTCTTCATCGCCGGCGCGAGCCCGAGCGGGCAGGCCGGCGATTGGGGAGCGGGCGACGACGAGGAGTTCGACGAGGAGGAGGCCGCTCAGCTCGAGCCGGTCGGCGCGGAGCCGTAGTCCTCCCACGGGTCGTCTCGTTCACGAACGACCTGGCGGAACCCCTTCTCCTCGAACGACTCGACCCACCGGTACGCCTCTTCGGTGTGGCGGGTCACACCGTCGAAGAAGGTGCCGAGCATCTGGCTGGTGCGGAGGCCCATGTTCTCGAACGCCTGATTGATCAGCAGCTTGTTGAGGGCGAGCTGGTTGGCGGGGATGGTCGCGAACCGTCGGGCCTCGGCCTCGACCTCGTCGGCGATCGTCGCCGGGTCGACGACGTGGGACACCAGCCCGATCCGGTGGGCTTCGTCGGCGGAGATGGCGCGTCCGGTGAGGAGGTACTGCTTGGCGTGCTCGAGGCCGAGGCGGTACACCCACATCATCGTCGTGGGGGTGCCGTAGATGCGGCTGGGTGCGTACCCGATGTGGGCATCGCTCGCCATGTACAGCAGGTCGGCGCACAGGATCATGTCGGTCGCCCCGCCGATCGCCCAGCCCTCGATCTGGCCGATGACCGGCTTGGGGCATTCCCAGATCTTCATGAACCGGCGGACGTTGTTGCCCATGAACTGGTAGTCGCGCACTGGATCCCATGCGCCGTCGCGCGGTGCAGGCCCCTTCGCGCCGTAGGGGGTCGACCACCCGGCCTCGATGTCGCCGGACTCCGGCGTGAGGTCGTAGCCGGCCGTCAGGGTTCCGCCTTCGCCGCGGAGAACGATGGCCGCGACGTCTCTCGACTTCGACGCGGCATCGATGCCGTCGGCCACGCCTTGGATGACCGCATCGGTGAGCGTGTTCTTCTTCTCGGGACGGTCGAGGGTGATGATCGCGATGTCGTCGCGCTCTTCGTACCGGACCGGCTGGGCGTCACTCATGTCCGCATCATGGTGCGCGTCGGGTCAGCGTGTCGCCTCCACTGCGGCGATGATCGCGTCGACGCTCGGGCGATCGTCGGGCCCCGCGCCCCAGAACCCCCACGCGATCGTGCCGTCGGGGGCGATCACGATGTCGCCCCCGAGCTGTCGCGTGTCTTCGGTCGGCCGCCGGAGGTCGCGCCAGCGTCCACGAGCGAGCAGTCGGAGGTACGTCAGGCCGGCGCGCCACCCCCAGACCCGCCGCAGCGCACCCCGGCCGAACCCGTAGGCGCGGTAGGCCTCGCCCGTCGGATCGGTGAGCACCGGGAACGGCAGACGGTTGCGGTCGGCGTAGCCGGCCAGGTTGGCGGGATCGGTGAAGGTCACCAGGACGACGTCGGTGTCGGGTCCGAGCTCGTCGAGTCGGTCGCGCACGGCGACCGCGTGGGCGGCACACGGCAGTCAATGGATGTGGCGGTGGAAGATGACGACGACGGTGGTGCCTCGCCGGTCGGCCAGGTGCCAGACGGCACCGGTCGAGTCGAGCAAGCGGAGATCCGGGGCGGGTGCGCCGAGTTCGGGCCGTGCGGTCATCGTGGGCATCTTGCCCGGGCCGGCGGTCTTGAGCCGTGATCGGGAGACACGTACCGTTGGATAGGAAACCGAACGGAAGGGGATCCGATGTCGGTCGATCATCGCTGCCGGCTGCACGTCGACGAGGTCGCGCTCGACGCCGAGGCCGCACTCGACGGGTACATCCCCGACGCGCTCGCCGACCATGGCGAACTCGCCGCCCGCGGCATCGTGGCCACGCAGATCCCGCCCCTGGGCTTCGATCTCGGCCACCGGCAGGCGACGCTCGTGGTCGACGGCGAGACCCTGGCGCTCGTCGATGGGCTCGAGCACGCTGGGGTGGTCGCTCAGCTCGACGCCGACGCCTTGTCCGACCTCGTCCAGGACCGCCAGTCGACGATGGGTCTGGCGATGACCTCGCGGGTGAAGATCGATGCCGGCTCGCTCGACGACTGGATCCGGTGGGAACCCGCGCTCCGCGCGCTCTTCGAAGGCCGCCCTGTCTACGAGCCGGGCGCGGTCACGATGGTCGGCGTCGACGGCGAGCCCCTCGACCTCGACCGGCGATTCACCCTCGACGACGACCGCGACGAGATGCATCACTTCCTCGTTCAAGCCGGGTTCCTCCATCTGACCGGCGTCTTCGACCCGGTCGAGATGGCGGCGATCGAGGCCGACATCGACGAATCGATCGCCGGGGCCGCCGACGCCGACCCCGAGTACTGGTGGTGCACGAACGCCGCGGGCGAGCAGGTCGCGGTGCGGTCGCTGAACTTCCAGGAGAAGTCCGCCGCGGTTCGGTCCACGCTGGCCGACGAACGGCTGACCTGGCTGAGTGAGCTCACCGGCGACGGGCACGTGCCACCCTCCACCTGCGAGGGGCTGGTCAAGCCGCTCGACATCGTGCAGGGCCTCTCTGACCTTCCCTGGCACAAGGACTGTGGGCAGGGCCTCCACAGCTACAAGTGCAACAGCCTCACCGTCGGCGTGTCGGTGACGGGTGCGGATCGGGTCAGCGGGGCGCTCGGGGTGATCCCGGGGAGCCACCGGGCCAACACGGTCGCCTCGATGCGCGACAAGGATCTCGATCTCCCGAGCCGGCTGCTCGAGACGACGACCGGCGATCTGACCGTGCACTGCAGCGACACGATGCATCGGGCGTATCCGCCGTCGGCTCACCCCCGGAAGGTCGTCTACACCAGCTTCACGCTGCCGCCGCTCGCCGGCGACGAGATCGCGCCCAACCCCCGGTACAGCCGCGAGGCCCGGAGCGAGCTCACCAACGTGCAGGACCGGATCGCCGCCGCCGACAACCAGGACGCCGACAACCGGTACGTGCCGAGCAACGGTTGACGAGAAACCGCGACGGAGTTCGGGCGTCTCGTTCGTTGAACCCGGTGTATGGCTGCTGCACACGACGCACCGATGGGTGAGCCACCCCGCCTGTCGGACATCTACGACGAGGCGGTCGGCGAGGTCTACCGCTACCTCCGCGGCCGGTGCGGTTCGGCCGGGCTCGCCGAGGAACTGACCTCGGCGACCTTCGTCCAGGCCGCCCTGCAGACCTCGCGGGGCGCGGTGCCTGAGGTGTCGGTCGGGTGGTTGATCACCGTCGCCCGCAACAAGCTGACCGACCACTGGCGACGCGAGGCGATGGCCGACCGCAAGCTGGTGCTCCTCGAGGGTGGCCGCATCGACACGGTCGACCCGTGGAACGCCGTGCTCGACGAAGCCCGCGCCCAGCAGGTCCTGCACGCCATCGCGCCCGCCTACCGATCGGTGCTGACGTTGCGCTACCTCGACGACCTCAGTGTGCCCGAGTGCGCCGATCAGCTCGGACGCTCGGTCCACGCGACCGAGAGCCTGCTCGCCCGGGCTCGCAATGCCTTTCGATCCACCTACGAGCAGACCGGAGGTCACGATGACTGATCCGCTCCGCGACCTGAACCCCGCCGCGGTGGCGGACGCGCCCGGCGCCGACTTCGTCGAGCGGCTGCGAGCCCGCGTCGAGGCGATCGAGGCTCGCCCGGCCCGCCGCACCGGTGGCTGGCATCTGGCCCAGCTGAACCTCGGTGTGTTCAAGGCGCCGCTCGACGCGCCGGAGATGGCGCCCTTCGCCGCGGCTCTCGACCGCATCAATGCGATCGCCGACGAGTCGCCCGGGTTCGTGTGGCGGCTGAAGGACGACGACGGCGGCCCCTCGAGCAATGTCGAGGTGCCGGGTTCGGACGACCCGCTGCTCGCGTCGAACCTGTCGGTGTGGGCCGACTACGAGTCGCTCCGCGAATTCATGTTCCGCACGGACCACGCCTCCTACTTGCGACGCCGGAGCGAGTGGTTCGAGCGCGAGGCCACGCCGATGGTCGTCGGCTGGTGGATTCCCGCCGGGACCACGCCCACGCTCGAGGAGGCCCTCGATCGGCTGGAGCGGCTTCGCCGCGACGGACCGGGTCCCGAGGCGTTCCCGCTGTCGCGCACCATCCCCGATCCCCCGACCACCACGACCGAGGAGGCACCCCCGATGGGCCAGGTCTTCATCCCGTATCTCACCGTCGCCGACAGCCGAGCCGCGCTGCAGTTCTACGCCGAGGTCTTCGGTGCCGAACGAAGCGGCGAACTGTTCGAGATGGACGACGGGCGGATCGGTCATGCCGAGATGACGATCGGTGACCAGGTCTTCTACCTGGCCGACGAATTCGCCGAGATGAACCTGCACGCCCCGGCGACCCAGGGCAGCAACTCGGTGTCGCTCGTCATCCACGTCGACGACTGTGACTCGACCTACGAGCACGCGGTGCTCGCCGGGGCGACCGGTGAGCGGCCGCCCGCGGACCAGCACGGGTTTCGGAGTGGCTGGTTCGTCGATCCGTGGGGCCATCGCTGGTCGCCGACCAGCGCGGCCACCGGCCGCTGACGCTCAGCCGTCGAGCACGGCGATCACGACTCGGACCGCCTCGTCGACGCCTCCGGGCTCGGCGATCGCCGTCCCGTGGACGAGGGCGTCGATGACTTCGACCGCCATCCGGGCCCGAAGGCCGGCCTCGTCGGCCGGTCGGCCCGCGGCGACGAGGTGGTCGGTGAGGAAGGCGGCCGAGAGTTGCTCGATCTCCGCGAAGCGGGCCGCCACCGCCTCGTTGTGGGGTGCGTCTCGGAGCAGTCGGTGGAGATCGTCGGGGTTGAGCGCGGCGGTCGTCTGCACGATCGCTCGGGCCAGCGCGGGGGTGTCGAGCGGGGCCGCGGCGTAGGCGGTGGTCAGTTGGACGAGGGTCGGTACGACGTCGTCGAGGTGTCGGGTGGCGAGGGCGGTCAACAGCGCGTCCTTGTTGGGGAAGTACTGGTACAGCGAGCCGACCGAGACGCCCGCCCCCTCCGCGATGTGGTTCGTCGTCGTTCCCTTGTAGCCGCGCGTATCGAAAAAGCGAGCAGCGACATCGAGGATGCGATCGACGGTCGCCTGGCTGCGGGCCTGGCGGGGGGTCTTGCGGGGGTCGGCGGAACGACGCGAATGCGAGTTGACAGACACGAGCAATACTCGCATCTTTGCCCCATGCGATCAATCAGCATCTCCACCCACCTCGACTGCTCCGCCGACGACGCCTTCGACGCCCTCGGCTCGATCCAGGCGTTCGTCCACGTGGCTCGTGGCGCGATTCGCTTTCCCGCCGCCGAGGCGGTGCGCGAGCCGATGGCGGTCGGCGACGAGATCGTCGGCTGGACCTTCCTGTTCGGCATCGTGCCGCTGACCCGCCACACCCTCGGGATCGTCGAGCTCGACCCCACCACACGAACACTGGTCTCGAACGAATCCGGTGGCTTCGTCCGCCGTTGGGATCACACCATCACGACCACACCGACCGCCGACGGCTGTCGCTACGAGGACCAGATCGACATCGACGCCGGCATCCTCACCCCGATCGTCGTGGCCTTCGCCCACGCCTTCTACCGGTACCGCCAGTTCCGCTGGCGGCGGCTCGCCCCCGTGCTTCGTGGCGCCGCCCAGGTGCGCGCCGCCGCGCTCGCGGCCTAGCTGTTGTGTCCTGCCAGGTTGTTGACGCGGCTGGCGGGTGGGCCGCCGATG
>CAZEML010000041.1:0-20953 GCA_964513285.1 uncultured Candidatus Nemicrothrix sp.
TGTTGACCTCGAGGAACGTCAACGGGCCGTTCTGCACGAGCTCGGGCCAGCACCGGACCGAGGAGGCGATGTCGTCGGCGGCCCCGCGGAGTCGAGCGGCCACCGTCGCCGGCGCATCGGTGTGCTTACGCGCCCCTTCCCAACCGACCCGGTCGACATAGACCGCGCCGGGGTCGTCATCGGTCCACGCCGACCAGATCTGGCGGACGTTGAGAATCGTCGCCTCGGGCGGGTTGACGAGCGTGCTCGGGCCGCTCACCTCGGGCCCGAGCAGGACCGAGAAGCTGCCGTCGTCCTCGTACGCGATCGCGTCGTCGGGCAGGTAGCCGACACCGACGTCCTCGCCGCCATACGGCTCGCGGGAGTAGAGCTGCAACTCGATGCGGGCGGCCGAGCCCTTCCGCCCCCAGACCCGATACGTCTCTCCACCACGAACCGGAGCGAACAGGTACCGCTGGTCGGGGTTGTCGCCGCCGGTCCGGATGCGATCGTCGAGGACCCGTCCCATCGGATGGTCGGCGTCGCGCAGAAGATGCTCTTCCAGGCCCTTCAGGAGCTGGCGGCCCAGGTGCTGGTAGCCGCGGGCGAGGCCGGCGGCGTCGTCGGCCGCGGTGAAGCGGTGAAGGTCCGCCTCGGCCGCTTCGAGCTGGGCGAGCAGGTGCCGGAAGGCGGCGCGCAGGTCCTCGGACTCGGTCATGGCCGGATGCTCGCACATCGCTAGGGTCCCCGCCTGATGGGCTCCTCCACCTTCGTGCGTCTACCGGTCGACGGCGTCGACCTGGCGTCGACGCTGCGCGGTGCTGCGATCCTGCCTCGATCCGACGGTCCTCCTCGAACCGGGCCGTTTCGTGCGGGCGACGCTCACCCCGGACGGGCCCGGGGAGATCCGGGTGCTCTGGGAGGACGGCGTCGCCGAGGTCGAGGCGTGGGGCGACGGTGCTCCCTGGCTCGTCGCTCGAGCGCCGCGCCTGCTGGGGCTCGACGACGACGTCTCCACCTTTCGCCCCGACGGCGCGCTGCGCGACGTCTGGCGGAAGCACCACCGCTCGCGGATCGGGGCGACCGGCACGGTCTGGCACGACCTCGGTGCCTTCATCCTCCAGCAGCGGGTGCGCTTCGTCGACGCCGCAGCTCACTGGCGGGCGATGGTGCGCGCCTGGGGCGATGCGAGCCCCGGCCCCCACGACCTCCTCCTGCCTCCCGACCCGGCCACCGTCGCACGCCGCTCCTATGTCGAGTTCCACGACTTCGGGGTCGAACGCTCGCGGGCGCAGATTCTGATCAACGCGGCCGCGGTCGCCCAGCGCCTCCATGCTTCAGTCGATCGCACCTGGGCCGATGCCGCACCTCGAATCGGTGCCGTTCGGGGCGTGGGGCCATGGACCCTCGGCGGCCTGCAGGGCCTGACCTGGGGCGACCCGGACACCGTGATCACCGGCGATTTCGGCTTCCCCCGCGCTGTCGGCTGGTTCTTCGACCGTGACGAACGAGCCGACGACGCACGCATGCTCGAACTCCTCGAGCCGTATCGACCGCACCGCTACCGGGTGCTCGGCCTCGTGCTGGCGAGCGGCGTCTCGCCGCCCCGTCGCCACCACCGGTTGGCGAAGAATCCGATCCGTCGCCGCTAGCGACGCGGCGAGACCGGCGTGAATTCCGCGTCGAGGTGCTTCACCCCGTGGATGAACGCGGCGGTCAAGACGTCGGGTTCGCTCGTCGCCTCGATGTCGGGCAGGCGATCGAACAGCTCCCGGAACATCACGGTGATCTCGCGGCGGGCGAGATGGGCGCCGAGGCAGAAGTGCGGGCCGGGCCCGCCGTAGCCGATGTGCGGGTTCGGGTCGCGCCGAACGTCGAAGCGGAACGGATCGTCGAACACGTCCTCGTCGCGGTTGGCGGCCAGATAGTTCATGCACACCTTCTCGCCGGCCGCGATCGGCACGCCGGCGAGTTCGGTGTCCTCGAGGGCGGTACGACGCATGTAGGTGACCGGGCTGGCGAGGCGGACGATCTCCTCGACGGCGGTCTTGGCGTGGGTCTCGAAGTCCGCTTGCCAGAGCGCTCGCTGGTCCGGGTTATCGGTCAGATACGTGAGGCCCCAGCTGATCGCGTTTCGGGTCGTCTCGTTGCCGGCGACGACGAGCAGCACGAAGAAGCTGGCGATGTCTGCTTCGGTCAGCTTCTCGCCGTCGACCTCGGCGTTGACGAGCAACGTCGTCAGATCGTCGCTGTCGCTCCCCTCCTTGGACTTGGCGACCTCCTTCATCAACTCGGCGAGGGCGCCGCCGGCCATCAGCAGGGCCGTGACCCCGTCGACCCCGGCGGGGGGTGCGTACTCGGGGTCGCTGATGCCGAGGATGGTGTTCGACTGGTCGAAGACGAAGTCGAGGTGCTCGTCGGGAATGCCCATCAGGTCACAGACGATCTTCAACGGCAGCTGAGCCGCGACATCGGTGACGAAGTCGACCTTCCCGCGCTCACACACGGTGTCGAGAATCGTTCGGGCCTGCTCGACGACCCCTTCCTCCAGCTTGTTGAGCATCCGAGGGGTGAACCCGGCCGACACGATCTTGCGGAGACGGGCGTGGCGCGGGTCGTCCATCGCGATCATCGAGCCGAAGAACTCGTTGAACTCCGGCGGCGTCTCGATCGTCGTGATGCCCGACGCCGAACTCCAGATCTCGGGATGACGCGACATGTGGAGGATGTCGGCATGGCGGGTCGCGACGAACGCGCCACTACCGAGGAGCGCGAGCCCAGGGTCGTTCGGGTCGACCGGGCCCTCGGGCAGTTCGGGGAACTTCGTCAGCGGCGCCCGACGGAGCCGAGCGAGCGCGTCCTCGATCTCGGTCTGCGGTCGAGCCCAGAAGATGGGCATGAGGGGATTGTCGAGGTCGGCGACCTCGACGGCCGTGGTCTCGGTGAGCGACATGGCCCGATGGTATCGATCGGCCCCCGCCCGCTCAGAACTCGCGCTCAGGCGAGTCGCCCGAGCGCGCCGTCCACCGCGGCGACATAGCCGCCGCCGAACTTGATCGCATGCACGATCAGCGGGGCCAGCTGGTGCAGGTCGATGCGGTCCTCCCAGCCGGCGGCGAGCGGTGCGACCTCGTCGTACGAGCGGAAGGCGGCGTCGCCGTACCCCCCGAACAGGCGCATCATCGCGAGGTCGAACTCGCGGTGGCCGCCGTGGGCCGCGGGGTCGACCAGCCAGCTCCTCCCCTGCCGGTCGACGAGACGGTTCCCCGCCCACAGATCCCCGTGGAGCCGAGCCGGGGGTTCGTCAGCGGCGCCGTAGCGATCGAGTTGATCAGCGACGGTCTCGATCGACTCGATGCTGGCCGGCGGAAGGGCGCCTCGATCCGAGGCCATCCGGGCGAGCGGAAGCAAACGCCGCGTCGCGTAGAAGTCCGTCCACGTCGGGCACGGATCGTTCGGCAGCGCCAGGCTCCCGGTCGTGCGCCCGTCCGAGCGACCGAAGGCCGGCGCTCCGGCGGCGTGGAGGGTCGCCAGACGCCGTCCGAAGTCGGCCTCGTCGCTGCGACCACCTTCGTCGACCCACTCGAGGATCAAGCCGGCCGAGGCGTCGTCGAACACGGCGAGGACCTGGGGCACCGAGAGGGCTTCGGCCTCGCGCAGCCACGTCAGGCCCGCCGCCTCGGTCGAGAAGAACTCGGGAGGTGGCCGACGATGGGTCTTGGCGAAGACCCGGCCGCCGTCGACGAGCTCGACGGCGTACGCGTCGGCGAAGTCGCCTCCGCTCACGCGACGGACCGTCGCCACGGCGCCGACGGTGTCGGCGATGCGAGCCCGCAGCTGCGGGTCCATGTCAGTCCTCGAACAGCTCGGGCGGGAACCCGCCCTTGCTCACCGGGCTCCAGCGGGTCGGCGTGATGGCGATGACGCTCTTGCCCTGGTCGATCATCGCCTGGCGGTACTCGTCCCAGTCCGGGTGCTCGCCGCTGATGCAACGGAAGTACTCGACGAAGTCGTCGAGCCCGTCGGGCACGTCGGCCACCGCAGCGGTGCCGTCGATCTGCACCCATGCATCGTTGAAGGCCTCCCCCATGACGAGGATCGAGACGTTGGCGTCGCGCTTGGCGTTCTTGACCTTGGCGCGGCTCGGGTAGCTGGCGACCAGCAGGCGCCCATCGGCGCTCATGCCGCCGGTGACGAGGCTCATCTGCGGGCGACCGTCGGTGCGCGTGGTGGCGAGCACCCACCGGTGCTTGCCGTCCAGGTGCGTCCGCAGCTCCTCGGCGTCGACGTCGACGTCGCTGGACTTGTACTGGGCTCGCCGATCGTCGCTCGGGATCTTCTTCACGGTGTCTCCTCGGTCGGTCAGGCCGTCGCGGCCTGGATCGCCCGCCACACCCGCTGCGGTTTGACGGGGATCTCCACGTGCGTCACCCCGAGGTGCTTCAGGGCGTCGACGACGGCATTCTGCACCGCCGGGGTCGAGCCGATCGTGCCGGCTTCGCCGATGCCCTTCACGCCGAGCGGGTTCCGGTCGGTCGGCGTCTCCATCGGGATGCGATCGAAGCTCGGGAACTCCGATGCGGCCGGGATCGCGTAGTCCATGAAGTTGCCGGTCTGCGGATTGCCCCATTCGTCGTAGAGGAACTCCTCCATCAGCGCTTGGCCGACGCCGCCGCCGACACCCCCGTGGACCTGGCCGTCGACGATCGTGGGGTTGACGATGATGCCCGCGTCGTCGCAGGCAACATGGCGAACGAGGGTGACCTGGCCGGTGTCGCGATCGACCTCGACCACCGAGAGGTGCATCCCGAACGGGAAGGTCGCCGCCGGCGGCTTGAAGTCGTTCTCCGCGGCCAGCGGCTCGCCGGCCGCCGCGGCCTTGGCGCCGATGTCGGCCCAGCCGACCGAGACGGCGGGCGTCCCGGTGACCGAGAACTCGCCGGCGTCGGTGTCGAGCACGATGTCGGCCGGGTTGGCCTCGAGGATGTCGGCGGCGAGATCCTTCGCCTGATCGATCACCGTCTTGGTCGCCTCCCAGATGGCGGTGCCGCCGACCTGCAACGAGCGCGAGCCACCGGTGCCGCCGCCACGCTTGACCTCGTCGGTGTCGCCGTGGCGGACCTCGATGCGTTCGATCGGGATGCCGGTCAGCTCGCTCGTCAGCTGCGCGACGGTCGTGTAGTGGCCTTGGCCGTGGGGCGACGAGCCGGTCAGCAACAGCGCCGAGCCGTCGGGGCGGATCTCGCAACTGCCGAATTCCGACGCACCGAGGGGGTTGGTGATCTCCACGTAGGCCGACCAGCCGATGCCGAGCAGCGGCCGGGACGGGTCGTCGATCCGCGCCGCCTGATCGGCACGCAGCCCGTCGAGGTCGACATGTTCAAGCACCTTGTCGAGAGCGGCGGCGTAGTCGCCGGTGTCCATGTCGGCGCCGGTGGGCGTCTTGAACGGAAAGGCATCGGGGGCGATGAAGTTGCGGCGCCGCAGCTCGGCGGGGTCCATGCCGATCTCGGCGGCGAACACGTCGACGATGCGCTCGATCGCGAGGGTGGCCTCGGGCCGGCCGGCGCCGCGGTAGGCGCCGATCGGAGTCGTGTTGGTGACGACCGACTCGGCCGAGACGTCGACCGCGGGGATGTCGTAGTTGCCGGTGGCCATGATCCGGCCGAACATCGGCAGCACCGAACCGATCGCCGGGTAGGCACCCGCGTCCTGGACGATGTGCATCCGGTAGGCCTTCAGGTCGCCGTCGCGACTGCCGCCGAGGGTGAGGCGGTACCGGAGGCTCCGGCCATGGGCGAGATTGGTCATCGACTCCGACCGGGTCTCGACCCAGCGGACCGCCCGGCCCACGGCTCGGGCCGCAGCCCCGACGACGAAGTCTTCGGCGTAGTTGGCGTTCTTCGCACCGAAGCCGCCGCCGACGTCGGGTGTGATGACGCGACAGGCCGCAGCCTCGATGCCCATCGCCGCGACGAACCCCTCCTGGGAGCGGTGCGGGAACTGGGTGCAGGCCCAGACCGTCAACCGACCATCGACCCACTCACAGACCGTGGCCCGGGGCTCGATCGGTGCGACCGACAGTCGCGGGTTGGTGAACTCGAGATCGACGGTGACCTCACAGCCGTCCATGACGTCGCCGTCGGCGGCGGAGGGCATGACGAAGGAGCGGTTCGAGCCGACGTCGGGGAAGAGGAGGGTCTCCTCGGCAAGCGAATCGTCGAGCTCGATGACGACGTCGAGCGGTTCGATGTCGGCGTAGACGAGTTCGGCGGCGTCGACCGCCTGGGCCATCGTCTCCGCCAGCACGATGGCGTAGGGCTCACCGACGTACCGGACCCGGTCGGTCGCCAGCCAGGTCCTCGTCATCGCCTGGTTGAGGAGCGGATTGCCGGGCGGCTGGGGGGACAGGTCGAGATCGGCGGCGGTGTACACGGCGGCCACGCCGGGCATCGCCCGAGCGTCGTCGACCTCGATCGACTCGATGGTCCCGTGCGCCATCATCGACCGCACGAAGACTGCGTGAAGCGCATCGCTCGGTCCGCTGTCGGCCACATAGGTGCCGCCGGCGGTGAGCAGCTCCGGGTCTTCCTTGCGTACCACGCGGGTACCGATCATCGACATGGTGAACACCTCAGCGGAACGACGAAGTCGAGAGTGTAGGACACCCCTGACACTTTCGCCGGAATGTGTCAGGAGCGCTCGCGACTAGGGTCGGCGACGTGCAGATCGACCTCATGACCGGTGCCAGTACCTGGGACGACGCCGCCGACCTCGCCCGCCTCCTGGAGGGCGCCGGCTTCAGCGGCATGCTCTACACCGAGACGACGCAAGTGCCCTGGATGCAGATCGCCGCAGCGTCCATGGCGGCGCCCAGCCTGTTCTTCACGACCGGGATCGCCGTCGCCTTTCCCCGCAGCCCGATGCTGTCGGCGGCGATGGCCTACGAACTCGCCGAGAACACCGATGGCCGCTTCCGACTCGGACTCGGTTCGCAGGTTCGAGCCCATGTCGAACGGCGCTACAGCAGCGAGTTCGATCAGCCCGCGGCTCGCCTCCGCGACTACGTCGAGGCGGTGAAGGCGTGCTGGCGGGCGTTCAACCGCGAGGAGAAGCTCGACCACGACGGCGACTTCTACTCGATGTCGCTGCTCCCCCGCGACTGGTCACCGCGCCGCCACGATCACCCGATGAAGGTCGACATCTCCGCGGTCGGGCCGCTGATGACCAAGGTGGCGGCCCAGGTGGCCGACGGTGTTCACGTCCACCCGCTCCACTCGATGACCTACCTGCAGGATCGTCTGCTTCCCGACCTGGCCGCCGGCGCCGCCGAAGTCGGCCGCGACGCGTCCGAGGTCGATCTGATCGTGCCGGTCTTCGCTTGTCCGGGCGACACGCCCGAGGAGCGCGAGCGCTACGTGTCGGTCGCTCGGCGCCAGATCGCGTTCTACGGCTCGACCCCCAACTACGCCTTCCAGTTCGACGACCTCGGCTTCGAGGGTACGACCGGGCGGATCCGCGAGAAGTTCAAGGCGGGCGAACTCGACACGATCGGCGACGTGATCACCGACGACATGCTCGAGCACTACGCCCTCGTGGCGCCGTGGGACGACATGGCCGACCGGCTGCTCGAGCGATACTCCGGCACGGCCGCTCGCGTCGTGTTGTACCTCGGCGAGCACGAGATGCGAACCGACCCGACCCAGCTCGCCAAGTGGGGCGAGGTGGCCCGAGCCGTCACGGAGGCAGGCTGATGATCGATCGCTTCACCGAGCAGTTCGACACGCTCACGTTCACCAACCCCGCCGATGGCGTGTTGCAGATCACGATGGAGGGACCCGGCCTCAACTCGGTCGACCCCCGCAAGCATCGACAACTCGCCGACGTCTGGCTGGCGGTCGACCGCGACCCCGACGTCCGGGTGGCGTTGTTGGCCGGCGCGGGCAAGGGGTTCTCGTCGGGCGGCAGCTTCGAGCTGCTCGACGCGATGGTCGACGACTACGGCACATCGCTCGAGGTCCTCCGAGAGGCCCGCGACCTCGTGCACAACGTCATCAACTGCTCGAAGCCGGTCGTGTCGGCGATGTGGGGTCCCGCCGTGGGTGCCGGCCTGGTGGCCGGCCTCCTGGCCGACGTCTCGGTCGTCGGCAAGAAGGCTCGCATCATCGACGGCCACACCCGTCTCGGCGTCGCGGCGGGCGATCACGCGGCAATCTGCTGGCCGTTGCTCTGCGGCATGGCGAAGGCCAAGTACTACCTCCTGACCTGCCGAGACCTGTCCGGCGAAGAAGCCGAACGCATCGGTCTGGTCTCGATCTGTGTCGACGACGCCGACGGTCCCGAGCCGATCCTCGACGAGGCCCTCACCGTCGCCACCGAACTCGCCGACGGCGCCCAGCAAGCCATCCGCTGGACCAAGCACACCCTCAACTTCGCCTACCGCCAGATGGCGCCCGCCTTCGAGGCGTCGCTCGCCTATGAGTTCTTGGGGTTCCAGGGCCCCGACGCGCTCGAGGGCATCGCCGCGGTGCGCGAGAAGCGGGCCGCCGACTTCCAGGGCGGCCCTACGAGCGAGTGACCTCGCGGACGGTGCTCGTGCCGGAGCCGGGCTGACTCTCCCACTCCCACGACTCGTGGAACTCGAGTCGTCCGTCGTCGAGCACGACGATCTGGCTCCGGCAGTGGCCGCTGGCGGTCGTGCCGTCGATGGTGACGTGGGAATACCGGAAGTCGAGGCGATCGCCCTCGCGGGTGCCGACGAGGTGACCCAGGCGCACGGTTCCTCCTCCGTAGCGGGCCCAGATCACGCCATCGGGTTCCTCGTGATACTCGAAGCGGGTATCGGCACCGACATCGCCGGCGTGGTCGTCGGTGACGTCGGCGAAGACCCGTCCGTCGAGGGAGGGGGCTGCGGCCATCAGTCCCGGTACTCCGGCTCGGTGCGATCGAGTTCGGCCATCCGTGCATCGAGATGGGCCCGTCCCATTCCGGAGAACGCCCTCCAGCCCTTCGCCACCTTGGCCGCCATGTCGTCGCTGAGCACCGCCAGCGGCTGCCCGGTTCCGTAGGCGAGCACGAGGGTCTGGCAGGCCCGCTCGAGGTAGTAGAGCGACTCGAAGGCCTCGGCGATCGTCGGGGCGCTCACGGTGACGCCGTGGTTGCCCATCATGAGGACGGGCCGATCCTGCATGACCGATGCGAGCCGCCGGCCCTCTGCAGCATCGTCGGCGATGCCCCCGAACTCGAGGTCGTAGGCCACCTCGCCGAAGAACCGGGCGGTGTTCTGGTCGATCGGCAGCAGGGTCGGGTCGGCGAGCGCGGCGAGCGCCGTGGCGTGGATGGGATGCGCGTGCAGCAGGACCCGGGCCGCGGGCACCTCGGCGTGGATCGCACCGTGGATCGCCCAGGCGGACGGGTCCGGAGCATCGGGCCGCTCCATCACGTCGGGGTCGTCGACGTCGAGGAGCAACAGGTCGCTGGCCTTGACCTGAGAGAAGTGCTGCCACCGGGGGTTCATCAGAAAGGTCCGGCCGTCGTCGGAGACCGCCGCACTGAAGTGGTTGGCAACCGACTCGTGCCAGCCCTCGTGCGCGGCGATCCGAAAGACCGCCGCCAACTCGATTCGCAACGTGGCCTCGTCGACCATGCCCACCTCCCGTTGACGGTGCATCTTGCCACGCCTGGTAGATTCGCTGCGCGACGACGCCGAGCCCGCCCCCGCCGATCGGGACCGGGATCGTCCACGAGACGAACCAGGATCCGTGCCGTTGGTGAACACAGAGGGGCGGTCGACGACGAGCGGGTCGTCACCGGAACACAAGCCGTCGGCGGAGACGGAGCGACCCGCCGCCGCTGCCGCGCGCCCCCAGCCGGTCGACCGGTCGACGCAGCTCATCGGCGCCGCGTTCGTCGTCGGACTTCCTGCGCTCTTCCTGGGATACGGGACCGACATCGACATCGCCAACGTCCTGCGCGCCGGCGAGTCCTTCTTCGACGGCGACTACGAACTGTCGCGCCCACCCGGCAACCTTCCCTACGAGGTCACCGCCTACGTGCTCGACCTCGGACTCGGGTCGGCCGGGGTCGTCCTCGGCTCACTGATCACCGCTGCGCTCGCCCTCGTCGCGCTCGCCGCCCTCATGCGAAGCGAGTCGATCGACCCGACGCCGACGATCGCCATCGTCCTCGCCTCACCATGGTGGTGGCTCGCCTCCACCTCGCTCGGCGACTACCTGATGGCGATCGCCCTCGTGCTCGCCGGAGCCAGGGCACGGACACGGGATTCGATCTGGCTCGCCGGCCTCTGCTTCGGGCTCGCCATCGGGGTGCGAGCATCCACGGTCGGCCTGGTGGGCGCGTGGCTCCTGGCCGACCTCTGGGGTCGACGGCGCGCCGAGATCGGCTCACTCATCAGCACCGGCCTCGTGACCGTGGTGGTCGGCGCGCTGTGCTTCTTGCCCGTCTGGCTGGCGAGCGATCGCAGCTTCGACTTCGTGACCACCGAGACCCAGGTCACCAACCTGACAACCCTGATCGGCCGGTGGGGCGTCAAGAACATCGCCTTCTGGGGTGTGGCCGCCATCGTCGTCCTCGCGTGGTGGCTCGTCACCCGGGCCCGAATCGATCTGGCGTGGGCCGACTCGCGCCTCGTTCGCTTCGCCGTGCTCGGCTTCCTCTGGACCGAGGCCGTCTACCTGCGCTTCCCATGGAAGCCGCTTCATCTGCTACCGGCCATCGTGTTCGTCGCCATCATCCTCGGCCGGGCGCCCCGGCGGCTCCAGTGGTCGCTGGTCGGCGCACTCGCCCTGAGTGCCGTCCTGACCGTCACGGTCGCGACACCAGACGTTCCGCACCGGGCGACGACCGGCGAGCTCGACATCGAAGTCCGACCCGGGGTGGTCGTCACCGACCTCGACTGCCGCCTCGACGATCGCGGCTCCTGGCCCACCATCGGCACGACCGCCGCCTATGACCGGGCGGTCGATCTGTTCGACTGCCAGGCCCGACTCTGGCGTTCGGACTGACGACGCCGCCGAGCACGGCGTCGAAAGTGGTCAAAGACGTGCGCTCCGTGCCGACGGCACTGACATGGGATCCTGCGCGCCGAAAATGGTCCAGAGGACACTTCAGCTCACGCATTGTGAGCGGTACGCTCACCTTTCGTGGCTTTCTCGCCAACGGGCGGCGGGAGAAGCAGCACCCTGGAGACTCCGATGACCACCCCCATCCGTCGGCCCCGCTGGGCTGTCTTCCTGTCGCTGGCGATCCTTGCAAGCCTGCTGGTGACCGCGAACCCCGACTCCTCTGAGCCGGCCGCGGCGGTCGTCGCGCCGTCCTCGCCGATCAACCCCGACACGCTCAGCCCGTATCCGACCCCCACCGCGGGCGTGACCGGCTTCACCCAGTCGTCGATCTCGAATCAGAGCTGGCAGGTGCGCGACTTCACCCAGGTCGGCGACCGCGTCTTCGTCGGCGGTTCGTTCACCCAGGTCGTCGACAACGCCTTCGCCGGGGCCCAGACGTGGGATCAGCCCTTCCTCGCCGCGTTCGACGTCGCCACCGGCGAGTACATCACCACCTGGACCCCCGTACTCGACGACGTCGTGTGGACCCTCCAGTCCTACAACGGTCTCCTCTACGTCGGCGGCGAGTTCGACACCGTCAACGGGACGCCACGCCAGGGTCTGGTCGCCCTCGACCCGATCACCGGCGTCATCGACCCGACCTTCGCGGCCGAGGTCGACAACGTCGAGTCCGAGTTCGAGGCTGCGGTCCGCGACCTCCACTTCGAGGGCGACAACCTCTACGTGGTCGGCGAGTTCAACCGGCTCATCGACGCCTTCTTCGGTCACGGCCGCTACTCCACTGCGCGTGTCGACGGCACGACCGGCAAGGTCGACGACGATTGGGTTCCGCGCCCGACCAGCGGCGGCGTCTTCGCGGTCGACTCCGACCCGGGCCGCGGCCGCGTCATCCTCGCCGGCTCGTTCGAGTCGGTCGACGCCTCCCCCGACACCGACAACGGCGCGGTCGTCTCCCACGTCGACGGCAAGCTGCTGCTCGACGAGCAGGGCGCCGTTGCCTATCCGATGCCCCTCAACTCACCGAACAGCCGCGGCTGGTACGCCACGGTGATCGACGGTGACCGACACTGGTACGCCGGCGAGGAGCACATCACGATCTCTCGCAACGCCGACACCTGGGACATCGAGGGCTGTGTCTTCACCGGCTTCTCCGGCGCTCAGGACGACACGGCGTGCACGCGTCGCTGGACCGGTGCCTGGGGTGGCGGTGACTACCAGGTCGGTGAGCTGCTCGCCCCGAACGTGCTGCTCTGGGGTTGCCACTGCCGCGGTAACTACTGGTCGACCTTCGACAACGAGTACGTGCCCACCCTCGGCTACCCCAACGGCGGCTTCCGACTCTTCCGTTCCGACGGCACCGCCTACGACTTCCGAGCCAACATCCGGATCTGGGGTGAAGGCCCCTACGCCGCCTTCGCGGACTCGACCGGCTGCTTGTGGGTCGGCGGCGACTACGGCGGCACCGCCCAGGGCTTCGGACGCTTCTGCGACATGGAGGACGCCGACGGCGACGGCGTCGACGACTTCCGCGACACGGTCAACACGTCCGGCCCGTCGATCAGCCAGGCCGGCACCGCGACCCAGTCGAGCACCTACCAGGGCAACGAGGCGGTGCACGGCGCCGCTTCGGCGATCGACGGCGAACCGCTCGGCTGGCACCCGGCCTACCCGGTCACGATCACGGCGAGCGAGAGTCAGCCGTGGTGGGAGGTCGATCTCGGGGCCGTCAAGACGCTGTCCGGCGTCAACCTCTACAACCGCAC
Organism: uncultured Candidatus Nemicrothrix sp.; assembly: GCA_964513285.1. GTDB lineage: Bacteria > Actinomycetota > Acidimicrobiia > Acidimicrobiales > Aldehydirespiratoraceae > UBA11606. Next base: position 12,827 of record CAZEML010000041.1, read on the forward strand.
CGACGCGGCCTCCGATCGCCTCGACGACGTCGAGGTGCTGATCAGCGAAACCCCGCTCGGCGACGTCGACCTCGCGACCGCTCGGGCCGCGGCCACGTACTCGGTCGTGGTCCCCTCCACGAGCGAGCTCTCCCAGCTCTCGCTGCCGGACGTGAGTGGCCGCTACGTGCGCCTCCAGCTCCCCGACTCCGACTTCCTGCAGCTCGCCGAGGTCGACGTGTTCGAGAGCGTCGACAGCGACGGTGATGGCATCGGTGACCACCGCGACACCGTCGCCAACACCGGCACCGACGTCGCCACCGACGGCACCGCCACCCAGTCGAGCCTGTGGGGCGAGGGCTTCGAGGCGGCCAACGCCATCGACGGCAACCAGGGCGGCGACTACCCCGACGATCCGGTGAGCCACACCCAGAGCGAACTCGAGGCGTGGTGGGAGGTCGACCTCGGCGGCGTCTTCAGCGTCGATGGCGTCAACCTGTTCAACCGCACCGATTGCTGTGAGGAGCGCCTCGCCGACTTCGACATCCTCATCGGTGACGCGCCGTTCGGCGCGATGACCCTGGCCGAGGCGCGCGCGGCCGCGACCTGGAGTACCAGCTTCAGCGGTGGCGCCGGCGCCCTCGAACAGTTCTCGGTGCCGAACGTCGAGGGTCAGTACGTCCGGGTGCAACTGTCGGGCACGAACATGCTCCACCTCGGCGAGGTCGACGTGATCGGCACCGTCTCGGACCTTCCGCCGTTCGGCACCCCGGCGAACGTCGGACTCGCCACCAACGGCACCGACGAGGTCACGGTGACCTGGGAGCCGGTGTCGAACGCCAAGGGCTACCTCGTGCACCGCGACTTCCAGTTCATCGGCTTCGTCGAGCCGGGCACCACCCAACTGGTCGACGGCGGCGTCACCGAGGGTGAGACCTACCGCTACCAGGTTCGGGCTCAAGCGCTCGACAACAGCTACTCACCGCCGAGCCCGCTGCAGTCGATCACGGTGTTCGACGAAGGCGAACTCCCGCCCTTCGGGACCCCGGCCAACGCGACCCTCTCGACCAACGGGGTCGACCAGGTCGACATCACCTGGGAAGGCGTCGCCGATGCGAAGGGCTATGTCATCCATCGCGACTTCCAGTTCGTGAAGTGGGTGCCGTTCACCGAGACGTCGTGGTCCGACACCAGCGTCGTCGAGGGCGAGAGCTACCGCTACCAGGTCCGAGCCCAAGCCGCCGACAACAGCTACTCGATCCCGACGCCGTTGCAGTCGATCACCGTGTTCAACGACGGCGGCCTGCCGCCGTTCGGCACACCGGCCAACCCGCAGGTCACGACCAACGGCGTCGACGAAGTGTCGATCGCGTGGGACCAGGTCGCGGATGCCAAGGGCTATGTCATCCACCGCGACTACCAGTTCGTGAAGTTCGTGCCGTTCACCGATTCGTCGTGGGTCGACACGAACGTCGTCGCCGGCGAGACCTACCGCTACCAGATCCGAGCCCAGGCCCAGGACAACACCTACTCGGCGCCGACGGCGCTGCAGTCGGTCACCGTGTTCAACGACGGCGGCCTGCCGCCGTTCGGCACGCCGGCCAACGTCGGGTTGAGCACCAACGACGTCGACCAGGTCACCGTCACCTGGGAGCCGGTCGCAGATGCGAAGGGCTACGTCATCCACCGCGACTTCCAGTTCCTGGGCTTCGTGTCGTTCACCGAGTCGACCTTCGTGGACGACACGGTGGCGTTCGGCGAGACCTACCGGTACCAGGTGCGGGCGCAGGCCTTCGACAACTCGTACAGCCAGCCGTCGGCCATCCAGTCGATCGGCGTGGGCGAGGACGTCACGGCGCCGTCGACGCCGCAGAACGTGACCCTCACGGTCGAGGCCGATGGCACGGTCACCGTCGACTGGGACCCGTCGACCGACGACGTCGGCGTCGCCTCGTATCTGGTGCACCGCAACTGGGTGTACCGGAGCTTCACGGGCGCGGCGACGACCGACTTCAACGACGACACCGTCGAGGCCGGCACCATCTACCGCTACCAGGTACGGGCGCGCGACGCGGCCGGCAACATCTCCGCCCCGTCGGAGATCGTGTCCATCACTCCGTGATCAGGTGCTGGCGGGCGTGATGGCGTGGGCCAGCATGGCCTCGTACAACGGCAGGCTCCGCTCGTAGAACTCCACCAGGCGCGGGTCGTCGTCGATCGGCGGGTACTCGGTTTTGGGTTTCTGGATGCCGGTGCTGGCCCGCAGGTTGTCGTGCCACGGGCCGGTGCCTTCGCCGTACCAGCTGACCTCGCTGCGATCGCCCTGTTCCCACTCGAGCGCCTCAGCCAGGTACGGGATCCCGACGGCGTGGCAGTACGCCGCCGTGGTGCCGGCCGGGTCGTCGAGCAGGTCGGCGGACGACATCACGGGAGGCGCGGTTCCGTCGCGGTCGGCGATGCGCGTGAAGAGGCGATGCAGCGACTCGAATCCGACCTCCTCGTAGGTGCAGTCGGGCCAGTGCTTGGCGAGTCCTTGGATCACCCGGCGCGGATCGCGGATCAGGAACGAGTGGGTCATCCCCGCGAGTCGCTCGTCGGTGAGGTCGTGCTCGACGCTGTACGCGAAGTCCTTCACGAACACCGACCCGGTGTCGGCTTCGGCCTGGTGGAGCTCAGCCCACACCGAGGCGAAGGTGTGGCCCGGCTTGGCCTCGACGTCGGCGTCTCGGTCGCTGACCCGATCCTCGCCGTAGTAGTAGGTCTCGTTCCACGGCTCGTGGAAGCACGCGAAGTCGCCGCGTTGTCGCATCATCCACTCGAAGGCGGTCGAGGTCGAGCGTGGGGTGGCCCAGAGGGTGAGGAACATGTCGGTCCTTTCGGTCAGGCGGTTTGCAGCGACGTGAGCAGCGAGCCCTGGCGGCCGATCGGCGCGACGCCGAGGGTGCGGAAGATGCGCCAGTAGAGGGTGATGTCAGCGGCGAGGACCGGGGTATCGATCTCGGCCTCGATGTCGGCGGCGAGCGAGACCAACCGCTGCGGGAGGCCGTTCGCGTCGCGGTAGTTGGACATGCCGTTGACGAGGATGGCGTCGACGTCGGGGGCGCGCTCTTTGGTGTGACGCATCGAGTCGAGCGCCAGCTCCCCGGGGAAGATCCACGTGTGGTCGTTGACCTCTTCCTGGGTGGCGTACCAACCCTGGTCGACGAAGTTGCCGTACCAGACGACGTCGATGTCGGCGCTGCGAAGGAAGCGCACCACGCCATCGCGCCAGTCGGGCCAGAAGTACACCGAGTTGAGGGCGATGCGTTCGTAACCCATCGCTTCACAGGCCTCGACCAGCGTGAGGCCGGCCATGTGGAACGGCATCTCGTACTTGTCGGCCATCTCGGCGACGAAGCGGCGGATGTCGTGGACGTCGGTGCCGTTCGCGTGGACCCAGTTGGTGCCGACCTGGCCGGCGACGTCCGCCCCGGCGTTGGTCATGCAGTGCACGTACTCCTCGAGCAGGTGGAAGTTGTCGGCCCGCTGGCTCAGTTGGTGGGCGTAGACCGGGGCGTGCAGGAGACGACCGTGCACGCCGACCTCGGGTGGGCAGATCCGCAAGAAGTCGCTCGGCGCGGCGTCGAAGTCCTGTGGCGGCGCGGTGAAGGCGACCTGGTACGGGAACAGCTTGTTGGTGGGGTCGGCCCACTTCTCGGGACGGATCGACATGGAGAGACTCCGATCAGATCGAGCCTTGCGGCAGGTGGAGGTCGTGGTCAGCGGGATTGAGTCGGCGGGCGAGCTCCCGCCAGCGGGCATGGAACTCGTCGCGGGGCACGTGGCAGAGGCGGATGTGGCGCCCGGCCGCGGGGTCGAACGCGGTGCGGCCGTGCATGACCCGGTGGTTGTCGATCAACACGCCGTCGCCGGGCGAGACCCGGATCCGGGCGATGAACTCGTCGCTCACCATGCGCCGGTTGAACTCGCGGATGGCGTCGTAGAGCCGGTCGACCTGGTCGGGTTCGACATCGAGGGGAGCGAGGGCCCGATCGAAGTAGCGGATGCCACGGGGCTGACCGAACTCGTCGAGCGAGATCAGGGGACCCCGATGACGGAAGTCGATCTCGCCGGGGTGCCGACGGATGTGGCTCACCGACAGGGTGGTGAGCGCGGCGTAGGCGTCGGGGGCTTCCTCCGCGATGGACGCGGCGATCGCAAAGCCGTCGACGTAGGTGCTGAGTCCGCCTTCGTCGGTGTTGACGAGACAGTGGAACACGTCGATGCCGGGTGGTGAATAGGTGAACGCATCGTCGATGTGTGGAGCCTGAGGCATGCCGGTCTTGGCTCCGAGCTTGGCGACGGGCTCGGCCTTCACGTCGTAGATCCGGCCATACACCGTGGTTTCGTGGATCGGTCCGGCGAGGCCGGCGAGCGCTTCGGTCCGGTCCGGGTCGATTCCGAGTCCGGAGACGCGAACGATGCCGAAATCGCGCAGCTTCTCGTAGGCGGCGAGCTGGCCGACTCCCCCATCGGACGCCTCGGCCCATGGCACGGTCGGGAACTCGTCGGCGAGCGACGCACGCCACCGCGTCGGGCGCCAGCGGGCCCGCCGAGCCCGCCCCTCACCGTCGTAGGCGTGGTACCAGAGCCAGTCCGCGGCGTAGACGGACTCGTGGCCGTCGACCCAGGTCACCACCAGCCGATCGTCGACGACCGTGACGAGTTCCGGCCGGATGTCGCGATCGAAGGAGACCACCGTGCTGAAGCGGATGCCGTCGGCGGGATTGCCGAACTGGGGCGAGTAGCAGGAGTGGCGCAGCCACTGATGATGGAACCGGTGGGTCGCGCCATCGGTGAACCGCACGATGGTGGACCGGTCGCCGATCACCGCGTCGACGAGCCCCGGAGCGGAGTCGATTCCGAGTTCGTTGCCGAGGAACGGGTTGTAGGCCTCGATCTCGCTGGCGTCGCCACTTGATGCGGTCATCGGGCGAAGGTCCCGATCGGTGGGCTCAACGCTTCGACGAGCGCGGCGATGGCGAAGACGTCGTGATCGGCGAAGGGCCGACCGACCAACTGGGCTCCGATCGGGACGCCGTTCGACGCCAGCCCGCTCGGGACATTCATCACCGGGAGGGCGCTGAGCATGTTGAAGGGCCAGGTCAGCATCCAGCCGAAGTCGGCCGGGACGAGCTCGCCGGCGATCTCCACCGGTGGACCGGCCGGGTCGTGGTCGAGCGGGAGCGAGGCTGTCGTCGTCGTCGGGCAGATGACGACATCGTGGGTCGCGAAGTGCGGGCTCAGCTCGTCCCACATCGACGCTTCGACGGCCATCGACGCCGCGAAGTCGACCGCGGTCAAGCTCGTCGCGGTTTCGGCGAACGCGATGGCGTAGTCGGTCATCTGGTCGCGATGCTCGTCGAGGAAGGGCGCAGCCCAGCCGGCGAAGATGGCCGCCGCGTGCGTACGGAACGCCCAGAGCGATCGGTCGTCCCAAGCGAGGCTGATCTCCTCGACGGTGGCGCCCGCTGCGGCCAGCCGTTCGCCGAGGGCTCGGGTCGCGGCCGCGACCTCCGACTCGACCCTGGCGATACCGAGGTCGACACACACGGCAACCCGGAGGGTGTCGGGGTCCGCGGGCCTCGCATCCACGGGGCTCCAGTCCGGCCGGCTGAAGAGGTCGCCCGCCTGCTGGCCGGCCATCACGTTCTGGAGCACGGCACAATCGGCGACCGAACGAGCCATCGGCCCATCGTGGTCGTACCAGTCGAGGTTGAAGTAGGCGCCGACCGCATTGCGCCCCCGCGAGGGTTTGAACCCGACGACGCCGTTGGCGGCGGCCGGGAGACGGATCGACCCGCAATAGTCGGATCCGTTCGCCAGGGTGGTCAGGCCGGTCGCCAGCGCGACCGCGGCGCCGCCCGACGAACCGAGACTGTTGCTGGTCGGGTCATAGGCGTTGTGGGTCGGCGGGAACAGCCGTCCGCCGGTGATACCGGCGGTCCCCATCTCGTTGACGTTGGTGCGGGCGTGCACGACGCCACCGGCGTCGACGATCGCCTGCACCGGCGGGGCGTTGCCGCCGGCGATGGCATCGGCCCACACGAGCGACCCGGCGGATGTGGGCCGACCGGCGACGCCCTTGTCCTCCTTGATGGCCACCGGGAGGCCTTCGAGCGCTCGGGCCTCGCCCCGGTGCCAGGCCGCGTCGGCCGCCGCTACCGCGTCGATCGCATCGTCGGCGTAGCGCTGGGTCAACGCCCCGCACCGGTCGGCTTGCTCGAGCACCGCCGCCATCAGCTCCGATGGGCGAAGCTCGCCCGATGCGAACCCCGCCAGCGCGTCGACGGCGCTCGTGAAGGCGAGCTCGGTCACGTGCCGACGGTCCGGGTGTACTGCTCGACCAGGGCCTCGTTGAGCGTCAGGCCGAGGCCCGGCTCGGTGGGCAGCGCGGCGAAACCGTCGACGAAGTCGGGTTCGGGCGGCGACACGAGCTCGGTACGCAGCCGTGACGGGCCGAGCCGGGACGAACGGAACTCCACCATGGGGATCGTGATCGCGGCGGCCATGAGGTGGAAGTTGGCCATGTCGGTGATGCCGGTCGCGAAGCTGTGCGGCATCAGGGTGGCGCCGTACATCTCGCACATCTCCGCGATGCGCATGAGATCGGTGAACCCGCCCGCGCGGCTCACGCCGGGCTGCACCAGCGACACGCCGCCGGTCTCGAGCCACTCGCGCACTTCCCATCGACCCGCGGCGAACTCGGCCCCACCGACCCGAACGGGCGAGACTGCGGCGAGGCGCGCGTGTCCGTGGAGGTCGTCGTGCCGCAAGGGGGCCTCGGCGAAGTGGATGTCGTAGTCCTCGATGCGCTTGAGGGTCCAGGCGGCGTCGTACCAGTCGTGCCAGCGATAGCCGAAGTCGAGCGCGAGGACGACGTCGTCCCCCACCATCTCGCGCGACAGGCGGGTGAAGTCGACGATTTGCTTGTCGGTGATCTCGGGCCCGAAGAGCACGGGCACCTTGATGGCGGTGATGCCCTGCTCGACCGAGATCTGGGCCTGGCGGGCGATCTCGTCGACGATGGGAGCCATCGGGCCGTCGTAGATGTCGCCCGGATAGCAGGTGGCGTACGGGCGGATCCGCTCGGTCCGGGCCCCGCCGAGGAGCTTGTAGACGGGAACGCCGAGTTGTTTGCCGGCGAGATCCCACAGTGCGATGTCGACGGCCGACATCGCCTGGATGAAGGTGCCGCGGCGACCGTGGTAGAAGCTGCCGTGGTACACCCGGTCGAAGATGGCGCGGGCCTCGATCGGGTCGGCGCCGATCACGAGGTCGGGGACGCCCTGGCTCCAGAAGTGGATCGTCTCCTGGTCGATCATCGCCTTGATGACCTCCGGCGTACAGGGGCACTCGCCGATGCCGTAGCGGCCGTCTTCGTCGGTGATTCGTACGAGGAGGGTCTCCTCGGCACCGTCGGCGAAGGCGTTTCCTTCGGCGGGTACCGAGACGATCAGCGCCTCGATCGTCGCGACGGGGCTGACGGCGGCTTGGCTCGGGGTAGCGCTCACGGCGGCCACCGTACACCAGACTGAACAAACGTCCAGTCTGCGTCGGGACGCCTCGGTCTCTTACGATCCGGGCGATGCCCGATCTCCGCCTCTTCTCCGGTGCCGAGCAGTACGAGCGCTTCCCTCGTTACCCCGACCAGTTTCCGACCGCGGTGATGCCGGCGGCCACGAAGCCGCAGCCCCTCCCCCGCGGCGAGCTCGTCGAGTTGCCCGAGACGTTCCGGACGTCGGGTGCGATGCGCTCGACCGAGGAGTTTCTCGCCACCACCCGGACCGCGGCGTTTCTCGTACTCGTCGACGGCCGCGTGCGCCACGAGTCGTACTGGCTCACCGGCGGCCCCGACGTGCCCTGGATCTCGTGGTCGGTCGCCAAGAGCTTCACCTCCGCGCTGATCGGTTGTGCGCTCGACGACGGGAGCATCCGCGATCTCCACGATCCCGCCGATCGCTACGCGCCGGAGCTCGCCGGGTCCGCGTACGCCGGTGTCTCGATCCGCCACATCCTGCAGATGTCGTCGGGAGTCGCGTGGAACGAGGACTACAACGATCCGACGTCGGACATCCACCCCCTGGTCGAGACGCTGAACGGCACGGG
>CAZEML010000041.1:21053-24035 GCA_964513285.1 uncultured Candidatus Nemicrothrix sp.
ACAACGATCCGACGTCGGACATCCACCCCCTGGTCGAGACGCTGAACGGCACGGGGACCCACGATGCCGCCGTACGAGGCACCCACCGAGACGCCGAACCCGGCACCCAGTGCCGCTACGCCTCGATCGACACCCAGGCGCTGGGCCTCGTGCTCGCACGCGCCACCGGCGGCACCGTCGCCGGCTACATGCACGAGAAGCTGTGCGAACCGCTCGGCATGACGTCGGACGGCTACTGGCTCCTCGATCACGAGGGCCGAGAGATGACCTACGGCGGCTTGATGCTCGCGCCGGGCGACTTCGCCCGCCTCGGCGAGCTGTATCGCCGGCAGGGCGACTGGAACGGGCGCCAGGTCCTGCCCGCTGCGTGGGTCGCGGCATCGACTCGTCCCGATGGCGAACACACCCGCCCTGGCCGTCCCCAGATCGCCGGCCAGACCCTTCCGGACGGCTACGGCTACCAGTGGTGGCTCACCCCGGGAGCCCGGGGCGACTATGCGGCGATCGGCGTCTACAACCAGTACGTCTACGTCGATCCCGGCCGCGATGCGGTCGTGGTGCGCCTCGCGGCCAACCCGCGCTACGGCACGACCGCCGACCACTCCGGCGACCAGGACGAAGCGTCGATCAAGGTGATGCGGGCGGCGGTCGACCACATCACCGGCTAGCCGGTGTCAGTCGGTCGGGGCCGTCGTGCCACCGATCGGGATCGGGTCCATCCCCAGCTTCGTGTGGTCCCAGCTGCGGGTGCGCTCGACGTCGAGCCGGACCGCGACCCGCTTGTGCAGCATGATCTCGACCAGCGGCTTGACCTCGTCGGTGTACGGGCCGTTGTAGCGCTCCCACACGCTCACCCCGACCGCCCACAGCGCGTCGGGATCGTCGACGACCTCGGCGGTCCCCTCGAGAGCGACCCCTCGAAGTGCGTCGTAGGTGAGGCCGTCCTCGATCATCACCGTCATCCGTGGGTCGCGGCGAAGGTTGACGACCTTCTGGGACTTGGCCTTGGTCTCGACCCAGATCTGACCGTCGACGACGGCGTACCACATGGCGACGAGGTGGGGCGTTCCGTCGGCCCCGATCGTGGCCATCGTCGCAGTGCGGCTCTGATGGATGAAGTCGAGCACCTCGGCATCCGACATCTGGATCGCGGCTCGCTGGTTCTGTCCCATGATGTCCTCCGTCGTTCGGGTCAGTCTTCGTCGCCCAGCAACTGCTTGGCGGCGTTTCCGGCTCGGTTGTTGAGGTTGGCCTGGCCGCCGACGAGGATCAGTTCCGCCAGTTGCTCCTCGTCGAAGTGGGCTCGCAACCCGCTGAGCAGCTCGGCGCTGAGTTCGTGACTGGACGGCCCGCTCATCTCGTCGGCCAACCGGAGCACCCACCGGGCCGGCTCGTCGAATACGGCCGCCCACCGCTCGGGGTCACCGATCGCGTCGATCTCGTCGTCGCTGAGTCCGCGTCGCCTCGCCGAGGCGACATGGCTCGTGAGTCAAGTGGGGCACTCGTTGACCGTGGAGCACCGAAGGAACACCAGCTCCTTCAGGAGGGCGGAGACCTGACGATCGTCGCTCCAGAGGCTGGAGCCGAAGTCGCCGTAGGGATCGGCGGTGCCGTCGACCTTGGCGAGGGTGTAGCCGAGCGGAGCGCCGGACAGCTTGTAACGGATCTTCACCGGGCCAGTATGGCCGCGGCGCTCACCGCCGGTCGATGTGTGGGTAGCCGTTCGCCGCCGCGTCTTCGAGGAAGCCGCGGAAGCGAGGTGCGCCACCCCAGTACGCCTGATGCCGGATCTGGCCTTCGCCGTGGCCCTCGAGGTTGGAGTTGTAGCCGGTGAACCAACTCTTGGAGGTGTGGCCGAACGGCATCCGACTCTGGGAGTACTCGACCTCGCCGACCCACCAGGCCTGCCCGTCGGCGGTGACCTCGAGCCGGGTGTGGCCCTGGTCGAGGGTGTCTTCGAGCAGTTCGCTGATCCAGTCGACCGCGGTCTCGAGCGCTCGGGGATAGTTGGTCGAGCCGGAGACGCTCTGCGGGCCGCCGACCATGAGCAGGTTGGGGAACCCGTGGACGAGCGCGCCGAGGTACGTGCTCGGACCGTCGCGCCACAGGTCCTGCAGCGCGACGCCGTCCACGCCGCGGATGTCGATCTTGCCGAGGGCCCCGGTGATCGCGTCGAAGCCGGTCGCGTAGACGAGCACGTCCAACTCGTGATGCGCCGCGCTCGTCTGGAGGCCGGAGGCGGTGACCCGCTCGATCGGCGCCTCGCTCAGGTCGACCAGCCGGACGTTGTCCTGGTTGTAGGCCTCGAAGTAGTTGGTCTCGAGCGGCAGCCGCTGCATCCCGAAGCCGTGATCGCGCGGGATCAGCTTGTCGGCGACGTCGGGATCCGCCACCCGCCCCCGGATCCGGTCGGCGACGTAGTCGGAGAGCTCCTGGTTCGCTTCGCTGTCGAAGAACGTCTCGGGGAAGTTGGCGAGCAGCAGCGCGAACCCGGGCTCGTCGTAGAGCCGGTCCCAGGTCGCACGACGCTCCTCGGGGGTCAGCTGGTCGAACCCGCGCCGGTCGGCCACGTGCTCGAAGCCGCCGGGCGTGACCGCGCAGTTGGCGAAGATCTCGTCGTACCGAGCCCGGATCGCCGCCATCTCGGTCTCGTCGATCTCGCTGTTGTTGAGCGGCACGCTCCAGTTGGGTCGACGCTGGAACACGGTGAGCTCGCCGACGTGCGGCGCGATCGCGCCGATGATCTGGATGGCGGTCGCACCCGTCCCGATGATGCCGACGCGCTTGTCGCTGAGGTCGAGCGGCTCGGCCGGCCATGCGTGGGTGTGGAAGGCGATGCCTTCGAAGTCGTCGACCCCGTCGATGCGCGGGAGGGTCGGCACCGACAACACCCCGACGCCGGTGATCACCCAGCGGGCTCGGCGCACGTGGCCGTCGTCGGTCGTGACCGTCCACCGACGGTCGACGTCGTCCCACACCATC
>CAZEML010000042.1:0-23845 GCA_964513285.1 uncultured Candidatus Nemicrothrix sp.
CCCGGCCACCGCGACTTCTCCGAGGACACGTACCGGGTCCTGGCCGCCACCGACGCCGCGATCATGGTGCTCGACGGCTCGAAGGGCATCGAGTCCCAGACCCGAAAGCTCTTCGAGGTCTGCCGCGACCGCGAGATCCCGATCGTCACCTTCATCAACAAGTGGGACCGTCCCGGCCGCGATCCGCTCGAACTCCTCGACGAGATCGAGGAGCAGCTGATCCTTGAGCCGGTGCCGATGAACTGGCCGGTCGGCGAGAGCGACCGCTTCCGCGGGCTCATCGATCGCACCAGCGGCGACTTCGTGCGCTACACCCGTACCGCTCGTGGCGCCGACGAAGCGCCCGAGGAGATCGTCGAACCCGAACGGGCCGAAGCCGAAGAGGGCGACCTCTGGCTGGAGGCCCAGGAGGGCATCGAGCTGCTCGACGTCATGGATCGCAGCTTCGACAAGAAGCGCTTCGAGGCCGGCGAGCTGTCCCCCGTGTTCTTCGGGTCGGCCCTCACCAACTTCGGTGTGCGCATGATTCTCGACGCGATGGTCGATCTCGTCCCGTCCCCGTCGCCTCGCATCGACCGCGAGGGAGATCCTCGCCCGCTCGACGCGCCGTTCTCGGGGATCGTCTTCAAGGTCCAGGCCAACATGGACAAGGCCCATCGCGACCGGGTCGCGTTCCTACGGGTCTGCTCCGGGCAGTTCGATCGCGGCATGGTCGTGACGCACGAACCGACCGGCAAGCCGTTCGCCACCAAGTACGCCCACTCGGTGTCCGGCCAGGATCGCGAGACCGTCGAGCAGGCCTTCCCCGGCGATGTCGTCGGTCTCGTCAACGCCAACGACTTCCGCGTCGGCGACAGCGTCTTCGTCGACGATGCCGTGCAGTGGCCGCTCGTCCCCTCGTTCGCACCCGCGCACTTCCGGATCGCACGCACGCTCGACACGTCGAAGGCCAAGCAGTTCCGTTCCGGCGTCAACCAGCTCGACGAAGAGGGCGTGGTGCAGGTGCTGCGCGAGCCCGACGTCGGCGATCAGGCCCCGATCCTCGCAGCGGTCGGTCCGCTCCAGTTCGAGGTCGTTCAGCACCGGCTCGAGAACGAGTTCGGTTCACCCGTCGAGCTGGTGCCGTGTGCGTGGACCACCGCCCGCATCACCGACCAGGAGTCGGCCGACAAGCTCCGCGGGATGAGTGGCGTGACGGTCGCAGCCCGGGCCGACGGCGAACTGCTGGCACTGTTCGAGTCGCCCTACTGGCTTCAGCGCCTGGAGATGGATCAGCCCGAGCTCACCCTCACCAAGCTCATCGCCGAAGGCTGACGCAGCTTCGTGCCTCGCCCACCGCGGCTGATCAGCCGGCCAGGCGACGGACCTTCTCGATCCGGGGATCGTCGCCGCCGAGGTAGCGAACGAGCACGCCCAGTACGGCCTCGACATCGAGCGTGCCGGCGGTCGCCATCTCTTCGAGATCAGCCCAGTCTTTCGTCCGGTCGAAGAAGGCCTTGAAGACCGCAAGGTCGCGGCACGCGAGGAACGGCACCCGCTCGCCCGCGAAGTCTTCCCACCGGGCTCGGGCGGCCGCCTGTTCGTGGAACGGCGTGGTGTTGAAGAAGACATCGACCGGCGTGGCGTCCCACCACAGCCTGGTCTGCCCGTCTCGCTCGACTCGGACGCGATCGTCGTCGGTCACCGCGACACCGTTGGGCAGGGCAGCGAACACGCGATCACGGTCGTCGACATCGACGAACAGGTTGACGTCGATGTCGATGGTGCCCCGGGCACGTTGGGTGCACCAGGCGAGCGCCAGTGCGCCGCCGAACGCGTGAGGGATGCCGGCCGCCTGGAGCCCGCCATGCACGGCGACGATCCGTTCGACGAGGTTCATCGACCGAAGATCGGATAGCGAAGCTCGGGCTCGTGCCGCGCCGGGAAGGCGGCAGCCAACTCGAGGACCGCGACCAACTCGTCGCCGCGATCGAGCCCTGGGGACTCCATTCGGGGTCGAAGTTCGAGGTCGGCGACGAAGCCCGCAGCTCGCAGGATTCGAGCGAGCGTCTCGGTCGACGGGACCTTGCGGCCCGACTCGTAGGCGGCGAGCGTTGAATGCGAGGTGCCCGCCCGGTCGGCGAGCGATCGCAGCGAGAGGCCCGACCGGGATCGAGCGGTTCGAAGCGTCATCGGCGCATGCATGCCCGTATGGTATCCGATTGGATACCAGATGATGGCAAGGGGGCCGCCTACGCTCTCGGCCGTGTCCTTCCTCGCCGCCGTCGCCCAGTCCACCAACGACATCGGCGATCAGGTCGCACAGGACTCCGGTGCGGTCGGCATCATCGGCTTCTTCATCGTCGGCGTGATCGTCGTGATCGGCGCCGCGATCCACCGAAAGCGCCGCGGCTGACGGTCTCGTACTCCAGGGCGCCTAGGCGTGGACCCCGCCTTCGGGCGTTGTCCGGTCGCGTCCGGCCTCGAGTTGTCGCATCGCCCACACGCCCACGATCGGGCCGGGGGCGAGCATGGCGAACGCCCAACCCCAGCTGGTGGCGTCGCGCACCCACGGGACGAGGAAGATCGTGGCCACGCTCAGCACGAAGCCCGACGCCAGCTGCACCGTCAACGCGGTCCCGACCGTCTCCGCAGGGACCTCTTCGCTCACGATCGTCGAGAACTGGGCGCTGTCGGCGACGACCGCGTAGCCCCACACCAGGGCGGGCATGAGCACGACCACCAGCGGCGCATCGACGAGGAAGCCGACGATCACCGCCATCGCCGCTGACCCGGACAGCGCCCACCGCGCCGCGATCGCCCGGCCGCGGGTGTCGCTGATGCGACCGGCGTGCACCGAGCCGGCCGCGCCGATCCCGATGACGAAGAACGCGATGAGGCTCGCCCCACGGTCGGAGTCGACGACGTCGCCGGCGAAGACCGCGATCCAGGCCCACATCGCGTACAGCTCCCACATGTGACCGAAGTAGCCGAGGGTCGCGAGCCGGAACGAACGGATCGCGATGAGGCTGCGGATTCGGCTCGGGTCGAACCGTTGAGGCGCGCCGAGGTGGGGACCCGGGGCGCCGAGCTGGTCGATCACCAGGCCACCGACGAGGGTCAGTGCCGAGATCGTCAGCAGGGTCGGCACCCAGCCGAAGCCGCCGAGGGCGTTGACGAGGTGCGGCAGGGCGGACCCGAGGGTCAGCGCGCCGACCATCGTGCCGAGCGCGACGCCGCGACCGGTGGCGAACCAGCCCGACATCGCCTTCATCGCCGGTGGATACACCAGCGCGAGCAAGGCACCCGTCAAGAATCGGTAGACGAGGGCGCTGCCGTAACCGTCGCCGACGACGACCAACGCGTTCGCTGCCGCCGCACCAGCCGCGCCGATGAGCACCAACCGGCGGGGCCGGATCCGATCCGCGAGTCCGGTGACGGCGCTGACCACCGCGCCGGCGACGAAGCCGAGCTGGACGGTGATGACGAGCCAGCTCGCCTCGATGGTGCCGATCGCCCAACGCGCTCGGAGATCACCGAGGACGGCGCTCGTGGCGAACCACGGTGACATCGCAAGGACGACACCGACGGCGAGAACGTACAACTGGCCCCGAGGGGTTGGTCCGGCACGCCGCATGTCCGGACAACCCTTTCACCGGGTGTTCGGATTCCCCAATCAGGCGGCGAGCGGGGCGTAGGCCATCCGGTAACCCCGACCCTCGACGCCCTTGGCGAGCTCGACGGACCGGAACCGCAGGCCGGTCGGGACCGAGCGGGCAACGAGCGTGCCGGGCGTGCCGGTCAGCTCCTGTTCGGGGAACCAGGTCTCGCTGCGAGCCTCGCCATCCGCGCCTGCGTCGAGGAGCGGCTGGCCAGCCCGACGCCGGATCGCCTGGAGCATGAGGTACTCCGGCGGGGTCAACGCCCGCGCTTCGACGCCTCGGGCCGCGGCATCGGTCGCCGTGACGTTGATGTCGTTGCAGGCCGCCTCGAGCGGGAGCCCTTGCGCCCGCAACTCCCGCGTGGCGCCGCCTTCCTCGGCGTACAGCGAGATCCGCAAGCCGTCGAAGGGCCCAGTTCGGAGCAGATCCTCCGCCAGCGGGCCGGTGCCGCCACCGAACCGAAGCCGCCCGACGAAGTCGGCACACGCCTCCGCACCCTCGGCGCTGCCGTTGGCGCCGGCGTAGTTGTTGAAGGCGACGGTCTTCCCGATCGCGGCGAACACGCGGGGGTCGGCGGCCGGGGTCAGGAGGAGTCCGACCCGGCGGGCGGTCGACAGGTAGGTGCGGAGCTCGTCGGTGAGCACGTTGGAGATCAGCGCTTCGAAGCCCGGGACTTGATGGACTCGGCCCTTCGCGCCCTGGAAGCGGATGGTGCGGGACCGGGCGTCGTAGAGCCCGAACGAGGAGAACATGTCGAGGATCGAGTCGTACTGCTCGCGCAGGTCGTGACGACGGATGAACGACTCATCCGAGAGGGTCTCGGGCGTGTCGGGAATCTCCGGAGCGAGACGGTCGGCGAGCCGATCCGAGATCCCGGCGAGGTCCTCCGTGTAGCTCTCGACCTCGCGCTGGATGTCCGCCAGGATCGTCAGACCCTTTCCGGTGATGGCGTCGTACTCGCGCTGAAGCGCAGTCATCTGGGCCTGGGCTTCGATCAGGCGGACCTCGAGGGAGCGCCGCTGTTCGTAGACCCGGTGGCCCTGTTCGAGGAGTTGGCGAGTGGAGCCGAGACGCATCAAGGCCGGATGGTCGAGACCGAGCTCCTGCAGCGCCGCACCCCAGGAGCCGGGGCTGGCGGGAACACCCTGTGTCGTCATGTCTGCACCTCCTCGTCGAACCAGGCGCTCGCCGGAAACGAGCTCATCGGAAACCGTGCACTCACCGTACGGATCGACCACGAGGCGGACCATGGGGAAGGTGCGCCGTTCGCGAGCCCCCGGAGTCACCGCCGCTGAGTACTCCCGTACCCAAATGCTCAAGGACCGGCGTGCACGTGCCGAGGGCGGCGGATGGTGTGACCGACGGCGCCTTCCCGAAGGCCGGCCGCTCTGCTTAACTTACGGCGTAAGCCGCCGACAGGAGCGACCGTGACCGACCTCCAGGACTCCCCCATCGAGCACGCCCACGGGCGCCCACCCGTGAGCGATTGGCTGACCGACTTCGATCACCAGCACCCCGACTACGCGGCCGCGGCGCCCGAGATCTGGGAGCAGGTGCGCACCAGCGGGTGCCCGATCGCCCACAGCGAGCGCTACGGCGGCACCTGGCTGCCGACCCGCCACGAGGACATCGCCGCGATCTCCAAGGATCCCGAGCACTTCTCGAGCCAGGGCGTGATCGTCACCGAGTTCCGGCCCGACATCCCGGCGCCGATGGGCTACGCCCCGCCGATCACCAGCGATCCGCCCTTCCATCAGATCGCCCGCGGCATCCTTCTCAAGTTCTTCTCCCCCAAGGCCATGGAGCAGTGGGAGCCGGTCGCCCGCGACACCTGCCGCCGGTTGATCGCCGACATCAAGGCCCGCATCGACGCCGGCGAGTCGATCGTCGACTGCGCCCAGAGCTACAGCCAGCACATCCCCGTCATGGTGATGGCCGACATGCTCGACCTGCCCCGCGAGGACGGCGACGAGTTCCGCCGCTTCATCCACAACATCATGGAGCAGGGCAACGTCGACCAAGACGAGATGCCCTACGAAGACACGATGGACTTCTATCTCGACACCAAGGTCGCCGAGCGTCGGCAGAACCTCGGTGACGACCTGATCTCCTACCTGTGCGAGGCCGACATCGAGGGCATGGCGCTGCTCGACGAACACGTCCGCGGGACGATCGGGCTCCTCATCATCGCCGGCATCGACACGACCTGGTCGGCGATCGGCGCGTCGATGTGGCACCTCGCCCAGCATCCCGAACACCGCGCTCGCTGGATCGACGAACCCGACGTTCGCCCGTTCGCGATCGAAGAGTTCCTGCGCTTCTACGCACCGGTCACCATGGCCCGCCTCATCGCCAAGGACATCGAGTTCGAAGGCTGCCCGATGAAGGCCGGCGAATGGTCGCTGCTGCCGTTCCCCGCCGCCAACCGCGACCCCGAGATGTTCGAGCAGGCCGACGAGTTCGTGATGGACCGGGCCCGCAACCGCCACTCCGCGTTCGGCCTCGGGATCCATCGTTGCATCGGCTCGAACCTCGCTCGTATGGAGCTGCGCGTCGCCCTCGAAGAGTGGATGGCTGCGTTCCCCGACTTCGAACTCGCCGACGCCGACAGCGTCACCTGGTCGACCGGTCAGGTGCGCGGCCCCCGCCAGCTTCCGCTCCGCTTCCCGTCCTGACGTAAGGTTCACGCCGTGAAGATCAAGTACGACCGCGACGCCTGCCAAGGCCACAACCGGTGCTACATGCTGGCGCCGGAGCTGTTCGACACCGACGACGAGGGCTACGCGATCCTCCTCATCGACGGTGAGATCCCCGCCGAGCTCGAGGAGAAGGCCCGCCTCGCGGCGGACAACTGCCCCGAGTTCGCGATCGAGATCGAGGAGTAGGGTCCGCTCGATGCGGATCCACAAGTTCCAGACCACCGAGGCGTTCATCGCCATCGACCTCGACGGAGCCGAAGCCTCGTCGGGGCCCGTCCGGTGGGCGAAGAAGATCCTGCAGGGCGGCGCCAAGGACCTCGCTCGCAGCCAGACCTACACCTACGCCGCGCTCGGGATGCAGCGCGGTGGCGCCTCGGCCGGTATCTCGGCCGCGCCCGACGCTCGCGGTGATGCGATCGCCGCGTTCGTCGAAGAAGCGGGTGCGCTGGTCGCCGACGGCACCTATCTGCCCGACGCCGCGAAGGGTGTCGGCGGCGATGAGCTGGCCGGCCTCCGGGGCGACGACCCTCGCGACACCGCACGCCTCGGCGCGTTCGGCGATCGTTGCGACGGCCTCTCCGCGGTCGTCAGCGCCCAACATGCGGTCGGCCTCGACGGCAAGACCGTCGCCATCGAGGGGTTCGAGGGTCTCGGCGCTGCGATCGCCGACGGCGTCATCGAACGCGGCGGTCGAGTGACCGCGATCTCGACCGCCACCGGCACCGTCACCAACGCCGACGGGTTCGCGCTCGCCGATCTGCAGGCTGCTGCCGCAGCCGGCGCCGACGGTGTGACCGAGCTCGGCGAGGTCGGGCATGCCAAGGCGATCTTCGGCTCGGGCGCCGACGTCGTCTTCGCCGGCTCGAAGGTCGGCATCGTCGACCATGTCGTCGCCGACCAGCTCTCCGAGTGCGCCGCGGTCGTCGCCGCCGGACGCCTTCACCTCACCGCTCGAGGCCTCGCCGTCCTACGCAAGGCCGGCGTCGCCGCGCCGGCCGACTTCGTCTCCCTCGCCGGCTCGACGCTCGCCGCCTGGGGCGACGCCAACCGCTCCGACGACGAGATCCTCGCCGGTGTGCGCGAAGACATCGGCGACCTCAGCGACGAGTTCACCGACCACGAAGACGGCCTGCTCCTGGCCGCGTGCTACTTCAGCGAGGGGTTCCTTTCGCAGTGGCAAGACGAGCTGCCGTTCGGCCGACCGCTCGCCCCCTGACCAACCCTCAGCGGCGCCGTAAGCGGAGCAGGCCGACGAGGCCGAGGGCACCGGTGGCGATCCACTCGGCTCGGTCGGCGATCCGGACCGCACGGTCGACGTCAGCTGGCTGCGGACGATCGCCGTCGCCGAGCCGGGGGCGATGTTCGACCCGGTCGCCGTAGCGCAACGGTCCACCGAGCTGGCGGCCGATCGCACCGGCCATCGCCGTCTCGGCCACCCCAGCATTGGGCGAGGGGTGGGCGGGAGCATCGCGCCGGACGAGTCGAAGGATGACCGAGAAGCGTTCGGGCTGCTGCACCGCCACACACACGGCGAAGATCCGAGCCGGGATCCAGTTGGCGATGTCGTCGAGGCGGGCGGCCGCCCACCCGAAGTGCTCGTAGCGCTCCGAGTGATGGCCGACCATCGCATCCATCGTGTTGATCGCCCGGTACGCGGCTGCCCCCGGGGCACCCGCCACCAGCCCCCAGAACGCCGGGGCGAAGACGGCATCGACACTGTTCTCGGCGACGCTTTCGATCACCGCCGCGCTGATCTCGGACGCGTCGAGTTCGCTCGGATCCCGACCGACCAGCGCCGGCAGTCGATCGCGGGCGGTGGCGACATCGCCGGACTCCAGGGCGAGCGTCACGTGGCGGGCGGTCCGCCGGAGCTCGCCGCCGGCCACGGCGATGGACACCACCGTCGACAGCGACTTCACGCGCTGCCCGGCGACCGCGCCGATCGCCACCCCGATCGCGGTGTAGGCGACGCCCGCCCCGCGACGATCGGCCCACACCGCCTGCTCGATCTCCCCCATCGCCGAGCCGAACCAGGCGACGGGGTGGAACTCGTTCGGCGGTTCACGGGTGAACCGATCGCTGAGCAGCCCGAAGGCGACGCCGAGCGGGCGGTTCAGATTCGAGCCGCCGAGCAGGTCGGTCAGCTTCATGTCGGCATCGCCCCGAGCACGGCGTCGTAGGTCGCGCGTGCGACGCGGCTCCCCCACCGAGAACGCGGGCCGCCGAACGGTTCCGGCTCCCCGTCGGCCGGCCACAGGACCACGACCGCATCGCTCGCGGTTCCGGTGCCCGGGATCCCTCGATCCTGGAGTGCTTCGGTCTTCGCCTCGGTCATCGTCATCACCAGATTGACCGCGGCGGCCTCGCTGAGTTTCGCGGGCGCGAAGGCGACGAGGTTGATCGTCCCTGGCGACCAGCGTTCGTGGCTACCGGTCTCGTCGGCGGCCCAGGTCGGCTTGGACACACCGACGGTCGCGTCGACGGTCGCGCCGCCGACCTCACCACGAGCGTTGCGCTCGACCGATGCGGCGGTGAACAGCGCGACCCCCGGACCGTCAGTGCCTTCGGCCGTCGCCACCTCGGACGCGTGGGCATCGAGATCCACCCGGTCGTACGTCATGGGGACCCGGATGTTGAGCACCCATCGAGGCCGGGTTCGGCCGCCACCGACCGGGGCGGAGGAGATGGCCTCCAGACCATCGGGTAGCTGCCACAAGAGCGCACCCTCATGATGCGCATTGGGTGGCAGCAGCAGTGGGCGGTTCACCATCCGGGCGCCTCCCTGGGGTCGGAGGCCGTCGCCGCGATGGCCAGCATTCGCTCGACGTCGAGATGGGCCTCGATCCAGTCGGCGAGTCGGTCGTGGTGCTGCTCCAACGCATCGACGAACGTCGGACCCGGCTCATAGCGCCGGCCTCGGTCAGCAGCGACATCGGTGAGGAACTCGCGCCGGAGGCCGTCGCCGTCGAAGACCCCGTGCACGCTCGTGCCGAAGCGGCGACCCTGCACCGCGCCTTCGGGTCCGTCGGCGAGCTGGAGCCACGGTTCGGCGCCGACGTCGGGCCGACCGAATCGGATCTCGTACCCGAGCACGCCCTGCCCACCCACGATGCGCACGACCTTGGGTTCGGCGAAGGTCGTCGACGTGTCGAGCAGGCCCAGCCCATCGACGTGCCCGCGACCGGATTCGATCTCGTCGTCGATCGCCTGGCCCATCATCTGGAACCCGGCGCAGATCCCGACCACCGACGCCTCGGTCCGGGCGAGCGCCTCGGCGATCCCGGTCGCACGCAGCCACTCGAGGTCGGCGACGGTCGAACGGCTCCCGGGAAGCACCACCAGGTCGGCGTCGGCGATCTCGGCCGGCGACGTCGACCACCGGACGTCGACATCAGGCTCGGCGACCAACGGATCGAGATCGGACGGGTTGGCGAGATGGGGAAGCCGAACGGCGACGGCCCGGATCGGATCGGCGGCCCCGTTGACGCCCGCCATCCCGGGTGGCACGTCCAGCGAGTCCTCCAAGCCGAGGACCGGCGGCGGGTCGAGATACGGCAGCACCCCCAGCACGGGGACCCCGTGCCGAGCCTCCAGCTCGGCGATGCCGTCGGCGAGCAGCGACGCGTCGCCTCGGAACTGATTGACCACGATGCCCTGAACCGTTGCGGCGAGTTCGGGCGGGAGCAGATCGATCGTGCCGTGGGCCGATGCGAACGCACCGCCGCGATCGATGTCGACGACCAGCACAGCGGGGATGCCCGCGGCTCGGGCGAGTGGCAGGTTGACCAGGTCGCGGTCGAGGAGGTTGATCTCGGCCGCGCCGCCGGCTCCCTCGGCGACGACCATCTCGTAGTCGGTGCGGAGGGACGTCAGCGCATCGAGCACGACCGGCTTGAGCTGCTGGGCGGTGGGGCCGTAGCCGACCGCATCGGTCGTGCTGACCTCGTCGCCCATCACGACCACATGGCTGCGCATGCCGGCCGTCGGCTTGAGCAGGATCGGATTCATTCGCCGATCGGGCATGACCTTCGCGGCCGCGGCCTGCATCGCCTGGGCCCGACCGATCTCGCCCCCATCGGGGGTGACGGCCGCGTGGTTCGACATGTTCTGGGCCTTGAACGGCGCGACGTAACCGCCCCGGCGAAGGAACAACCGGCACAGCCCGGCGACGACGGTGGACTTCCCCGCACCGCTCGTGGTGCCGACGACCAACAGGGCACGCTTCACGTCGTCGCGCCTCCGTCGTCGAGCGCCGCCAGCAGCCGGTCGAGACCCGCATCGTCGGGCACCGCGATGCGGTGCCAATCGGGCATCCCGAACGATGCACAGTCGCGCACGACGACGCCTCTGGGGGCGAGCCGATCGCGGAGCCCCGGTGACTTCACCAGCACCCACGGCGCGTCGGCGGCTTCAGCGGCGAGATCTCGGTGGGCGAGGTCGGCGACCAGCCGGGCGCGGGCATCGGTGATCGCGTCGCGCCAGGTCTCGAGATCAGCCATGGCCAGCAGATCAGGAAGCACGGCGAGGGCGATCGAGCTGACCGACCACTCCGGCTGGCGCCGCGCGAACCGCTCGACGTCGTCGGCGACGATGTAGCCGAGCCTGAGACCGGGGCAGGCGAAGACCTTGGTGAGGGAGCCGACGCTCACCCCGGGGCGATGCCCATGCCACCGCCCGGTAGCCAGCGGGTAGAACGCTTCGTCCCACACGTCGACGGCCATGGCCACGTCGGCCAGCACGCCCGTCGGGTTGTGGGGGTCGCTCCGCCAGACCGGTCCGCCGCCTCGCGGGTGGAGCGAGAACTCGGGCTCGGCGGCGACCGTGCCACCGAGCTCGTCGGCGACCAGCCGGATGGCCTCGCTCCCTCCGTTGGTGAGCAGGAGCCGATCCGGGTCGACGCCGAGCGTCTCGGCGAACAGCGCAGTGGCGATCTGCGGGTCGGGGTAGGAGTCGACCGCGGGAGCGTGGCGGGCGACGATCGCTGCGACGTCGGGTACGAACGGATTCAGGCTCTGGGACAGGTCGAGCACGTCGATACCGAGCGCCCGGGCGATCGCCGGCCCGTCGCCCCCATGCCTTCCCGGTCCTGGGATCGAGTCCATCGCTCGGCAGGGTACCGAGGCCCTGCGGTGGCGACCGAGCAGCAGCAGTCAGCGATCTGAAGGTTTTCGGAAGGGGGTGAACAACGCTGCGGCCATGAAGAATCACCTCACCCGTTCCATCACCCGTCTCCTCGGTGTGGTCGTCGCCGCCGCAGCGGTGCTCGCCACCGCCGTCGGTCCCGCCGCCGCCGCTCCTACCGAGGAGTTGTTCGGCAACCTGGCCCAAGTCGATGCCCGGATCATGTTCGAGACCGTCGTCCCCCACGAGTCCGGCGGCTGCCTCTACCAAGGGCGGGCCCGGGTTCGCACGCAGCTCGACGAGCGCCGCATCGGGGCCCGCATGCAGGTCGCCGCCCTCGGCCCGTGCGGCGAAGCGATGCGGCAACGTACCTCCGACGGTCAGGCGGTCCTCGTCGAGGCGCGTACCGACGGTCGTGGTCGCCCCGACCTCGTGGCCACCGCCGGGGAGGTCGTCATGTCTGGCGGGTCGACCATGCTCGTCGCCTTCATCGCCTTCGGCTCCGAGACCAGCGTCCTCTACGTGCCTGGGCCCGAGGCGACCATCACCTTCGGCACGTTCGGCACCGAGGCGAGCGTCCTCTACGACTTCCCCGACCGGCCCGGTGCCGATGGCTGGGTCACCTTCGGTGCCGAGACCAGTGTCCTCTACGAGCCCGGCCCCGAGGGCTTCGTCAGCTTCGGCCACGAGACCACGGTCTGAGCGTCGCCGAACGCGACGACGGGGCGGCCGCGGCCGCCCCGTCGATCGGTTTCTCGGTTGTGGGATCGCTAGGCCGACGCCTCGGCGATGCCTCGACCGACGAGCACCCGAGCGAGGTGCTTGCGGTACTCGGCGTCGGCGTTGAGATCCTCGGGCGGATCGACGTCGTCGCCGGCGACCGAGGCCGCGTCGGCGCCACCGCCACCGGCGAGGGCGGCTTCGACACCGGCATGGCGGATCGGCGCCGACGCCATGTTGACCAGCGCCACCTTGGGGGCGTCGCCGAGCATCACGGCCGCACCGACGATCGCCCAGTCCTGGGCTCGACGGTTGAACTTCTGGTAGCTCCAACCGACACCGGCGGCCTTCGGCACCCGGATCTCGGTGACCATCTCGTCGGGCGCGAGCGCCGTCTCGAGGAAGCCGGTGAAGAAGTCGGGAGCGGCCACTTCACGTTCGCCGTTCGGGCCCTTGATCATCAACGAACCCCCATGGGCGAGCAGCGCTGCCGGAAGGTCAGAGGCCGGGTCGCCGTGGGCGAGCGAACCGCCGAGCGTGCCGCGATGGCGCACCTGGGGATCGCCGACCTGGGCGGCGACGTGACGCAGCAGCGGGGCCTCGGCGGCCAGCAGATCGCTGGTCTCCAGGGCCCGATGCTTGGTCATGGCGCCGATGGCGATGTGGTCGCCGGCGTCGTTGATGTAGGACAGGTCGTCGAGACGACCGATGTCGACCAGCATCGCCGGGGCGGCGAGCCGGAACCGCATGAGCGGGATGAGGCTGTGACCACCGGCCAGCAGCTTGGCGTCGTCACCGTGCTCCGCGAGCGCCGCGATGGCGGCGTCGGCCGAGTCGGCGACCATGTAATCGAACGCTGCGGGGATCATGCCGCACCTCCGTTCTTGGCGTCGTTGATTGTCTTCCAGACCCGCTGCGGGGTCGCCGGCATGTCCATGTCGGTCACGCCGTAGGGGCTGAGGGCATCGACCACGGCGTTCATCACCGCGGCGGCCGAGCTGATCGTTCCGGCCTCACCGGCCCCCTTCACGCCCAGCGGGTTGCTGGTGCTCGGGGTGACGGTGTAGTCGGTGACCATGCTCGGCACCTCGGCCGCCGACGGGACCAGATAGTCCATCAGCGACGGGTTGGTGCAGTTGCCGTCCTCGTCGTACACGGCCTCTTCCCAGAGGGCCTGCGCGACACCCTGGACGATGCCGCCGTGCAGCTGGCCTTCGACGATCATCGGGTTGATCTGGTTGCCGCAGTCGTCG
Organism: uncultured Candidatus Nemicrothrix sp.; assembly: GCA_964513285.1. Classification (GTDB taxonomy): domain Bacteria; phylum Actinomycetota; class Acidimicrobiia; order Acidimicrobiales; family Aldehydirespiratoraceae; genus UBA11606. Next base: position 13,435 of record CAZEML010000042.1, read on the forward strand.
ACCGCGACATAGCTGAGCAACTCGACGCCACCGGTGTCCTCGTCGATCTCGACCGTGCACAGGTGGGTGCCGAACGGGAAGACGAAGTTGGGCGGATCGAAGGTGACCTGCTCCTGCAGGTTGGGCTCCATGCCGTCGGGCAGATCGTGGGCGGTGAAGGCACCGAACGCGATCTCCTGGATGGCCATCTGCTTGTCGGGCGAACCCGACACGCTGAACATGCCGCCCTCGAACTGGAGATCGTCGGCCGACGCCTCCATCGAGTGGGCGGCGATCTGCTTGGCCTTCTCGACGACCTTGTCGCACGCCGCGGCGATCGCAACACCGCCGACCGCGAGCGAACGCGAGCCGTAGGTGTCGAGCCCGAGCGGGCTGATCGCGGTGTCGGAGTGCAGGACGGTGACGTCCTCGGGCGGGATGCCGAGCTTGTCGCCGACGATCTGGGACCACGTCGTCTCGTGACCCTGACCATGCGGGGTCGAACCCGACACGACCTCAGCCTTGCCGGTGGGCAGCAGTCGCACGGTGGCGTGCTCCCAACCGCCGGCGCCGTAGCTCAGACCACCGAGAGCCCGAGACGGGGCGAGACCACAGATCTCGACATAGGTGACCATGCCGATGCCCAGCTGCTTGGACTCACCGGCTTCGCGGCGGCGGGCCTGCTCGGCCCGCAGCTCGTCGTAGCCCGCCAGCTCGAGCGCCTTGTCGAGGTTGGGACCGTAGTGACCGGAGTCGAACACCAACGTCGACGGCACTTCGAGGTTCTCGAAGTAGTCGCCGCCACCGAGATAGTTGCGACGACGCACCTCGGCCGGGTCGATGCCGACCTCGGCCGCGAGGATGTCCATCGCCCGCTCGATCGCGTAGCTGGCTTCGGGCCGGCCGGCGCCGCGGTAGGCGTCGGTCGGGGTCATGTTGGTGAAGTAGCCGTCGCAGGTGAACCCGAACGCCGGCACGTCGTACACGCCGGTGTAGAGGAAGCTGCCGAGCAGCGGCACACCCGGGGTGATCAGCATCATGTAGGCGCCCATGTCGGCGTCGACATGCACCCGTACGCCCTGGAGCTTGCCGTCGGCGTCGGACGCGAGCTCGATCGTCTGCAGCTGACCTCGACCCTGGTGGGTGGAGAAGGCCGCTTCGGAACGGGACTCGGTCCAGCGCACCGCTCGGCCCAGCTTGTTGGCGAGGGTGACGGCGAGGATCTCGTCGGGGTTGATGTTGAGCTTGGCGCCGAAGCCACCGCCGACCGCCGGAGCGATCACGCGGATCTTGCTCTCGGGGATGCCGGTGGTGGCCGCGATCATCACCTTGAGGATGTGCGGCACCTGGGTCGCGCTGTACAGCGTGACGTCGCCACCCATCGGCGACGGCACGGCCAGCACGCCGCGGGGCTCCATCGCGGCGGGGATGAGCCGCTGCTGCACGAAGTCGGCCTTGACGGTGTGCGCCGCGTTGGCGAACGCCGCGTCGAGGGCGTCGGGGTCGGGCACGAGCGGCCAGTGGAAGGCCTTGTTGGTGTCGTGCTCGGAGTGCGCGGTGGCATCACCGTCTCGGGCGGCAGCGATCGAGGCGACCGCGTCGAGGGGTTCGTAGTCGACGACCACGAGCTCGGCGGCATCCGCCGCGCCGTACCGCGAGTCGGCCAGGACGATCGCCACGATCTCGCCGACGTGATGGACCTCGTCCATCGCCAGCGGGAAGTGCGGCGGGTTGACCATGTCCTCGGTGACCGGCCAGGCACAGGGCAGCGGCGCGATCCACAGACCCATCTCCTGGAGCTGAGGGCCGGTGTAGACGGCGTGGACGCCGTCGGCGCCCTCGGCGGCGGACGTGTCGATCGAGCTGATCTTGGCGTGCGCCATCGGGCTGCGCACCATGCCCATCCAGAGCTGGCCCGGAACGTGGATGTCGTCGACGTACTTGCCTTCGCCGACGAGCAGCTTGGGATCCTCGCGGCGCTTCAGAGGCGCTCCGACTGCGTTCATTCGCTGCCTCCCACCGAGAGGACGGCCTTGACGATGTTGTGGTAGCCGGTGCAGCGGCAGAGGTTGCCCTCGAGCCCTTCGCGCACGGCGGCTTCGTCGAGTCCGTCGGGGTTCTCTGCGACCAGTGAGGTCGCGGCCATGACCATGCCCGGCGTGCAGTAGCCGCACTGGAGGCCGTGGCACTCCATGAACGCGGCCTGCATCGGGTGGAGCTCGCCATCGTCGCTGGCGAGACCTTCGATGGTGGTGATGTCGGCGCCATCGGCCTGCACCGCCAGCATCGTGCAGCTCTTCACCGATTCACCGTTGACGTGAATGGTGCAGGCGCCGCACGACGAGGTGTCGCAGCCGATGTTGGTGCCGGTCAGTCCGAGATCGTCTCGGATGTGGTGAACCAGGAGGGTTCTGGGTTCGACGTCGGACGATCGCGTCTCACCGTTGACGGACATGGACACTTCCACGTGTGCACTCCTCTTCCCGTAGGCAGCTGGGAGTGCGATCTTGGCATGTGACCCGGGTCACCGCCCGTGGAACGGGCGAATTTCAGTCTCGGGCCCGTCGTCAGCGGAAGATGAAGTACAGGATGATCGCGGCGACGATGGCGCCGACGACCGGCACGAGCCGCTTGGCGACCGCACCACCGGCGACGTCGAGGAGGTCGAGCACCTCGTCGTCGCCGCTGCCGGCGGACGAGCCGCTGGAACCGGCGGTGCTCGCCGCACCGTCCATCTCCGCGGACGCACCGGCGACCGCGTCGGCCACGTCTTCAGGCGACTCGAGCTTGCCTTCGATGCACTCGGCGAACTGGCCGAGCAGCTTCTTGGACACGTCGGCCATGACGCCGCGACCGAACTGGGCGACCTTGCCCGACACCTTGAGGTCGGTGCCGATCGAGACGGTGGTGCCGCCGTCGGCTTCGACCATCGTGGCCTCGATGTCGGCCGACGCGTTGCCGGCGCCGCGCTTGTCGCGGCCGCTGGCGGTGAGCTTGACCGTGCGGTTGGCCTCGTCCATCTCGAGGATGGTGGCGGTACCGGAGTACTCGGCGGTGACCGGGCCGACCTTCACCTTCATCGTGCCCTCGTAGGTGTCGCCGTCCTGGCCGGTGAGTTCGGCGCCCGGCAGACAGGGGGCGATGGCGGGGATGTTGGTGAGCAGGGCCCAGGCCTCGTCGATGGAGGCGGCCACGTGCATGTCGTTCTCGATACGCATGGAGGCAGGCTACCCGACCGGTCCCGGTCTCTTCCCAGGCGGCTTGGCCTTCCCCGCCGCCTAGGGTGATCGTCCATGAGTTCGCATCCGTCGCTGGCCTCCGTCGACGCCGTCACCGCGTCGCTCGCCGAGCACGACTACCTCGCCGACCGTGGGTTGGCCACGACCATCTTTCTCGCCGCCTCGCTGCACCGGCCGTTGCTGCTCGAGGGCGAGGCCGGCGTCGGCAAGACCGAAGTCGCCAAGGTGCTCGCGGCCATGACCGGTGGCGAACTGATCCGTCTCCAGTGCTACGAAGGCATCGACGCCAACCAGGCGCTGTACGAGTGGAACTACACCCACCAGCTCCTGCATCTGCGCACCGCCGAGGCGACTGGAACGGCCACCGCCGATGCCGCGGATTCGCTCGAGGAGGAGCTGTTCAGCGAGCGGTTCCTCGTCCGCCGCCCCCTGCTGCGGGCGATCGACCATCGCAGCGAGGTCCCGCCGGTCCTGCTCATCGACGAGGTCGACCGGGCCGACGACGAGTTCGAAGCGTTCTTGCTCGAGGCGCTGTCGGACTTCTCGATCACGGTGCCCGAGCTCGGCACGTTCACCGCTGAGATCCCGCCGCTCGTGATCATCACCTCCAACCGCACCCGCGACGTCCACGACGCCCTGAAGCGGCGAGCGCTGCACCACTGGGTCGACCATCCCGACTTCGAACGCGAGGTCGCGATCCTCAAGGCCAAGGCGCCGGCCGTTCCCGAGCGCCTCGCCCGGCAGGTGGCGATGGCCACCGGGGTCGTCCGAGAGCTCGGCATGTACAAGCCGCCGGGTGTGGCCGAGACCCTCGACTGGGCGAACGCCATGCACCTGCTCGGCGAGACCGAGCTCACCGAGGAGTCCGTCGATGCCACCCTCGGCACCCTCCTGAAGTACCGCGAGGATCAGGACAAGGTGCGCCGCGAAGGCATCAAGAGCCTGCTCGCGGCCGTCGTCAACGCGTGAGCACCGACGCGGCGACCACTCCGCCGGTCGACCTCGACGTCGACCGACTCGTCGCCGGCTTCGTCTACGCCCTCCGCAAGGGCGGGCTGTCCGTCACGGTCAGTCAGTCGACCCTGTTCCGAGCCGCCCTCGACGTCGTCGGGCTCGGACGCGGCATCGACGTCTACTGGGCCGGCCGATCGACGCTCGTGCTCAAGCACGAACACGTGCCGATGTACGACGCCATGTTCCTGGCGTTCTTCCACCACAACACCTCCGGCTTCTCGATGCGCTTCGACGACATCGCCGAGCTCCAGGACCAGCTCGCCACCGACGAGGGCGACGACGGAGGCGACGGGGACGGCGACCAGGAGACCGAGGTCCTGCGCTTCAGCCGCGCCGAACGGCTCTACGAGAAGGACTTCGGCGACTTCGAAGACGCCGAGCTGCGCGAGGCCGAGCGGGTGATGGCGGAGATGCGGGTCCGGCCCGCGACACGCCGGTCGCGACGACGGCGTCGATCCAACCGGGGCGACACCCACGATCTGCGCCGCACCGTTCGCGCCGCGATGCGACGCGGCGGCGAACCGATCGATCTCCACACCACCGCCCCCGGCGAGCGCACCCGCCGCCTGGTCTTGCTGCTCGACATCAGCGGCTCGATGGAGAGCTACGCGCGGGTGCTCATCCGTTTCGCCCACGCGGCGGTCGTCGGCCGCGGCAACGTCGAGGTGTTCGCGCTCGGTACCCGGCTGACGCGCATCACCCGGCAGCTCGCCACCCGCGATCCCGAGACCGCGGTCGCCGCCGCGGCCGGGCAGGTCGAGGACTGGTCCGGCGGGACCCGCCTGGGCGACTCGATCGAAGCCTTCGTTCGGGAGTGGGGCATCCGGGGCATGGCGCGCGGTTCGATCGTCGTCGTGCTCTCCGACGGATGGGATCGGGGCGAACCGACCGCGATGCGCGACGCGATGGAACGACTGCAGCGCTTGTCCCACAAGCTGATCTGGGTCAACCCGTTGAAGGCCGGCCCTGGTTACGAGCCGACCGCGCAGGGCATGGCGGCGGCGCTGCCGTTCTGCGACGAGTTCCTCGAGGGCCACTGCCTGCGCTCGATCAGCGAACTCGCGGCCGTCATCAGCAACGCCGACGACTAGCGTCGCCCGCATGGAGCGGGCCCGCGACGCCGGACGACGCCTCGCCGAACGGCACCAGGCGAACCCTGCGAGCGCGGAACCGCACGGCTCGCTCGTCAACTACGCCGAGTCGCCGCGGGCCGACGACTGGACCCTGCGGTCGGCGCTCGTGCGGCTCGCCCAGTCGCAGCCACAACTCGTCGCCGACCTGCTGCAGCGGGTTCGTCGGCTCGATGCCGTCCTGCACCACGTCGCTCGCCCGCTCGAACGCCAGACCGTGCTGTGCGATCGCCGGCTCGGGCTCGACACGATCGACGAGGCGCCGGCGGCGCCCTACCCCGACACCCGGCTCGCCGACCTCGTGCGACTGGCCGACGACGCCGGCGAGGACGGCGACGTCGTGATCGAGGCGTACCTCGGCGCCGTCGACCTCTCGCCGGAGGAACGAGGCGCACTGCCGCTTCTCGGCATCGCCCTCTGGTTCGACCGACTCGCAGACGAGCTGATCGAGTGGGCGCAGGTGGCGCCGGCCCCCGCTCCCATCGACGCTGTCCGGGCGACCACCGACGCGGCGCAGCGGCGCATGGATGAGCTGGGGGTGCCGGTCGAGCAGGGCCCGCCCCGCCGCGGTCGATCAGGCTGACCCGACGCCGAGCCCGGCCTGCCACTCGGTCGGGGTCATCCCGACCAGCCGCCGGAAGAACTTCACGAAGTTGGTCGCCTCGGTGAAGCCGAGGGCACGAGCGACGCCCGATGCCGTCGCGCCCTCATCGGTGAGCCGCCGCCGCGCCTCGAGCGCCACCCGCTGATCGACGACCTCCTTCGCGGTCAGGTTGACCGCCTCCTGACACGCCCGGGTCAGGGTCCGCTCGCTGTACCCGAGTGCGGCCGCGTGGGCGCCGACCGACCGGCCGAACTCCCCTGCCTCCAGCCGATCGACGAGCGCCAGATACGCCGGCGGTCCCGTACGGGCGGGGCGGCGACCGGCGGCGATCTCGGCGATGACCAGGTCGCGAAGCCCGGCGACGACGAGCGGATCGGGATCGTGCTCCAGCCGCTCCTGGGCGAAGGCCAACGTCGACCGGATCGTCGCGAGCTCGTCGGTGTTCAACATCACCGGCGTCGTCGGGCCGGGCGGACCGAACGGCTCGACCCACGGACCGTCGGGAAAGACGATGATCAGCCCCTGGTTGGCGTCGGCGAGCCACCGGTGCACCTGCCCCGGACGGAGATGCATGAGTGCCCCCGCCTCCAGCCGGATCGGCGTGAAGTCGACGTCGTGGCGGCCATCGGCCAGCGTCACCTGCACGAAGTGGAACGCGAGCCGGCGATGCACGGCCAACTCGTCGAGCCCGAACCGCTCGAAGAGCGACTCGGTCGTGAGGATCTCGAGTACTCGTCCGGGGGTGGCCGGTCGATACTCGACCGGCGGAATGTCACTCAGCACCACGTGTCCAGTTTTGACCAGGGACTGTCGACGGACAACCTCGCCGGATCCGAGCCGCGATCACATGCTGACGGCATGCATCCGAAGCTCCAGAACGCACGTGGCATCTACACGGTCGGCATCATCGAAGGCCGACCGCGGGAGGCGGTCGAACGGTTCACCGGCGATCGCTACACCCAGCACTCGACCGGGGTCGGCGACGGCCCGGAGGGGTTCGTGGAGTTCTTCACCACCTTCCTCGAGCGCAATCCCGTCCGCGACATCCAGATCCTCCGCGGCCTCGTCGACGGCAACCTCGTCTTTCTGCACGCCTTCCAGAGCCTCAACGACGGCGAGGCGCAGTGGGTGACGATGGACATCCTCGACACCGACGACGACGACAAGATGATCGAACACTGGGACGTCATCGCCGCCTACAACGAGTCGAATCCGTCGGGCCGGTCGAACATCGACGGACCGACCGAGATCACCGACCTCGACAAGACCGAAGCGAACAAGGCGATCGTTCACGAACTGATGACCGACCTCTTGATGAAGGGCGGCGACGTGTCGCGCATCGATGAGTACATCGCCGAGGACTACATCCAGCACAACCCCGACGCCCCCGACGGCCGCGCCACCTTCCAGGCACTCCTCGAAGCCCCTGACCGGCCCCTCTGGTACGACGAGGTGGTGCTCATGGTCGGCGAGGGCAACTTCGTGGCCACCTTGAGCCGAGCGCACTGGGACGACATCGAGTACGCCCAGATGGACCTGTTCCGCCTCGAGGACGGCAAGGTCGTCGAGCACTGGGACGCTGCCGAGCCGGTTCCGACCGGGCCTCAGCCGAACTCGGGCAAGTTCTGACACATCGCCTCGCCGGGTTCGTTGACGCTCGGCGCGCGGTCGGGGTTCACTGTGACGTCCCCACCTGCGAAAGGCCGAGTTTGTCCAAGCGAGACGCAACCCTGCACGACGTCGCCAAGCTCGTCGGCGTGTCGCCGCGGACCGTGTCCCGCGTGGTCAACAACGAGGGCGGGTTCTCTGAGAAGACCGAGCAGCGGGTGCGGGCCGCGATCGCCGAGGTCGGCTATCGACCGAACCTGCTGGCCCGCGGCCTGATCCGCGGCCGGAGTGCGACGATCGCCCTCGTCGGCCCGACGATGACCGACCCGTTCTTCCCCGAGCTGGCCGAGGGCGTGCAGCGAGCAGCCGACGACCAAGGCCTGACACTCTTCATGGCGAGTTCGGCCGGTGCCGCCGAGCAGCAGGAGGCGATGCTGCAGACCCTGGCGTCGTACGCGGTCGAAGGGGCAATCGTGTTCCCGGTCGACGAGACCGACGACCAGCTCGCCCGCCTCGCCGCGTCGGGTTTGCACCTGATCACGATCGACCGGGCCGTGGGCGTACCTGGCGCGCCCAACATCCGCTCCGACATCGAGGCGGGCGCCCGCCGTGCGGTGCAGCATCTCCGCGACCGCGGCTGCCGGCACATCGCCTTCCTCGATGGCAGCCACACGCTCAACGGCCGACGCCGCACCGGCTATCAGACCGTGGTCGGTGACGACATGACGACCGCTCGGGTCGACAACACCGCGGAGGGTGGGATGCGGGCCATGGCCCGGATCCTCGACATGGCCCCCGACGTCGACGGGGTGTTCGCCTACAACGACCTGATGGCGATCGGCGCGCTGCGAGTGTTGGGCGAGCGCGGTCTCCGCGTGCCTGACGATGTCGCGATCGTCGGGTTCGACGACATCTCGGTGTCGTCGATGCTCTACCCGGCGCTCACGACCGTCCGGCTCGACCGAGGCCGGATCGGGCGCGAAGCCGTCGACCAGATCGTCGCGTTGACGAACGGCGAAGGCGTCGCACCCGAGACCTTGATCCCGGTCGAGTTGGTGGTGCGGGAGTCGGCGTAGCCGACCCGCGTCACCGCGGCGTGAGCCGACCCGGGCTCAGGGGCCGCTGAACTGCCAGCCGCTGTCGTCCTCGGCCCACGCGGCCGTGAGGGCCGGGTCGGCGTAGGAGTCGGGGTTGGCCGGCACTTCGAGCCCGTCGTACGACGCGACCTCGGCGCGGCCGACGACCATCCAGTGGACTTCGTCGGGGCCGTCGGCGAGACGCAGCGTGCGCTGGCCGGTGTACATGCTGGCGAGCGGGGTCCACTGGCTGACGCCGGTGGCGCCGTGCATCTGGATCGCCTGATCGATGATCTGGCAGACCCGCTCGGGCACGAGGGCCTTGACGGCGGAGATCCACACGCGGGCTTCCTGGTTGCCGAGCGTGTCCATCGCCTTGGCGGCCCGCAGCACCATCATGCGCATCGACTCGATCTCGGTCCGGGCCCGGGCGATGATCTCCATGTTGCCGCCGAGACGGACGAGCGGCTTGCCGAAGCCCTCACGGGTGGCGCCACGGCGAACCATCAACTCGAGCGCCTTCTCGGCCTGACCGATCGAGCGCATGCAGTGATGGATGCGGCCCGGGCCGAGCCGAAGCTGGCTGATCTCGAAGCCACGGCCCTCGCCGAGCAGCATGTTGGTGGCGGGCACGCGCACATCGTTGAAGCGGATGTGCATGTGGCCGTGCGGAGCGTCGTCCTGGCCGAACACGAACATCGGGCCGAGGATCTCGACGCCGGGCGTGTCGATCGGCACGAGGATCTGCGACTGCTTGCGGTGCGGCGGACCATCGGGGCTGGTCTGGCACATCACGATCATGATCTTGCAGCGAGGATCGCCGGCACCGGAGATGTAGTACTTCTCGCCGTTGATGACGTACTCGTCGCCGTCCTTCACCGCCTGGGTGCGGATGTTCTTGGCGTCCGAACTCGGCAGGCCCGGCTCGGTCATCGCGTAGGCGGAGCGGATCTCGCCGTTCAGCAGCGGCTCGAGCCACTGCTTCTTCTGCTCCGGCGTACCCACGCGCTCGAGCACCTCCATGTTCCCCGTGTCCGGCGCGCTGCAGTTGAGCGATTCGGAGGCGAGCGGGCTCTTGCCCAGCTCCGTGGCGATGTACGCGTAGTCGAGGTTCGTCAGGCCCGAGCCGTACTCGTTGTCCGGCAGGAAGAAGTTCCACAGGCCTGCGGCCTTGGCGGCGTTCTTCGCGCCCTCGAGGAGCTCCAGCTGACGCGGGTGCCAGGACCAGCGGTCGGTCTTCTCCTTGTCGAGGGAGAAGAACTCCTCGGTGATCGGGTCCACGTTGTCGCGGATGTGCGCCTTCACGGCGTCCATGAGGGGCTGGGCCTCCTCGGACATCGCGAGCTGGAACAGGTCGGCGTGCAGGGCGTCGGCGTTCGCCATGTTCATTCTTTCCCTCCCGGGGAGCGTGTCTTCACTTCGACGGACGCAGGAGAGTACGGCGCGCGGAAGGGACGATCCACCGTCGTTCGGGAGCGGGCATGGCGGGTTTCCGCCCGTCGCGGCGCACCCTCGATCCTTCTGGTGGAATCGCGGAGTCTAGGTGAGTGAGCGTTATGTTATAACGATGAAAACCCGAAGAATCGGAGCTTTCGATGCTGGTCGCGGAACAAGTCACGAAGCGTTTCGATGGACGTCCGGCGATCTTGCGCCTCGATCTGCGCATCGATCAGGGAGAGATCGTCTGTCTCCTGGGTGCCAACGGCGCCGGCAAGTCCACGACGATCTCGCTGTTCCTCGGGTTCCTGCTGCCGGACGAAG
>CAZEML010000043.1:0-23739 GCA_964513285.1 uncultured Candidatus Nemicrothrix sp.
GCCGAGCAGTTGGCCGACCTCGATCGTGGTGCCGTCGATGCAGGACTCGTTGGGTTCGAAGATGCCGGCGCCGGGCGAGACGACCATGCGTTCGGTGGCGAAGAGGTGTTCGCCTTCGAGGACCGCGGGCTGGGCCGCTTCGCTGGTCTTGGTGCCCGACAGGGTCTCGAGCAGGCCGTCGAGATCGGCCGGCGTCGACACGTTGATGCGGTTGCCGGTCTTGACTGCTCGCTTGACGAGGCCGGTGAGCACGGTGCCGGGCCCGAGTTCGACGAAGGTGGTGAACCCGTCGGTGTCGAGGGCCTTGAGGGTCTGGCGCCAGCGGACCGGCGAGGTCAGCTGCGCGCCGAGCAGCTCGGCGAAATCGGCGGCCTCGGTGTGCGCCATGGCGTCGACGTTGCAGTAGACGGGCTGTTCGGCGGTGCGGAACTCGACCTGGTCGATCGCCTTGCGGAGGCGGTCGCGGGCCGGGGCCATCAGCGGGGAGTGGAAGGCGCCGCCGACGGGGATCTTCATCGCTCGCTTGGCGCCGAGTTCCTTGGCGATCTCACACGCACGGTCGAGGTCGGCGGGGGAGCCCGCGATGACGACCTGGCCGGGGGCGTTGTAGTTGGCGATCCAGGCGTCGCCGGCGGTCTTCTGGCAGGCGATGTCGACCTGGTCGTCGTCGAGGCCGAGGATGGCGGCCATCGTGCCGTCCTGCTCGTCGGCCGCGGCCTGCATGGCGTCGCCGCGCTCGTTGACGAGCTTGACCGCATCGGCGAAGTCGAGAACGCCGGCCGCAGTGAGCGCCGAGTACTCGCCGAGCGAGTGGCCGGCGTGGGCGACCGCTTCGGCACCGGTGCGGCTCACCGCATCGAGGACCACCATCGAGGTGATGAACGTGGCGAGCTGCGCGTTGCGGGTCATGGTGAGCTCGTCCGCGTCGGTGTCGAGCAGCAAGGCGGCGATGTCGCGGCTGGTGGCGTCGGACGCCTCCTCGACGAGTTCCCACGACGGATGGTCGACCCAGGCCGAACCCATGCCGGGTGTCTGTGAACCTTGACCCGGATACGTGAAGACGATCATTTCCCTGCCCTCCAGCGGCTGGCCGACCCGGAACCTTGGGGGTGGCTCAGGCGTTCTGACCCGCAAGCGTGGCCGAGGGTTTCATTACCGTCGAGTAGATCAGCGGGTTTTTGTCACATATTGCGCGACATCAGGGTCACGCAGCGTCGCGGCGGGGCCAGTCGTCGACGTCGCCCTCGTGGCGACGGATCGAGGCTTCACGCCACGCCAACAGGCCGAGCACCAAGGCGATCAGGACGATCCACCGGGAACGGGTGCTGGACGACATGCCAAGGAGGCTACGCTGCCCGCCACACAACGTCACCTGCCGGACGACCTGCAGGCGACGTCACCCAGCCCGGGTGGTGGAATTGGCAGACACGACGGACTCAAAATCCGTTGCTCCTAGAGCGTGCGGGTTCAAGTCCCGCCCCGGGTACCAGATGGCGGTGGAGGTTTACTCGAGCGAGGCCTGCGACGAGGCGCTCCGGTGATCCCCCAATGGCTCGCGCCGGCTCTCGTCGGTGTCGGCGCGCTGTTCGCGTGGAACGCCTGGAAGGGGCGAAACCTGCCCGACACGCCCGAGGGGATCGAACCGGGCACCCCACCGAAGGAATGGCCCAAGGAGCTCCGCAAGGAGCAGATGGCCTACCAACTCGGGCGACATTGGCGGGCGTACCTGGTCGGCGGCCTCGTGGCGGCGACGCTCGGGATCGCCGCCACCGTTGCGGACACCGTGTCGGCGGTCCGGGACGCAGCCGACGGCGAGCCGAGTCGTGGCGAGCTCATCGACGCGATCGCAGCCGACCCGACCAACACCTACGACCGCGATGAGGCGGTGTGCCTCGTCGACTTCGTCGAGACGACCGGGCTCGACCCCGGGGGTGAGGTCTCGGCAGCGGCCATCGGCCGAGTGGTCGGTCGCATGTCGGACGAGGAGTTGACCGAACTCGAGTCGTGCTTCGACGAGGAGAGCCGCGCGGCAGCGCGAGCGCGAACGCTCGAGGCGTTGAGCGATGCTGAGCTCCGCGAGCTGGTGATCGAGTCGCTCCGCTCGGCACCAGACATCCGGATCTCGCGAGAAGAGGCCGAGTGCTGGGTCGACGACGTGATCGCTTCCGGGCTGTTCTCTGAGTTTCTCGAGGCGTCGGAGAGCGGGGGACCGGTGTCGCCGGAGCTCGACGCCGTCACCCTCGCCGCCGACCGCCGCTGTCTCGGATGAAGCTGCCGACTGGCCGGACTGGTCTCGTGACCGGTTGGGTCGGCTTCGGGACCTACCAGTTGATCTCGATCTCGAGCTGGTTCTCGTCGCCGATCTCGATCTCGACTTCGACTTCAACCTCGTCGGCGACGTCGACCCGGTACTGGATTCCACCACGGGTGAACGCGAGTTCGTTGTGGCGGGCGAGTTGGTCGGCGAGGTCGTGCAGCACGGCGGCCGCTTCCTCGCGGGTCATCCGGCGCTTTTCTTCGTGCTCGAGGAGGTCCATGCCGGCAAGGTAGCCGACCGGATCGGCCCGATCGCCGCGGGCGGCGAGCCCTATTCGAAGGGACGGATCTCGCCGTCGTGGTCGAGTTCGGGATCGTCGTCGGGCGCCGGTCCGACCGCCTTCTCCAACGTCTTCATCGCCATCCGGTCGAGGAAGCCGGGATCTTGCTGAAGGTCCGGTTGGCGAGCTTCGTCATCAGCCGAGCCTTGCGTTCGGCCTTGCGCGTCTGCTTCTGCAGGGCTTCGTCGCTCACAGCAGCTCCAACATCGCCGGGTCGATCCCGGCCGGCGGGCCGTCGATCTTGCGGAGGCGGCCGGGGAAGCCCTTGAAGTGGGGGATGCCCTGCTCGTGGTCGAGATGTTCGGGGTCGTCGGGGCACAGCACCGCGTCGCTGCTGACGAACGCGCCCGAGAGCCCGTCGCCGTCACCTCGCCTCTCGGGATACCACCAGCCGTGCGGTACTCGCAGGTGGCCGGCCTTCATCGACTCCTGGACGGCGACCATCGCCTGGACCTCGCCCGTCTCGGTCTCGAGCACCGCCCAGTCGCCGTCGACGAGGCCGTCGCGTTCGGCGTCGTCGGGGTGCACGAAGAAGCGTGGGACCGGGGTGCGCTTGCGCAACACCTCGACCTGCCGCTGACCGGTCTGGAAGAACGAGTCCTCACGAACACCGGTGAAGACCCGGTACGGGTACTCGGTCGACGGTTGCGGCGCCTCGCGGTAGTAGGGGAGCGGGTCGTAGCCGAGCTCTTCGAGGACGGACGAGTACAGCTCGACCCTGCCCGACGGGGTGCCGAAGCCGTCTCGTTCGTACTTCCGGAACTCCGGCACCATCGCTCGCATGTGAGCGACCTTGGAGAACTCCTCGAAGCTCATGCCCGAGGGCGAGAGCCGATGGTCGAGCACGTCCTCGATGGTCGCCCACGGGAAGTGCTCGCCGAACCCCATGCGGTGGGCGAGGTCGTGCCAGAACTGGTAGGTCGACGACGCCTGCTCGGGCCCGTCGGCGACCCGCTGGGAGAGCGACAAGCGGGTCGACCAACTCCACGAGTCGGCGACGTGGTTGCGTTCGGTGAAGACATCTCCGGGCAGCACGTAGTCGGCCAGCATCGCCGTCGGGGTCATGAAGATCTCGTGGGCGACGATCAGGTCCTGGTTCAGCAGTGCGCGGTGGATGCGGTGCTGGTTGGGGTAGCTGAGCAGGGTGTTGTTGCCGAGGGTGAAGAACGCCTTCACCGGATACGGGTCGCCGGACTCCATGGCCCGGAACACCGCGGACGGGTTGGCCATGTAGCAGCCCATCACGATGTCGGCGTACGGGTACCCGTGGACCCGCTCGGCGGCGTCCTTCAGCAGCTCGCCGGCCCGGTAGGTGTAGGCCGGATGGAGGTCGGCGCCGAGCTGCTTCGCCTTCTGCTCGTCGCTGAGCAACTCGTGGAGACCCATCCGTGACTCGGGGATGTAGTCGGGGTTGAAGCCGCCGAGGGTCTCACCGCCGATCTTGTCGAGGTTGCCGGTGACCGCTCGCAGGATGCTGTGAAGGCGGATCGCCGACGTCGAGTTGATCTGCATGTCGGTGATCGGTGTCCACGGGATCACCGCCGAGTCGGCGGTGGCGTACATCCGCGCCGACTCGACGATCAGGTCGCGCGGGATGCCGGTGATCTCCTCGACGCGGTCGAGCGGGAACTCCGCCACCCGCTCCTTGAGCTCCTCGAAGCCGACCGTCCAGTCCTCGACGAACGCCTTGTCGTAGAGCTCCTCTTCGATGATCACGTTGAGCCAGCCGAAGCACAGGACCGCGTCGGTGCCGGCGGTGATGCGGAGGTGGAGGTCCGCGGTCTCGGCCTGATCGGAGACGCGTGGGTCGATCACGATGACCTTGGCGCCATTGGCCTTGGCCCCGTTGATCATGTTGTAGATCGGGGTCCACGAGTGCTTGCGGGGGTTGTGGCCGAAGAGCACGACGCACTTGGTGTTGGCGAAGTCGGGGAACGGGAACCAGCCGTAGGTCAGCTTGTTGACCGCCGCCGTGTTGCCGGCGCAGAGCGACACGCCGCTGATCCAGTTCGGGCTGCCCAAGGCGTTCATGAACCGGCGGTCGCAGCCGTGGGTGGTCTGGGTGTTCCACCCGGACGTGGAGACGGCGAAGGCCTCGGGGCCGTATTGGTTGACGACCGCCTGCAGCTTCTCGGCGATCTCGTCCATCGCTTGTTCGTAGGAGATCTCCTCCCAACGGTCCTCGCCGCGCTCGCCGACCCGCTTCAGCGGCACGCGGAGGCGGTCCGCGTGGTTGTGGATGTGCGGCGCCGCGGTGCCCTTGTAACAGACGTTCTTGCGGAGCAGGGGGTGATCGTGCGGACGGACCTTGGTGACGACACCGTCGACCGATTCGGCCTTCAGTTGGCAGCCGATGTCGCAGATGGTGCAGACGACGTCGCCGACGACGGTCGTGCCCTTGGGGTTGGCGGTTGCGGTCATGTGGGGTCTCCGGAGGAGTCGGCGGACGGGTTGAGGACGGGTTCGAGTTCGCCGCGGTCGACGGCGGCGGCGAGTCGCGCCAGGAAATCGATGACCTGGGCTTCGTGCGCCAGGGGCTGTCCGCCCTGGCTGGCCCGGCCCAGGCCGAGCCCGATCAGGGCCTCGGCGACCGTTCGATAGAGGGCGGTGCGCGTGTCGGGATCGATGCCGGCGGCCGGCGCGCCGAGGATGGCGTCGGGGGCGAACAGCCAGGCGAGCGATCGGACGTGGGCGCTCATCGCGGCCCCGATCTCCGGGGCGTTCTGAGAGGCGAGCCAGAGCTCGATCACGGCCTTGAACTCGGGCTGGCCGAGGTTGAGGTGAGCCGAGCGCACCCAGGCTTCCAGCGAGGCCGGTTTGGGTCGCCCCTCATCGGGGAGGAGGCGGGCGTACGCAGCTTCGAGGGCGTCGGCGAGCAGCTCGGTGAAGTCGGGGTAGTGGTGGTTGAGCGCCCCTCGGGTGACACCGGCCCGACGGCAGACCTCGACGCCGGTCGTGGCGCTGTAGCCCTGCTCGACGAGCGACTCGACCGTCGCGGCGACCAGCTTGTGGCGAGTGTCGACGGCGGTCGTGGGCGCCATGGCGTGACCATACATGCATGTATGTATGAATGCCAGCGTCGCTTCTGCGGGTCGGGCCGCGATCGAGAAAGTGACCATGTCTCTCTCATATGTCGCGAACGCCGGTCGAGGCTTCGGTTCTGACGCCAACGCGAAGAAGGTGGGGACCGATGCCGCGATTCCGCAACGAGACGACCCGACAGATCTACGTCGAACTCGACAGCCTGCTGGGCAAGATCGCCAACGCCCACACCCTGTCGCACCGCCTCGGGCTGCCGGAACGCACCGTGCGGGCGCATCTCTCCCGGATGACGCAGCGGGGCATCGTCCGTCGTGACCGCGAGGTCCCGACCCTGTTCGAGATCGCTGGCTGACGCTGATCCGCCGGTCCTACGACCGGCTTGAACAAACCTTGAGGAAGGCCATGTGAGGGCCTGAGGCACGACCTGGATCGTGTCTCCCATGACCTTCGCAGAGTTCCTCACCTGGCGCCGGACGCCGCAGGAAGCACCGCTCCTGTCGGTCGTCATTCCCGCCTACAACGAATCCGAGCGCATCGTTCCCACGATCGCGTCGATCGCCGCGCATCTCTGCGCGTTCGACCTCAGCTTCGAGATCGTCGTCTCCGACGACGGCTCGACCGACGGCACCCCCGAACTGTGTCGCGACCTGGGCCTCCGGAACCTCGTCGTTCTCGATCCGGGCGTCAATCAGGGCAAGGGCGCTGCGGTTCGGGCCGGCGTCGCCGCCTCCACGGGCGATCTGATCCTGTTCACCGACGCCGATCTCTCGACCCCGATCGAGGAGATCGACGCCATGATCTCCGCCGCGTTCGACGCCGACGTCGTGATCGGCTCCCGTGGTACCGACGACGCCGACGAGGGCGAGAAGTCGGCCATCCGGACCGCGGTCAGCGGCGCCTGCCGAGCCATCACGCGGCGCCTGCTCGGCCTCGACGTCTCCGACACGCAGTGCGGCTTCAAGCTGTTCCGGCGCGAGGCGGCTCAGCGCCTGTTCGCGGCCCAACGGATCGATGGCTTCAGCTTCGACGCCGAGCTGCTGTTCCTCGCCAGCCGCTTCGACCTCCGTGTGGTCGAACACGGTGTGCGGTGGTTCGACGCCCCCGGCTCGAAGGTCAGCCCGTTGACCGAGTCGTTCCGGTTCCTCCGTGACCTCGTGCTGATCCGCCTCGCGTGGTTGCGCGGTGGCTACCGGCCTGCGGTCGTGTCGTTCGCCGATCACCCCGTCCACGTCGGCGTCGTGACCGCCCTCCCGCCGTCGACCGCGACGCTCAACGAGTACGGCGCCCACCTGGTCGAAGGCATCCGTGCCTCCGAAGCCGTGGAGCACCTGACCGTGTTCGTCGATGACGCCGACGGCGTGCCCGAGATGCGTGACGTCGACGTCGTTCCCGCCTGGACCTTCGACTCGATCACCAACCTCCCGCGCTTGGTGCGAAACGTGCGCCGGACCCGCCCCGACGCCGTGCTGTTCAACATCCACTTTACGTCGTTCGCCCAAGGCCGGGTCGCTGCGGCGCTCGCCCTCTTCACCCCGATGGTGTTGCGCCTGCTCGGTACCCCGACGGTCGTGTTGTTGCACAACCTCGTCGACACCACCGACCTCGACGCCGCCGGCTACTCCGGCAGTCGACTCGAGAAGTGGGTCCTCACCAAGATCGGACGCACCCTGACCCGCTTCATCCTCCAGGCCGACCACGTCGCCACGACGATGCCCGACTACGTCGACGTCCTGCGCGGGAGCTACGGCGCTGAGAACGTCAGCCTCACGCCGCACGGCACGTTCGAGACGCCGGCCTTCGCCCCGACGGATGGTGCCCAGCCGACCCTGCTCGCTTTCGGCAAGTTCGGGACCTACAAGCGGGTCGACGACCTGATCGACGCCTACCGGCTGCTCGTCGCAGAGCCCGGGATGGAAGACGTCGAGCTCGTGATCGCCGGTACCGACGCCGCCCCCGCCCCGGGCTATCTCGCCGAGATGGCCGAGAAGGCCGCCGACCTCCCGGGCGTGCGCTTCACCGGCTACGTCGCCGAGGAAGACATCGCCCCGCTCTTCGAAGCATCCACCGTCGTCGTCTTCCCGTACACGGGCACCACCGGCAGCAGCGGTCCGCTCCACCAAGCCGGCGCCTACAGCCGTGCGGTCGTCGCCCCTCGACTCGGCGACTTCATCGGCCTGATCGAAGAGGAGGGCTACGCCGCCGTCCCGTTCGAGCCAGCCGACGTCGGCTCGCTGACGAACGCCCTGCGAATCGTTCTGACCGACCACGCCCTCCGCGACGACCACGCCCGTCGCAACCACGCGGCCGCCACCGGCCTGCCCCTCACCGACATCGCCCACTGGCACGTGCTCCACCTGCAGCGCGTCGCTGCCTGATCCCCCGAGAACCTCTCCGAAAGGACCCCTGATGCTCACCCTGCAACCCGTCACCGTCATCGACTCGGGAATCCCGACCGTTGCGGCCGGCCCCCGCCTCGACGTCCACAACGTCGACGCCTTCTCCGACAACGTCGATGCGCTCGTCGGTTCCACCGGAGCCGTCCACATCGATGCCCGAACCACCAAGCACCTCGACAAGGCCGGGCTCGGCGCCCTGACCCGAATGATCGAGCGCGGCGGCGATGCTGTCACCATCACCATCGACGCCGGGCCCGCGGTGCAGGTCGCCGCTCTGCTCGGACGCCACGAAGCCCTGGCCGCCGCCGTGCTGCCCCTCGCCAAGGCGGTGGCGGCATGATCGTCATCACCCGACGCGGCGACCTCGGCCCGGCCGACGCCCTCGCACTGCGCGAGGAACTCGACGATGCCACCCGCCAGACGGATCCCTCGATCGTGCTCGATCTCCGTGCCGTCGACAGCCTGCACCCGGCGGTCGTCGCCGCGGTGGTCCGGGCGGCCCGCCGGGCGCGGCATGCGGCCGGGAGCCTCGAGCTCCGCCGCCCGACCAGTGCCAGCGCCTCGCGGATGCTCGGTCTGGTCGCCATCGACCACCTGCTCTAGGACCCCTAGGCTCCTCACACCCGTTCCCAGGGTGCCGATGGGACGGGTGCGAGGACGGACCCACGGAAAGGCGGTGCCATGTTCGACTTCGACTCGGACCCTGCCTTCAGGGATGCGCCCGTCGCCTACTCGGTGGTCGCCGAGGACGGACGCCAGATCGCAGCCAACGACCGCTTTCGCGCCCTGTTCGGCGTTGCCGAAGGGGCGCCGATCACCGTCGCCGATCTCACCCACCCCAAGGACCGAGACACGACCGACGCCTACTTCGATCGCTGGGCCGGCGGAGACGACGCTGCGGTGCGGGTCGAGAAGCGCTACGTGCGCAGCGACGGCAGCGTGTTCTGGGGCCGCCTCACGGCCACCCCGACGCACGTGGGCGGCGAACGGGTCCTCCTCGGGGTGATCGAGGACATCGACGCGGAGCGCCGGCTCCACGCGCTGGAGACCGGAGCGGCACGGGAACGGGCTGCGATGGTGGCCCGAGCGAGCCACGAGCTTCGGAACCCGCTCCACACGATCACCGGCCTCGCCGAGCTGCTGGCCGAGGCCGACATCCCCGAGTCGCATCGCCGGCAGGCATCCGCCATCCTGCGGGAGGCGACGGGCCTGACCCGGGTCGTCAACGACCTGCTGGAGTTCGGACGCGCCGACGCCGGCCATCTCCGACTGCAGCCCGAGGACTTCACCGTCCGGGCCTTGGCCGCCCGCCTGAGCCGCATCCATGGTCCGGCCGCGAGGGAGAAGGGCGTCGCGCTGAACGTCGACGTCGCCGACTCCGTCCCGCTGGTCGGACACGGCGATCAGGACCGCCTGCTCCAGGTCGTGTCCAACGTTGTCGGCAACGCGGTCAAGTTCACCGACGAGGGAGCGGTCACCGTCAAGTTCGACACCCCCGAGCGCGGCTCGCTTCGCATCACCGTGCGGGACTCCGGACCGGGCATCCCCGAAGACCAGCTCCGGGCGATCTTCGAGCCGTTCGTCCAGGTCGATCACGGGCGCCAGGGGGCCGGGCTCGGGCTGTCGATCGCCGCATCGCTCGTGGAGTTGATGGACGGCTCGATCGTCGCCGAGAACACCGAGGCCGGTGCCTGCTTCACCGTGACGATCGTTCTTCCCGAGGGCGACGCCACGCTCGACGACGCGCGGGAGACCGCCACGGTACGCGCGGCCCGACAGCACCGCGTGCTGGTCGTCGAGGACAGTCCCGAGAACCAGCTGCTCGCCAAGGGCCAGCTGGATGCGCACGGTCTGGAGTGCGACATCGTCGAGGACGGCCACGAGGCGCTCCGCCTGTTGGAGACCAACGAGTACGCCCTCGTGCTCATGGATTGGCACCTCCCGAGCATCAGTGGACTCGAGACCATTCGTCGGTGGCGCTTCCGGGAGACCGAGCTCCGGCGGGACCGGCTCCCGATCGTCGCCGTGACCGCGCGGGCGATGGCGTCGGACGCCAAGACCTGTCTCGACGCGGGCGCTGACGACTATCTCCGCAAGCCGGCGTCGCTCGGCGACATCGGTCGCATCCTTCGTCTCTGGTTGCCCGAAGAGGCTCCCGCCGACGCTGCTGGGGTCGTCGACGCGACTGCGATCGAGGCGATGCTCGACGACATCGGCGACGCAAACCTGGTGTCGACGTTGCTCACGACCTACCTGGGCGAGCTGCCCCAGCGAGTCGATCGGATTCTCACCGCGGGGACTCGATCCGCTGAGTCGATGAGCATCGAAGAGGCCGCTCACGTCCTGAAGTCCACGAGTGCGATCGTGGGCGCAGGAGCGCTCGCCGAGCTCGCGGCGGCGATCGAAGCGGCGGCCTGCGCCGGCGTTCCGCCGACCGATGATCAGCGCGAGGAACTCCGCACGATCGCGACCTCCACCGAGGCAGGCATCCGCGAAGCGATCGCCGGACTCGGGGTCGCGTCGTGAACGACGCGACGGTGGGCGACGCTGCGGAGCAGGTGGAGCGCCTTCAGCGCCGGATCGAACGCGAGCGGGCCGCCCGGATCGAAGCCGAACGCATCGCCGAGGACGGGATGCGGGCGCTCTACGAGGCGAACGTTCAGCTGGATCGCCGCATCGCCGAACGCACCGCCGAGCTCGACGACGCGCTGGCGGCGGCGAGAGCGTCGTCGGAGGCGCTGCGGTCGGTCCTCGTCGGTCTCTCGCACTCGCTCGCCACCCCGCTCAACGGGGTGCGGGGCATGCTCGAGCTGCTCGAAGAGGTCGCCACCGAAGAACCGGCTCGCGGCTGGCATGCCTCCGCGACCCGATCGGCGCGACGCCTCGATCGGCTGGTGCAACGTCTCGTCCGCCACGTCAGCATCGAGCACTCGGACCTCCGTGCTGCGCTCCAACCGGCGACCGTGCGGGATGTGCTGTTCGAGGTCGAGGAGCGGTGGCGGAGCCGTCTGGTGACCGCGGGGCAGCTTCTCGTCGTCGACGCCGGCCCGTCCGGCGACGCGTCGATCGGGGTCTCTGAAGAACTGCTGCTCGCGTTCGATGAGCTCCTCCACAACGCGCGGATGCACGCCGACCCCGGCCAGGTCAGCCTGACGTCGGTGCGACAGGACGGTCCGCTGGTTCGCATCGAGGTTCGTGATCCGGGTCCTGGGCTCCCCGACGACGGGGGGACGACAGCGGACCGGTTGGCCCGATCCGGCGACCACGGCAGTCAGCTCGGCTTCGTGCTCGTCGCCCGCATCATCGAGGGGCTCGGCGGACGCTTCGAGCGCCGGACCGGTCAGACCGGTGTCGTCGCGGTGGAACTCCCGACGTTCACGCCGGGGTGAGGCGATAGCCGACCCCGCGAACCGTCGTCACGTGCGTCCGGCCGTCGCGGTCGATCTTCTTTCGCAAGTTCGCGATGTGCACGCTGACGAGGTGGTCATCGCCGAACCACTCGCCGCCCCAGACCGACTCGAGGAGGAGCTGACGGGTGAAGACCATCTCGGGCCGACCCGCCAGGGTGGCGAGGAGGTCGAACTCGAGCTTGGTCAGCTCGACCGCGTCGCCATCCACCGTCACCTCTCGGGCGAGTGTGTCGATCCGGAGATCGCCGACCTCGATCGTCGCTGAGTCGTCGGCGGGGGCGACCGGCGTGCGCGGGCGCCGCAGCAAGACCTGGACCCGCGCCGCGACTTCACGCGCCGAGAAGGGCTTGGGCACATAGTCGGCGGCGCCGACCGCGAGCCCGACCAACCGATCGACCTCGTCGTCGCGGCCGGTCAGCATCAGCACGTAGGCGTTGGTGAACGTTCGGATCTCCCGGCACACCTCGATGCCGTCCGCCCCCGGAAGGCCGAGGTCGAGGACGACGAGATCGGGGTCGAGTTCGCGCGCCATGTCGATCGCCGACAACCCGTCGGTGGCGACCTCGATGCGGTAGTCGCCACCTCGCTCGAGGGCCGCCTGGATCAGCTGGACGAACTCGGGCGCGTCCTCGACCACGAGGATCGTGTGGCGTTCGGCGTCATCGGGTTTGGTGTTCATGGCTGCACTCGGGCACGTCGGGGTCATGGGAATCATGTCTCACCCTCCTTCAGCTTCGGCGGTTCGGGGTCGGTCCTGAGTTCATCGTCGGGGTCGTCGATGCGGGCCCGCCAGCGGACGACCCGGAACGCACCCCAGATCACGAGCAGGGTGCCGAGGAGATGGATCCACCGTCCGCCGAGGCCGTCGGTGCTCGGCGGGGCGAGATCCTCGAGCCCGATCAGCTCCATGAGCTGTTCGTCGGTCAGGTCGGCGTGGGGGCCGTTCTCGACCGCGGGCAGGTACAGGTACGGGTCCCGAGCGCCGTAGCGGACGTCGCTCCGCTCGGAACAACCCAGTTCGTTCGCGTTGGTGACGAGGCGGCCCCCGTTGCCCTCGATCGTGAGGTCGGTTCCCTCCGGAATGAGGAGAAGACCCTCGACCAGCATCGGGTTGTCGTCGAGTTTCTCGATGTCGAATTCGTGGAGGCCGGGTGTGTCGATGTCGACGGTGCCGAGGTCCTGGTAGACGTAGCGAAGGTTGATCGGTACGACGTCCTCGGCCACGCGGTCTTCGAGTTCGGTCACGCTCAGATCGGCGGGCGACCACGCTTCGCGATCGGACTCGTACACCTGGTCGGACTCGAACATGACGAGGGCGTCGCCCGGGGAGCGGACCTCGAACGACTCCTCGTAGCCGAGGGTGGGCGCGGAGACCTCGAGCAGGTTGCCGGTCGCGGCGGTTCGCATCAGCACCCGGTAGCGCCCGGGCTCGTCGACGATGGTCGGCACCGTGAAACCGGTGTCACGGGGCACGCCGATGAACGAGCCGCGCAGCGTCCCGAACACGCCCGGGGTGATGACCTCGGCACGGTTCCACTTGGTGTCCGAGAAGAACAGGAACAACCGGAACATGGGGGAGAGGTAGTAGCTGCTCGACACGATCTCGGGATTGAACGCGAACATCTTGTGGCTCGGGATAAAGAAGTGGTCTTCGTTCGCCGCCGCCCACATGTCGATGCCGGCTTCGTCGGGCGCGGTCGCAACGACGTTGACGAGCCGACCATCGGTCACCGCGTCGTAGTTGGAGATGTATTGGAAGTCGTAGCAACGACTGAGATCGAGCCGGGCGAAGACGAGGTCGAGGAAGTCCTTCCAGGAGGTGTCGATCAGCAGCACCTCGCGTTCGGGTTCCTTCTCGATGTCGAGGCGGTACAGCACGAAGCTGTCGTTCTCGTACAGCTGCTCGACATGGTCGGGCTGGGCCTCGATCTGCTCCCGCAGATAGAGCTCGATGTCGGGGAGGTATTCGGCGCCGACGCCGCGGTTGTTCTCGATCTGCTTGTTGAGGACGATGTACTCGAGATCGATGTCGCGGGCGACGTTGATCCACCAGTCCTGCTGGTAGTACATCGCCCGCAGGATCAAGAAGAACTCGAACTTGTTCTGCGCATCGCCGGTGAGGCCGTAATAGAACGACGGCTGATCCAGGTAGTAGATGTAGAACTTGTCGATGAACTTGTGGGGCGCGCCGTTGGGGTCGACCACGAGCTTCGACGTCTCGGTCGGCGGCAGCACGACCGTCTTGCCCTCGGGGTACAGGTCGAGCACGTCCTTGACGTCCTTTAGCTCCTCGACCGGGTAGGCCGTGGCGAAGTGGTTGAAGTTCCCGCTCGTGAAGACCTGTCGGTAGTTGGTGTTCGACAGGAAGGGAAGGAAGAACACCGACCCGATCGCGAGGGTCAACGCGACCCGCGTGATGATCGAGGACCTCGTCTCGGCACCGTCATCGTCGGTCCGGGTCGATCCCCAACGGACGTTCGCCCGCTCGATCACCCACGCGAGCGGGAGGGTGAGGAGGATCGGGCCGAGCATGAAGAGGATCAGCTGGAACCGGTGAGGGAACCGCAGCACCTGCACGATCGTGCTGGTGATCGTCAAGGTCAGGTCACCGATGCTCGAGTCCGTTGCGTACATCGCCCGCGTGGTGACCGCCATCGATCGGTGGAACGTCGGGAACCAGGTCGGGTTGCCGTAGCCGACGGTCGCCCAGATGGCGAAGATGACGTTGACGTAGATGATGCCGAGCAGCTGACGCTGCGGACGGGTGTGGAACAGTGAGCGGCGGATGGGCTTGATCGCCAGCGGGGCGAACGCGACCAGGGTGTAGATCATGTTCGGGACCCGCGGGGTCTTCGCCAGGTAGTCGCCGTACAGGATCTTGTCCATGATCCCGGCGAGGTCCCACGACAGGATGTGCACCAGCGAGACCGACGCGTCGCGGATGAAGTAGTAGTCGCCCGGCACCGTCTCGGAGAGGTTGTCGACGCCTCGCAGGGCGACGAACTTCACGAAGAGCGCGTAGGGGATCAGGGTCGTGAAGAGAAACAGGGCGCCGGCGGTGATGCAGCGGCCCATCGTGGTGTCCTGCGCGCGGGTGAATGCGGCGACGGCCCGGGACCGCCGCTCGGGTGCGCGGACCGTGGCGTACAGATGGCTCGGTCGGCAGGCGCGGACAAACGACCGGAACCCACCCGTCCGGATCCAGCGCGCCAGCTCACCGAGGGCGAGGGTCGTCAGGCTCAGCGCCAGGAAGAGCCCGAAGAGGATCAGGTAGTGCACGGCGGGGTTGAAGAGGGTCGCCATGCACGCCAGCACCATCTGTCGCCGCCACTTCGTGGGCCGGAACAACAGGGCGTCGACCATCACCAACGACGAGATCGTCATGAGGCAGAGCCCGGCGACGAGGGTGTAGAAGTGGGTGATCTTGGCGTACGTCATGATCAGGTAGACGAAGCCGGTCGGGAACGCCGCCGCGAGGGTGAGCGTCGTGCGCGAGATCGACGTGACCACCCGGCCGAGGAACCACACCGTGGTGAGGTACGCCGTGTAGACGATCGTCGGCAGGAACAGCAGGATCGCGAAGGGCAACACCTTGTAGTGCCGGACCCACGTCGTCAGGAACGAGTACCGCACCCGGAACTCGTAGCCGTGGGTGAGCTGGTTGAACTCGCCGGCCGCCTGCTGCAGCAGCTGGCTCTGTGGGTTGAAGTAGGGGACCAGCTCGTCGCCGTTGATCACCGAGCGGCCGTCGAGGATCGCCGGCAGGGCGGTGATCACGTCGCGAAAGATGACGAAGTTCGCCGCGTAGTAGAAGACCCCGACCAGCGCGGCGATGCGGTGGTGGGTCGCCCAGGTACGGGGGTCGAGGCGGCGAATCCGGGTCACGCGGCGTCGTGGGCGAGTGCCTCGGGCCAGGCGCGGTTGCGCTTCGGGTCCGCGATCCAGTCGCGCACGGCACCGAAGTGCGTGGTGACGGTCGAGCGAAGGTCGTCGGCTCGCAACGCGAGGCGGGAGCCCTCGAGCCGGTCGGTGATGAGTTCATCGATCGCGATGACGAGCGCACCCGGCTCGATCGGCTGATCGACGGGGAACGAACGCTCGGCGAGGTCGAGTTGCTCGGCGAGCTGCTCCACCTTCACGTCGTAGGGGAGCGGGATGACCGGACGACCGATGACGCTCGCGATGACGATCGCGTGGAGACGCTCGCTGAGCACGACGTCGCACGAGGCGATCAGCTCAGCCACCTCGATGGCGTCGGTGGGCGCGCGGTACTCACAGGTCACGCCAGACAGCGTCGTCAGGAACTCCTTCAGGACCATGAGGTCGTGGTCCTCTTTGAAGCGGCATTGCATCGGGAGGGCGACGATCTCGACGCGCCGCCGGGCCGCCAGGTCGAGCAGTTCGCGCCGGAGATCGGACAGGAATCGAGCCCAGGCCGCCTCGTCGCGAACGTCACGGTTCAGGTTCAACGCGATTCGAATGGTCCCGTCCTGCGCCGGCGGCACGACGGGAAGCCCGAGTTCGGTGGGCCGGTTGGCGAACGCCGCGTCGGGAACGCGGATGATCTTCTCGTCGTCGACGAGCTGGCGGGCGAGCTCGAACGACGCGGTGTCTCGCGTCGACACCAGGTCGACCTGCCGGAGGATGCGGCGCGCCAACCGGCGGCCCGACCCGCCGGGGAGGGGCCCCACACCGATGTTGCTCATCAGGATCGGCCGTCGCATCAACCGGGCGGCCGTCACGACGCCGAGGATCATCAGCAGGGTCGCGTTCGGGTGGCGCCCGGTACGCGGCCCGAGCTGCTTGAGAATCGAGCCGCCGGCGAACACGACGGCGTCGCATCGCGCGATCGCGGCGAGCAAGCCGACTCGTGTGGTCGCGGTGTCGAAGACCTCCACGTCGAAAACGTCCGCCAGGGAGGCTGCGGTCTCCTCCGGTGTGTAGGAGTTGATGGCGTAGCGATGCTGCGGGCCCAGCTGGTCGAGAAACGTCTGAAGGAGTAGCTCGTCGCCGACGTTGGCTTGGCCGTGCGTGCCGAGGACGAGGATCGTGCGGGACGCGGTGGACATTGGGGGACTCCTGGGGAGAGTGGGCGGTCGGGGGATCGACCTCCACGCTGCGCTCGTCACCTCAAGGCGCTCCCGCCCGATTCTCAAGATCGGGTCAAGACGAGCGGGTCCCCGAACTTGATGAATCCTTGAGAATCGCTCGACGTCAGCTCGCGGCTGGTCCACGACGATCTCCTCGTCCCCCACGAGGTGCTCCGATGACCACGACCCAGGCCGACTTCAACCCATCCACCGGCAAGCCGGGCGTCCGGCGCCGGATGATCGGGGGCGGCGCAGCCCTCTCCGCTGCGATGGTCGCGGCGGGGCTCGGCAACTACGTCGTCAACGCCGTCGCCGCCCGCTTGCTCGACCCCGCCGCCTTCGGCGACGCCAGCTTCCTCATCACCATCCTGTTGCTCTTGACCGCCGCCGCCGGTTGTCTCCAGCTCGTCACGGCCCGGAGCGTGGCTCGTGACGGCGGTGGCCGTTCCGCTGTCGTCGCTCGACTCGAGCGGACCGCGTGGCTGGCCGGCGCCGCGCTCGGCGGAATGATCGCCGTCGGCGCTCCCGTCATCCGCTCGGTGTTCGCGCTCGAATCCGCCACCCCCGTGGTCATCCTCGGTGTCGGTGTGCCCTGGTATCTCGCGCAGGCGGTCGAGCGAGGCCTGCTCCAGGGGCGCACCGTGTTCGGTGGGATGGCCTTCACGTTCGTCGCCGAGACCGCGGTGCGCTGCGGAGCGACGATCGCGCTCCTCAGCGCGGGCTTCGGCGTCGTCGGGGTGGGTGTCGGGCTCTCGGCGTCCTTCGTCGGTTCGTACGCGGTCGCTCGATGGGCGAACCGCTCGGCCCACTCCGAGGTCGGAGACGATGCCCCCGCCGACGCACCGAGCGTCTCGCGTGAGCTCGGCGGGATGTCGGTGATGCTCCTCGCCCAGATCATCACGACCAACGCCGACCTCTTGTTGGTGAAGGCGATGGCCGACGGGGTGGACGCCGGTCGCTACGCCGCGATCGCCGTGCTCGGGCGTGCGGTGTTCTTCTGCAGTTGGTCGGTGGTCACCGCCCTCTTCCCGTTCAGCGCCGCCGCCGACTCAGACGCCGAGGTGCGATCGATCCGTCGAGGTGGTCTCGCCGTGCTGACCATCGGCGGGATCGCGGCGACGGCGGGCACCGCCGTCCTGGGCGAGGTCGCCCTCGACTTCGTGTTCGGCGCCGGGTACGGCGCGGTCGCGTCGTCGCTCACCCCCTACGTGGCGGCGACCTCGTTGTTCACCGTGGCGAACTTCGCGGCGAGCGTTCAGGCGTCCCGCGGCGATCTTCGGGCGGCCCGGTTGTTGCTCGCCGGGGCGCTGGCGCAGACCATCGCCGTCGCCGCGGTGGCCTCGGACATCGGCGCAGCTGCGTGGATCCAGTTGCCGGTCATGGCGGTCACGGCGGTCGTGGTGGTCGGGTTCGGCCGCCCGCGCCGTCAGTCGGCGGTGACGCCGGGCCAGTAGAGCGTGGACCGACGCCCTTGGGGCTCGACCGCAGGACCTCGGAGCGCACGACTGAGCCCCGCGTCGCGTTCGGCCAGCAGGCTCGAGAGGTTCCACGCCCCCTTGAGGTCGACCGACTCGACGGCGACACAGGGGACGGTCCGCATCCCCTCGGCGAGGAAATCCGCCCGCGCTCGTCCGCCGATCGCTGCGGCCGCCTGCGCCAATGTGGCGAACTGAGTACTGCTGAGGTTCACGACCACCCTGACGTGACGACCGTCACGTCCATCATGCGCAGGTCTTCTCGCCGCCGTCCAGCGCCAGATTGTCGTTTCTGAACACGGTTTGCCGATCGGCCGCCACCGGGCCTGCCGAGGTAGGTTCTGGGCAACAGGAGGTCCGTCCATGTCCCAAAAGATCATCTCCGCCAGCCGGGTGTTGCCCTTCTCCGCCGACGAGATCTTCGACGTGCTCGCCTCGCCGGCCGGCCACGTCGAGATGGACGGCTCGGGCACCGTGATGGGTGTGGCGAAGGGGCCGGAGCGCCTCGCCGAGGGCGCGAAGTTCAAGATGAAGATGAAGATGGGCCTGCCGTACCAGATGTCTTCGACGGTGAAGGAGTTCGAAGAGAACCGTCGCATCGCGTGGGCGCACTTTGGCGGGCACCGGTGGCGCTACGAACTCGAACCGGTCGAGGGCGGCACCGAGGTGACCGAGTCGTTCGACTGGTCGACCTCGATCTCGCCTCGCTTCATCGAGATGGCGGGCTACCCCGAGCGCCACAAAGGCAACCTCGACAAGACCCTCGAGCGGCTGGAGGCGGTCGTCGCCGCCCGCCAGAGCTGATCGAGCCTCGCCGCCGATCAGTCGAGCCCGGGCGCGTCCGCCGGACGGGTCTGGATAAACGCCCGCACGGCATCGTCGTCGACCGACGAGCACGACAGCTTCCAGGTCCAGGCGGTGACCACGACCGGCTCCGGCAGTTCGCCCTCGGCCGGCGCGATGACGACGAGGTCGTCGCCGAACGCCTCCAGCGCCGCGATCTCCGCGGGGCTGAGCGACTCGTCGTACTGGATCATCACCCCGCCCGCCTCGAGCACGCGCACCTGGATCGCCGGATCGAGCGCGGCATCGAGTGCCCCGGACGGGGTCGGGCCCGCGATGTGAGGTCCGCTGGTCGGCGGGTCGGTCTGGTACGCCGCGACCCCTGGGCCGAGCACGTGCTGGCCCGAGGCCGGGTCCTGCGGCTCGCGCAGTTCGACGCATGCGGCAGCGGCGCCATCGGAGCAAGCGGTCAGCACCGCGACGAGCACGACGAGGAGGGCGGGCAGGCGCATCGGCACCATGGTGCCCCGATCGCGTCGCAGGTGCGCCGTCGGCCGTATATTCGACGTCATGTCCCGGGCGAGCATCGAACGGCGCCTCCGAGCGGTCAGCGAGGAACTCAAGTCCGCGCGCGAGGACCTGGCCGTCACCGATGAGCAGCTCGTGCAGCTCGCCGACGAAGCCGAGGACGCCCGCCTGCGAGCGCTCGTCTCGGAGACCCCGCTCGCCGAGAAGGAGCATCGCAAGGCCAGCCGACACGCCGATCGGCTGCGCAAGCACCGCGACAAGCTCGCCACCCAGATCGCCGCGCTCGACCAAGAGCAGGACGACCTCCTCGATCGGTTCTCCGCCTCGTGAGCGACACGATCACCGTCGTCGTCGCCGAGGACGAGGCGATCATCCGCATGGATCTGGTCGAGGTCCTGCGCGAGGAGGGGTACGACGTCGTCGCCGAGTGTGGTCGCGGCGACGATGCCATCCGCCTCGTCGGTGAGCATCGCCCCGACCTCGCGCTGCTCGACGTGAAGATGCCGGGGATGACCGGGATCGACGCCGCTCGTGCCATCACCGCCGAGACCGACACCGCCGTCGTCATGCTCACCGCATTCAGTCAGCGGGAGCTGATCCACGAGGCGAGCGACGCCGGGGCGATGGCCTACCTGGTCAAGCCGTACCAGCGCGAGGACCTCGTGCCCGCCGTCGAGTTGGCGATCGCCCGCCGCCGTGAGACCGCTGCGCTGCGCGACGAACTCTCGGCGGTCGAGCAGCGCTTCGAGGAGCGCAAGACGATCGATCGTGCCAAGGGCCAGTTGATCGACGAGCACGCCCTGAGCGAGGCCGACGCGTTCCAGTTCCTGCAGCGATCGGCGATGTCGTCGCGCCGCCGGATGATCGACGTCGCCAACGACGTGCTCGCCGGCACCCTTCGTCCCTGACGGAGCCGCTTCCGGTCGACCGGTTGTCACCACCCTGCGTTAGGGTCGCCGCCATGGCGACCGTGATGCTCATCGATGGCAACTCGCTCACGTACCGAGCGTTCTTCGCACTCCCGACCGACATGGCGACCGCGTCGGGTCAGGTCACCAATGCGGTGTTCGGCTTCACCTCGATGCTGATCAACCTGATGAAGGATCACGAACCGGATCGCATCGCGGTGGCGTTCGATCGCCCTGAGCCGACCTTCCGGCACGAGATGACGCCGACCTACAAGGCGCAACGCGAGTCCGCGCCCGACATCTTGCGTCAACAGATGGGGCTCGTCCGCGAAGTGCTCGACGCGATGGCGATCCCGACGATCGAAACGATCGGGTTCGAAGCCGACGACATCATCGCCACCCTCGCCACCCAGGGCCGCGATCGCGGCGACGACGTCATCGTCGTCACCGGCGACCGAGACAGCTATCAGCTCGTCGAAGATCCGCACATCAAGGTCCTCTACAACAAGCGCGGCGTGAGCGACTACGCCTTCTACGACGAGGCGGGGATCCTCGAGCGCACGGGCGTGAAGCCGGTCGACTACGTGCAGTACGCAGCGCTGCGGGGCGACAACTCCGACAACCTCCCCGGCGTGCCCGGCGTCGGCGAGAAGACGGCCGCCAAGCTGATCAACGAGCGCGGCGGCATCGATGGCATCTACGCGGTCCTCGACGAACTCACGCCGAAGCTCCGCGAGAACCTCGCCGCGAACGAGGCCAACGTCCGCAACAACGTCGAGATGATGCAGTTGGTGCGCGACGTCGACCTCGAGTTCGGCCTCGACGACCTGACCCAGGGTGCCCCCGACACCGACGTCATCAAGAAGCTGTTCGACTTCCTCGAGTTCCGCACTCTCTGGGATCGTCTCGCCCCGGTGCTCGGCGAGGCGGGGAGTGAGCCGGCCGAGGTGTTGGTCGCCGAGGTCACCGTGTTCGAGACCGCAGCCGACGCGGCCGCAGCGCTGTCGCTCGCGAACTCCGGCTCCGACGTGCTCGCCCTCGGCGTGCCCGATCCGGGGGTCGACGCCGGCCTCGCCTTCGTCATCGACGGCGACGGCTCCGAGGTCGGCTTCGTGAAGGGCGACTTCCTCGACGACCCGTCGGTGCTCGACGCCCTGCGCGCGGTGTTCGGACCCGACGGTCGCCCGGTCGCGATGCACGGCGCCAAGGCCACGATGCGGCGGTTGTACGACCACGGTGTCGACGTACGAGATCTGTCGGTCGACACCCGGCTCGCGGCCTATCTGCTCGACCCGGCCGACAACCTGTACGACCTCGGCGCCTTGTTGCTGCGGCACTGCGGGCTCGAACTCCCCGAGTCCGGGCCACCCGAGGGGCAGCTCGACCTCGACGGTGGCGAGCTCAGCGACGAGTCCCAGGAGCCGGCCACCGCCGCGCTCGCCGTGCATCACCTGGTCACCCCACTGCGGGAGGCGATGGCCAACCAGGGGCTGCTCAGCCTCCACGACGAGCTCGAGGTGCCCCTCGTTCGAGTGCTGGCGAAGATGGAGCACCGCGGGATCGGTGTCGACCCCGCGATCCTCACCGAGATCCGCGACGAGCTCGTGTCCGAGACCGAGACCCGCCGCGCGACCGTCATCGAACACGCCGGTCATGAGTTCAACGTCAACTCCACCAAGCAGCTCCGCGAAGTGCTGTTCGACGAGCTCGGCCTCACCCCGCAGAAGAAGACCAAGACCGGGTACTCCACCGATGCCCAGTCGCTCGAGAAGATGCGCGACGAGCATCCGATCGTCGAGAACCTGCTCGAGTACCGCGAGGTCGAGAAGCTCCGGTCGACCTACGGCGAAGGTCTCCTCGCCGAGGTGGGCGAGGGCGACCGCATCCGCGCCACGTTCCAGCAGACCGTCGCCCGCACCGGCCGACTGTCCTCGGATCAGCCCAACCTCCACAACATCCCGGTCCGGTCCGAGCGCGGCCGTGTCTTCCGCACCGCCTTCGTGGCGCCGAGCGGTCACAAGCTGCTGATCGCCGACTACGACCAGATCGAGCTGCGATGCATCGCCCATCTCGCCGAGGACCCCGGTCTCATCGAGGCGTTCGAGGCCGGCGACGACATCCACACCGCCACCGCAGCCCGGGTCTTCGACATCGCGCCCGCCGACGTCCACGTCGAGGAACGATCGAAGGCGAAGATGGTCTCCTACGGCCTCGCCTACGGCATGGAGGCCTACGGCCTCGCGCAGCGCCTCAACATCGCGGTCGGCGAGGCAGCCGAGATCCTCGACAACTACTTCAAGGCGTTCCCCGCGGTGAAGCAGTACATGGAGGACACCGTCGCCCTCGCCCGAGAGCGCGGCTACACCGAGACGCTGTTCGGGCGACGCCGCCAGATCCCCGAGCTGTCCTCCAACAATCGCCAGATCCGCCAGGCCGGCGAACGCCAGGCGATGAACGCCGGCATTCAGGGCCTGGCCGCCGACATCTTCAAGGTGGCGCTCGTCAATCTCGATCGGGCCCTCGAAGACGACGGGCTCGAGAGCACGATCGTGCTCCAGGTGCACGACGAGATCATCGTCGAAGCCCCCGACGCCGAGGTCGAGCAGGCCGGCGAGCTGATGAAGTCGATCATGCGCGACGCCTACGAACTCCGGGTGCCGCTCGAGATCGATCTGCAGATCGCCGACACCTGGGCCGACGCCAAGGGCTAGCCGACCTGACGGCGGAGTCGGCGCAGCTGGCTCTGGAGGTACGGACGGGCCCGGCGTTGCCCGCCTTGCTCCGCGATCCGCCCCGCGAGCGACTCGAGAACTCGAACGAGGCGAGCCCGGTCGGGGGTCCAGCCCTGGGCCTCGCACTCGTCGGCCCAGTCGACGAGGTTGCGGTGACCGCGACGGCTGTTGCACCGCTTGCATGCGGCGACCTCGTTCTCGATCCACGACGGTCCGCCCTTGAGGCGCGGTACGACGTGTTCGGTGGTCGCGGCGACGAGGTCGGTGTCGACCGTCCGACCGCACCAGACACAGGTCGGTCCGTCGCGGTCGAGGATCATCTCGAGGCGCCGACGTCGTCCCGGTTCGCTCACCCCGCCATGATGGCGCCCATGTCTGTGGAGGAGCCAGAACCCGAAGGGCCGACGCACTGGTTCGAGCAGCTGGCCGATCACATGGGTCCGGCGTACCTGCGCTACTCGTTCACCAAGGGAACCGTGCGAGAGGTCGACGAGCTCCTCGATCGAGTACCGCTCGCCCCGGGGGCGCGGATCCTCGACGTCGGCTGCGGCCCGGGTCGCCACGCCCACGAGCTCGGGCGTCGCGGGTTCGTCGTCCATGGGGTCGACATCAGCCAGACGTTCGTCGACGTTGCTCGGGCGGATGCGCCGGCGGGCGTCACGTTCGAACGGCTCGATGCCCGGTCGATGCCGTTCGAGGCCGAGTTCGACCTGGTGGTCTCGGTGTGTCAGGGCGCGTTCGGGATGAGTGGCGGCCCCGCGGCGGGAGCGGCGCTCGA
>CAZEML010000044.1:0-23735 GCA_964513285.1 uncultured Candidatus Nemicrothrix sp.
CTCACGTCGGTCAGACGGACGTGGGCGTGGTCGGTCGGCATGTTGAACGTCCACATGAACTCCTCGACCCCGAAACCAGGCGTGTCGACCGGGACGATGAAACAGGTGATGCCGTGCCCTTCGCCAGGGTTGCCGGACGTCCGGGCGAAGATGAAGTCGTGGGTGGCGTGGTGGAGGCCGGTGTTCCAGTACTTCTCGCCGTTGATCACACACTCATCGCCGTCGCGCACGGCGGTGGTCTCCATCCATGTGGCATCGGATCCGTGCAGGGGCTCGGTCAGACCGAACCCGATGCGGGCCTCGCCGGCCAGCATCTTGGGGATCCACTCCTCCTGCTGAGCGGGTGAGCCGTACTTCTCCATCATGAGCACGGTCGGGAAGTTGCCGATGATCGACGACTCGTTCTGAAGGTCGTTGTGCAGGCCGAGGCCCTTGCGGGCGAGATGTTCGCGAACGATCGCCATCGCGAGGTTGGAGCCGTCCCGTCCGCCGAACCGGCTCGGCAGTTGATAGCGGAGAAGCCCGGCGGCGTCGGCCTCTCGGCGCATGCGTCCGAGCAGCGCCTCCCACTCGGCGTTCGGGAGTCCGTCCCGGTCCCAGTCGGTGCGAGCGTCCTCTCGCCGATGGTCGAAGAAGCGGATGTTGTCGTCCTCGGCCTCGATCGGCTTGATCACGTCGTCGATGAACGTGTCGCACTCGTCGAGCAGGGCCTGGATGTCCGACGGGATCGTGAAGTCCATGGGCCGACGGTAGGGCGTCTCGGCACGCGACGC
This sequence comes from uncultured Candidatus Nemicrothrix sp., assembly GCA_964513285.1. Lineage (GTDB taxonomy): Bacteria > Actinomycetota > Acidimicrobiia > Acidimicrobiales > Aldehydirespiratoraceae > UBA11606. Next base: position 774 of record CAZEML010000044.1, read on the forward strand.
CCAAGAGGCGTGTGGCTAGGCCCGCAGATCGAGGTAGGTGTCGCAGATCTCGACGAGCCGATCCCGACCGAACGACCGCTCGTGCCCGCCGTGGACGACCGTGACCGGCAGCTCGCGGAGCCGACGGATCGTCGCGACGTAGTCGTCGACGTCGGAGCCGTCGAGCTCGTCGAGCAGCGGCCCGTCGTAGAGGGCGTCACCGGAGAACAGCGTGCCCGTCGCCGCTTCCCACAGCCCGATCGAGCCGGGCGAGTGGCCAGGCAGATGGAGCACCTCGAACGCACGGTCGCCGAGATCGATCACGTCGCCATCACTCACGACACGGGTTGCGGCCGCCGGGGCGATCTCGTAGTACGCCTCGACACCACCGTCGGGAACCGCGTCGATCAGCAGCTCGCCGAACTGGTAGCCGGCGGCCTCGTACACCCCGATCGTCTTCGGGCCATAGACCTCGGTCGCCAACGCGGCCAGCTGGGCACCCGCGACCGTCTCCGCCTCGGCCTGGTGGATCGCTCGCTGCTCGAACTCGTGGAGCCCACCGACATGATCGGAGTGGGAGTGGGTTGCGACCGCGATCAGGTCACCGTCGAGTTCACGTTCGACGAACGGTCGCAACGGCCGGATCCCCATGCCGGTGTCGACGACGAGGTCGGCGTCGCGCCCCTGCACGTGCCAGACGTTGCAGCGCAGGAACGGATGAACGTGAGGTTCGGTGACGAGCGAGACGCCGTCGCTGACGCGCGAGCGAACCCACCAGACGTCCGTGATCGGGAGTCCCTCGGTCGAGGTCATGGCCCGACCCTAGGGGGAGGCCGGCCGCGGGTGCACAGGATGGACCGCGCGCCTAGTGTCGACCGCCGTGTCGGAAATGGTGCACTTCGAGCCGGCGGGAAGCGGCTTCCACGGCCGGATTGCCGGAGCGTTGACGGTCGAGAAGATCTCCGCACTCCAAGCGAAGTCGCGCGAGCACTTCGGCGACACGCCAGCGGCGTGGGTGGTGCTCGACCTCCTCGACGCGGTCCCGCTCAACGGGATCGACCCCGATGAGCAAGAGATGCAGGTCGACAACGTCAACCGCGTCGCCCGCAACCTGCTCGTCGTCCGGCGGGACCGCTTCCGACTCGCGGTCGTCGGCGAGAAACGCGACTTCGACGAGATCCTGACCCTGCTGGCCGAGGCCGGTGCCGGCGTCAGCCAGTCGTTGCCGGGTCGACGACTCGAGGTCCAGCGGTTCGACGATCGTGACCTCGCGCTCGCCTGGGCGCAAGACGAGGGATAACGGGTCCCGACTCGCCGGACGCTCATTAGGCTCGGTTCGCCCCCGTAGCCAAGTTGGTCACGGCAGCGGACTTTTAATCCGAAGATCGTGGGTTCGAGTCCCACCGGGGGTACGCAACGCGACACGGCTCGGGTCGCCTCGAACGGCGACCGAGAGCGACCTGACCGGGTCGGGCGCAAGCTGCGCCCTACCATCGGGGGCGTGAACCCGCGCTCGATCATCGCCGTGCTCGTCACGCTCATCCTCATCCTCGCCGCGGCCCTCGTCGTCGTGACCTGGGGCGGCGACGACGATCCCGACGCCACCGCGACCGAGACCACCACGACCACGCTCGGCACGACGACGACCACGACCACCGCGGCGCCGACCACGACGGTGGCGACGACCACCACGACCATCCCGGTCGAGTGCGGCACCGACGACGAGGACGACGACACCACCACCGAGTCGACGACGACCACCACGACGACCACGACCACGACCGCCGCAGCCGACGACGAGGACGACCCCGACAGCTCGACCACCACGACGGTGCCGACGATCAGCCCCAACGACTCGGTGTCGACCGTCGGACTCGGCGAGGTCGACTTCGGCATGACGATCCGCCAGGCCGAGGTCGCGGCCGGCACCCGCATGATTCCGTGCGGGCCGATCGGCGAGTGCTATCGCGTCACCCCGGCGGTGGCGCCCGAGGGGATCAGCTTCCTCGTCACCGCGAGCACCATCGAGCGGGTCGACATCGTGTCGGGATCGATCACCACCCGGTCCGGCGTCGGCATCGGCACCAGCCAGGAACGGATCATCGAACTCTTCGGCGACCAGATCGAGACCTCGATCAACGACGACTCCAGCGTCGACCTCATCTTCGTGCCCCAGGACGAGCTCGACGCCGAGTTCCGGGTGATCTTCACCATCCGCGATGGCGTGGTCGAGACCTACCGGTCCGGGCGGGTCCCGCAGGTGACCGACGCCGACCCCTGCGGCGGCAACTGACACCGTCCTCGCGAAGTCGGCCAGATCGGGCGTTTCTGGGTCGAACGGCTCATTCGTCGAGATTTCGAAGAAATCGCGCGACTCGGGGGCGTCTCGTGCGTTGTATGAGCAACGCCGCAGGACACAGGCCCCCGGGCCAAGCGGCCACTCCTCCCGGAGTGACACCTTCCAATCGGACTGGACTCCCGATCGGCACGTAGAAAACCAGAGCGGACCGCCTCCACCAGGGCGGTCCGTTCTGGTTTTCTGGTGCGGTGCGCCCACTCGCAACATCCGCCGTTCTCGTGACCGCCCTGGCGCTCGCCGGCTGCAGCGTCGACGACGGTTCGGGCGCGGGCGAGCGACCGACGACCACGACCGAATCGGCCGGGCCCGCCGCGACGACCGAGTCGACCACCACCACGACCCTGCCGCCGTCGGTCGGGGTGGTCGAGTTCGCCGACGAAGCCCACGAGATCGAGGCGACCTGCTACGCCCCCGGCGCGGGTGAGGTGCTCGCCGTCGGCGTCGCGATGACCGAGGACGACCGCCGGATCGAGATCTACCTCCAAGCCTTCCTCGGCGCGCCGTACCTCGGCATCTCGATCGCGGGGGCGGAGACGATCGTCTACGAGGCCGCGATCGACCGCCCCCTCGACATCAGCTACGAGGGCGACGTGCTCCGAGTCGACGACGTCGAACTCGTCGCCGATCTCGATCTCGACACCGGCGAGGGCACACCCGCCGGGATCGGCAGTGTCGTCGTCGAGTGCCGGGCCTACGAGACCGAGCTGCCGTCGGGGTTCCTCGACGGGTGATGCACGATCAACTCGCCGCGACTCAGCCGGGTGTTGGCGAGATGCAGCGACGCTCCGTCGGCCAGCGACAGTTCGACGCTGGTCGGGTGCATGGCGACGACCCGACCTGACGTGCCGTCGATCGTGATCTCGTCGCCGACCCGGACGATGCGATGCAGGTTGCGCCCGGCGGCGAGCTCGCCACCCATCTCGCGGCCACCGAGCCCGACGAGCAGCGCAAACGCCGCCGCTCCGCCGAAGGCGACCGCACCGACGATCATGGTGAGGATCGTCGTCTCCACCCCGAGCTGGCTCAGGGCGAGGACGACACCGACGACGTAGACGATGGCGCGACCGACCGTCGCCACCTGCGCCCGGATCCGGCCGGTCGATGACGCGAACGCCGCGTTGACCATGCCGGTCACCGCGAACGCGATCGCACGAGCCGAGATCAGGATCAGACCGGCGGCGAGCACGAGCGGCGACTTGCGCAGCACCTCGGCGGGGATGGGCTCGAGCGTCTCGGGGTTGAGGAAGCCGATCGCCACGATCACACCGAGCGACGCGAAGAACAAGAAGAGGAAGGTCGCCGTCGCGCGGGCCGCGTCGTGGGCCTCCTGCCGGTCGCGGCGACCGTCGAGGATGATGCGGTGCACGAGCGCGGCACCGACGACACCCGACAACAAGCCGATGACGACAGCACCGGCGGCGTAGATCCAGGGATCGATCATCGTGAGGTTCCTCCAACGGGATCATCGGCGGGGTCGTCGCCGTCGTGAGCGGGCTCACGGTCGGTGGTCGGGTCGAGAACGGCACGCATCACGTCCCACCCGATCGTGAAGAGATCGAGGAACGCGCCGGCTGCGGCTTCGTCTCGGAGACGCTGATCGACACCGGTGTTGGTGCGATCGGCGAGGTCTTCGGGCGGGGTCACGGCCGTCTGCAGATCGGCCACCACCGCGTCGTCGAGCTCGCTGAGTTCTTCGAGGATCGCCTGACAGTGCTCGCAGTCGGCGATGTGGGCGTCGACGCGGCGCGTCTCCCCCGTCTCGAGCCAGCGCTGCAGTCGCTGGCGGGATGGATGTCGCGTCATCGCCACTCCTTCAGGGCGTCCTTGAGCGCCTTGCGGGCGCGGAACAAGCGGGTCTTCACCGTCGGCAACGGCAGATCGAGCGTCGCGGCGATCTCCTCATAGGAGAGGCCGTCGACCTCCTTCAGCACGATCAGGGTGCGAGCGTCCTCGTCGAGGTGCCGCATGACCTCCCACAGCTCGTCGAGTTGAGCTCGCCCCTCGACGGTGCGGGTCGTCTCGACGCCCTCCTCGGTCTCGGGCAGGGTGTCGGGCCCGTGGAGGTCCTCACGTCGGGTGCGCAGCAGCGAGATCGCGGTGTTGCGAGCCACCTTCAACAGCCACGCCTTCGGGATCTCTTGATCGGGGCCGACGGGCCCATGCCGCCAGGCCTTCAGCATCGTCTCCTGGACGACGTCGTCGGCCAGGGCCGGATCGTGGACGACCGTCAACGCGACCCGGTACACGGCCGCGGCGTGCCGATCGACGACCCGGCGCAGATGCGCCTCGGTCGGTCGTTCCGGCTCAGACTCGGCCGGGTCGACGGGATCCACCCCAGAATCGACGGACATTCCCTTCGCTCGTCGGCCTGCCGCGACGCGGCTTGAGGCGCACCACGCAAGGTGGTCCTGCCCGCTAGCGTCGAACCGTGGTTTCTCAGGCCGAACTCAAGAAGCGACGGGTCAAGGCCGGCAAACAGCAGATCCGCCAAGAGCAGGTCGTCGACCGCCGTGATCGCCGCCGTCGCTTCTGGATGAGCATCTTCATCGTCATCCTCGCCCTCGCGCTCATCGCCCCGCTCGCCGCCGGCTTGTTCCTCGACGCCGACGACGGCGAAGACACCCAACCCGCGCAGGAACCGATCCAGCTCACCGAGACCGCCCCGCCGTCGCTGGTCGACCCGGAGTTCGCCGGCGCCAGCCTCACGGGCGAGACCCCCTGCCCAGCGACCGACGGCAGTCAGCAGCGGGTGACGTCGTTCGAGAGCGCCCCGGCCGGCTGTATCGACACCGCGGCGGCGTACTCGGTCGAACTCGGCACGATCGCCGGACCGATCGACATCGACCTCGATGCAGCCGGCGAGCCGGTCGCGACCGACCTGTTCGTCTCCTTGGCCCGGTACGGGGTCTACGAGGGGGCGCCGATCTTCACCGAGTTCCCCGGGGTCGTGGTGCTCGGCAACTTCGGCGACGCGGGCTTCAACATCGTGCTCGACGAGTCGCCGGCCAACGCGACCTATCCGGTCGGCTCGATCATCCTGCTCACCGAACTGGGCACGGGTGCCATCACCGGCCAGGCCGCAATCATCACCTCCGAAGAAGGGGCCGAGCTCGTCGCCAACGACGGCGGTACCTCGCCGATCATCGGCACCATCACCGGAGGCGACGACGCGATCGCGGAGCTGGTTCGCCTCGGCGCCGACAACACCGCCACCACCTACCGGCTGCGCGGCGCGACGGTGACCGAGACAGCCGGTTGATCCTCGCTAGCGTTCACGCCCGTGAGTAGCGACAAGCGAGACCGGCAGCGAGCGAACCGAGAAGGCGGCCGCGTCGCGGCAGCCGAAGTCGATGCGGCCCGCCAGCGGATGCGGATGACCCTCGGCGTCGTCGCCGCGGTCGTCGTCGGCGTGATCGTCGTCGTGCTGCTCAGCCGCGACGACACCGACGAGCCGACCGAGACCGTCGACGCCGCACCCACCGAAGAGGAGCCCACGACCGACCCGGTCGAAGGCGACCTCATCTGCCCGGCCGCCGATGGATCCTCCCCGCGCACGATCGACTTCACCGGGCCGCACCCGATGTGCATCGATCCGAGTCAGACCCATGTCGCCGTGTTCGACACGAGCGAAGGCGAGATCCGAGTCACCCTCGACACCGAGAACACCCCGGGAACGGTCAACAACTTCGTCACCCTCGCGCGGTGGGGCTACTACGACGGCACGACCATTCACCGCACCGATCCGAGCATCGACATCATCCAGGGCGGCTCACCTCGCACCGAGAACGCCGCCGACCCGGGGCCCGGCTACACGATCGCCGACGAACCCCAGTTCGAGCAGGACGCGGCCGGCAACCTCTTCGGGCCCTACCGCTACGTGCCCGGCCAGTTGGTGATGGCGCGATCGCGCGGCACCGATTCGGGCGGCGCCCAGTACTTCTTCACGACGGGCCCCAACGCCGCGTTGCTCGACGGTCAGGGCATCTATGTCGTGTTCGGCACGACCGACGAGGCCGGCCTCGACGTGCTGCAGCAGATCATCGGCCTCCACGAGCCAGGCGGGCAGCTCGGCGGCGCACCCTCGCGCACCGTCACGATCAACTCGATCTCGATCGAAGTCAGCTGACCTCGTCCGCCGCCGGGGCCGGCGTCGGGAACCGAGCCCACGCCTCCACGAACGGTCGGAGCGGCGCCGACACCGAGGCGATCTCGAATCGGTGCAGGTCGGTGACGAACAGACCCGACCGCCGTACCGCCTGCGCGATGTCGCGATCGAGGTGCAGCCCCGTCATCGGACGGGCCAGGCGGCCGCCGAACGTCAACGCCCGGCCGAGCGGCCCGGTCCGAACGGTCGGCTCGAGCAGGTACAGGGTGCCGTCGTCGGCGAGATGCTCACGGAGCCGGGTGCAGAAGCGATCGAGATCCGCTTCGTAGGGCGCCTTCACGAACGAGTAGATGGTGTCGTAGCTGCCGTCAGCGTCGTCGAGTGACACCTCGTCGAGGTCGAGCACGCGTCCTACCGAACGGGTGCGCAACGCCGCAGCGCGATCGGCGAGCGCAGCGGAGATCTCCAACGGGAGCCGGGGAGCCATGCCGGGAACCTACGCGAACCTAGGCTGCGGTATGCCCATCGAGCCCCCGGCGAGTCCTTGGCGCTTCCCGCTCGACGCCGACACCGATGAGCACGGACTGGTCGGCATCGGCGCCGACGACGAACCGGGAACGATCCTCGCCGCGTACCGCAGCGGCATGTTCCCGATGCCGATCGAGGCCGAGGGCGAACTGGCCTGGTGGTCGCCCGACCCGCGCGGGGTTCTGGAGCTCGACGACCTGCACGTGAGCCGTTCGCTGCGACGATCGATGCGTCGCTTCGAGTTCCGGGTCGACACCGCCTTCGACGCGGTCGTTGCCGGATGCGCGGATCCGGCCCGACCCCACGGATGGATCGACCAACGAATCCGGCACGCCTACCGCCGACTCCACGATCTCGGTTGGGCGCACAGCATCGAGACCTGGCTCGACGGCGAGTTGGTCGGCGGGCTCTACGGGCTCGGAATCGGCGGACTCTTCGCCGCGGAGTCGAAGTTCCATCGGGTCACCGACGCCTCGAAGGCCGCGGTCGTCGCGCTGGTCCACGGCCTCGACGACGGCCGCGAACGACTGATCGACGTTCAATGGCGGACCGACCACCTCGCCACGCTCGGTGTCTCGTCGATCGATCGCACGACCTACCGCCATCGCCTGCCTACGATTCTCTCCACGCCCAATGCGCTCCTCTTCGAGGAGAAAAGGGCGAGGATCGTCAATCCCTCGGCTTGAATTTCGAGCCGTGGCCGCCGATGGAGTGCAGATGAGTGAACCCCGCTTCGACCTCACCGCCGGATTCGGCGTCGCTGGCGCTGCCGCCAGCCTGCTCGCCGCCGTGACCGGCCGCCGCAAGCTCGCCGCGTTCGGCACCCTCGCAGCCGGCGCCAGCGCCGTGCTCGCCCAGAAGGGTCGGGCCGAAGTCGACGCCCTCGAGCATCGGGTCACCTCGATGAACGAGCAGATCCGTCAGCTCGAGAGCGCCGTGGCCGCGCAGGTCCAGAGCCGGATGGCGGCCGAAGAAGCCGTGCGCAGCCTCACCGAACAGCTCTCCGCCGCCGAGAAGCGGGCCGGCGACAGCTCCGCCCCGATCGTCATCACCGAATCCGGTGTCGGCGGTGGTGAGGGTGGTCTGACCGACCCGGTCACCGGCCTGTTCAACCACGAGTACTTCCTCGTCGCCCTCGACAGCCGCATCGCCGCGGCCCGTCGTCACCTCCGCCCGGTCGCCGTCGCCCTCATCGAGGTCGTCGACGGTCGCGAAGGCGACGACCGCCCGCCCGCCGACGCGATCGATGTCGCCGACGCGTTGCGCGAAACGCTTCGCGAGTCCGACACCGCGACCCGTCTCACCGACGGCCGCTTCGGCATCGTGCTCGAAGACACGCCCGAGAACGGGGCGATCTGGACGATGGAACGCGTCCGGCGCTGCCTCGCCCAGGAGCACCCCAACGTCACCATGTGGGCCGGCGTTGCCTGCTACCCGGCGCACGCCTTCGACGTCGGTGCCCTGATCGACCGGGCCGACGTCGCGCTCGGCGCCGCCAAGGACTGGCACCAGGACCGCATCGAGGTCGCCACCGCCGAGTGAGCGGGGCGGTCACGCTCTAGCCTCGTCTCCGGAGGGATGGCAGAGCGGACGATTGCACTGGTCTTGAAAACCAGCGGGCCTTCACGGGTCCCGGGGGTTCGAATCCCCCTCCCTCCGCCACTCACTCTCCGTCGGTGACGGCTCCGGGTCACCGGCTCGATCCCGACGGGTCTTCCCACCCACCCGCGACACGTGTCTGATGCGCTGGGTGGCCGGAATTTACACCGGGGGAAGACCAGCCGATGCTGTAGGGATGTTCTGGTCCAACCTGCGCCGCCCCAACGCGCGCACCGAGTCGGCCCAGGAATACCCGGAACTGATGCACGCGCTCCGGGGTCGCTACGTGCGTGCGTCGCAGTTCACGGTCCCCGCCACGGTCCCGACGGCGAGCTTCTACGCCGCCATCTTGATCCCGTCGGCTGACAACCGAGCGCTGCTCATCTGGTGGGCGATCACCATGGTGCAGCTCGGCACCTATTGGCCGGTCTTCTTCCACGGCGATCTCTCGGATCGCTGGCAGCGGCGAACGATCGTCGCCCAGATCGCCGGCGGCACGTCATGGGCCCTCCTCCCGATCATCGCCATGCCCGACGCGACCGAATGGCAGATGTTCGTCGGGGCCATGACGCTCGGGGTGCTGGCGAGCAACGCCATGTTCGCCGGTTCGATCCGGTCGCTGTTCCTCGCGTTCCTTCTGCCCTTCACGACCGCCACCCTGATCGGGTTCATCGTGAACACCGACGGGGCCGTCCGACTCGTCACCTGCGGCCTCGTGTTGTACGCCGCCGGGTTCAGCGCTGTGCTCGGGGCCATCCGCCGGGCCGACGACGTTGAAGCCGCGTCCCTCGGCATCAAGAACGGCCGACTGGCGGAGAGCCTCGAGGCGGAGAGCTCCGCCCTTCGCGACACCGCATCTGACCTGGAGGCGCTCAACAATCGGCTGGAGTTCGAAGCGACCCACGACAGCCTCACCGGCCTCGCGAACCGACCGGCGTTCGTGGAGGCACTCGAACACGCCCTCAGGACCGAGTCGGCACCTGGGACCGTCGGCGTGATGTTCCTGGACCTCGACCGTTTCAAGTTCGTCAACGACTCCCTCGGGCACACCGTCGGCGACTCGCTGCTCCAGGCGGTCGCCGATCGACTGTTGGGGACGCTCGATGACGATGAGGTGCTCGCCCGCATGGGTGGCGATGAGCTCGTCGCCATCGTCCACCTCGGCGCACGACGCACCGCCGCAGAGAGCGCCGGCCGCGTGCTCACCGCCCTCGATCGACCCGTCGTGGTTTCGGACCGTCCACTGACGATCGGCGCGAGCGTCGGTATCGCCGTCTCCGACGGTCACACGTCTGCCAGCGATCTCCTGCGCTTCGCCGACACCGCCCTGCTTCGATCCAAGACCGATGGGCGGGGCCGGTCGACGGTCTTCGACGCGGCGATGCGGCTGGAACTCGATCGACGGTCGGTGATGGCCGACGAGCTGCGCGCCGCGATCCGCGGAGGAGCGATGACCGCGTTCCTGCAACCAATCGTCGATCTCCAGACGGGACTGGCTGTCGGGGCCGAGGCCCTGAGTCGCTGGCGGCACGCATCCGGCATCCGCAGCGCGGGCGCCTACATGGACCTCGCGGCCGAGCTCGGGCTCGAAGCCGACATCTCGATCGGCGTCATCGAGGCGGTCGCCGCCTTCCAGGAGACCCAGCGTCACGACCCGGCCGCCCCCTGGATCACGGTGAACATGCCGCCGCAGCAGCTGGGGCAGGTGTTCGAGCACTTCAGCGATCGCCGGGACGTCCTCGCCAACCTCACGCTCGAGATCACCGAACGCGCCGCTGTCGCGGACCTCGACCAGGCCCAGCTCCTCTTGTCGGAGGCACGCGAAGCCGGCGCACGGGTCTTCCTCGATGACTTCGGGGTGGGTCAATCGTCGTTGTCCGTCATCACCGACCTTCCGCTCGATGGCATCAAGATCGACGCCGGGTTCGTCCGACAACTCACCTCGAGCGAGTCGGCCCGAGCGGTCGTGCGAACGATCAACGATCTCGGCCGCCGCCTCGACCTGACGGTCATCGCCGAGGGAGTCGAAACGATCGAACAGGCGGAACGGCTCGCGGACCTCGGCATCGAGACGGTGCAGGGATTCCTCTACTCGCCGCCCATGCCGGCGGAGGAGTTCCCCGTGTGGTGCGACAGTATCCGGGCCGGGAACGGGTGGCCCACGGTCAACCGCTGACGCGGCGGCCGCTCGACGCTGACGAATCGACGACTCGTCCTTGTGAATCGGGTTCATCCGCCGATCTGCACAACATGCGATTGCTGAAAAGGCGGAAGACCACCGGGTTCGACCCGGCCATGGGGGATCCCGACATCCTCGAGGCGATCGAGCGGTTGAACGATGGCGACTGGTCGCCGATGCAGGAGCTCCTGGACACGCGGCCCGACGCATGGATCGTCAGCCAGGCGCTCCACGACGATCTGACCCAGGTTCCGATGCGGCGGTTCACCGAGTGGGCTGAGGCATCGGGGAGTGCCATCGCCATGGCCCATCTCGGTCAGGCGCAGCTCGCAGCCGCGTGGGTCGTCCGCGGGCCCGGCTACGCGAGCGAGGTCACCGACGAAGCCCGGCAAGGGTTCCTCAGCGGGCTCGAGCAGGCCGAGGCGACGCTGCACGAAGCCGCCGACATGGACCCGCGCCTGGCCGAACCGTGGGTCGGGATGATGGGGACCGCGCGCGGACTCGAACTCCCGAAGAAGGAACTCGAGGGCCGATTCGTTCAGGTCCACGCTCGGGAGCCGTTCCGGCCCGACGCCTGCCATCACATGCTCCAGAGCCTGTGCACCAAGTGGCTGGGCAGCCACCAGGAGATGTTCGAGTTCGCCGAGTGGATCCATCACGAAGCACCCTCGGATTCGCCCTGCGCCGGGATCGTGCCCATGGCCCATCTCGAGTACGCGGTGTCCGGCTACGAAGGCGTGCCGCTGACCGAATACCTCCAGCGCCGCGAGGTCGTCGAGGAACTCCTCGCCGCTGCCCGGCCGATGCTCGAAGCGACCACGGCGGGTGCGGGCACCGAGTACGTGCCCGCCCTCAACCTGTTCTTGCTGATGATCGAACCGACCGACGCCCTGTCGGGCCGCACGGTGCGCGAGACGATCGCCCGCCTCGAGGACCGTCCCAGCTCGATCCCGTGGCGTCACTACGGGGACGACATCAACGGGCGATTCGCCATGGTCCGCGACGAACGCGCCAAGGCAGCCAAGCGGCTCTGAGCCTGCCGGTCACCGACGCGCCAGACTGGCGCCATGTCTCTCTCGATGACCAAAGCCGAACGTGAGGAGTTCCTCGCGGATCTCCACGTCGGCGTGCTCGGTGTCAACCACGGCGACGTCCCCCTCGCCGTACCCATCTGGTACGGGTACGAGCCCGGCGGCGACATCTGGGTCCTGACCGGCCCGAACTCGATCAAGGGGCGGGCGCTCAGCACCTCTGGTCGCTTCTCGCTCTGCGCCCAGACCGAGACCCCGCCGTATCGATACGTCACCGTCGAAGGCACCGTCGCCACCGTCGAGGATCCGACCGAGGACGACAGCAAACAGATGGCGTACCGCTACTTGGGCCCCGAGTTGGGCGACGCGTACCTCGCCGCCACCGCCGGCGAGGGCGAGTCCAAGCTGTTCCGCCTCACGCCCGAGGGTTGATACACCGTCGACTACGCCAAAGGGTTCGCCTAGACCGGCAGCCCGAGGTTGATGAGACCCAGCGTGCCGGACCCCTTGCTCGTCTCGGCTGCGGCCAGAGTGATGCCCGACCCATCCGAGGCAGGGTCCGCCGCGATGAAGTCGGAGGCCCAGGTCGTGTCGGGCGAGCCGAACTCGGCGTACGGCGCCTCGACGTAGACAGCCTCGGTGTAGGCCTCGTCGAAGTACAGCTGTGTCGTCAGGACCTCGCCGCCATTGATCCGGGCTCGCACGTGGATGTGCACGGCCCGGCCTTCGTACCACCCGGGGTAGATCGTCTGGAACTCGAGGATGCCGTCGGCGTTCGCTCGCTGGAACCCGCGACAGAACGTCGTGCCCTCACCCTCGTCCTTGCCGCTGCCACCGTCGGCGTAGGACGAGTAGTCGCCGGTCGCGTCCGTGTGCCAGATCTCGACCTCGGCCCCCGGAACCGGGTTGCAACCGGCGTCGACGACCCGGATTCCCAAACGGAGCGGGTGGCCGGGGTAGTCCTCGGTCACGTCGCGGCGATCGAGCTGCTCGATCGTCGGGAACGGTCCTGCGGTGCTCGACGGCGGGACCGCACAGATCGGCAGTGCGGTGAAGGCCGCGACCGTCAGGGGCTCGAGTCCGGCATCCGCCGGGTCATCCGCAGTGCTCGACTCGGCCGGTGCAGTCGTCGTCGAGGCGGGGGTCGAAGTCGTCGTCTCGGGCGGCGCGGTGGTCGTCGAGGCAGGGGTCGCCGACGATTCGTCGTCGCCGCCTCCGCTGCACGCGGCGGCGACCGCGGCGGTCGCACCGATCAGGAAGGATCGTCGATCAGGAAGGGCTCCGGTCATGGTGCGACCGTACCCATCCCTTCCTGTGGGTTCGGTAAGAACCCGAGCGCCCCGAAGCTGGATCCGGTTCAGAAACTCCTTGTGAATCGTGTTCAGTGACCGATGGATGGCCATGCGTTGGACCCGAACCGCCACCAAGGGCTACGACCCGACCTTCGGGGATCTGGAACTCCAGACCGCCGTGACCAACCTCCTCGACGGGGATTGGGTGTCGGTCGAACGGCTCTTTCGTCCCGCTCGCGAGTCCTGGGTGCTCAGCAATGTGCTCCACGACGACGAGATCGCCATCCCGCTCAGCCGCTTCGAAGCGTGGGCCGCGGAGTCCGGCACCGGACTCGCGGTCGCCCACCTCGGCCAGGCCCAGATCACCGCCGCATGGAAGAACCACGGATCGGCCGGCACCGACCCGATCGCGGCCGAACGGTTCACCGAGGGCATGTGCCGGGCCGAGGGCACCCTCGTCGAGGCGATCCGGCTGGACCCGGCGCTCGCCGAACCGTGGGCCGGCCTCATGATCACCGGCCGCGGGTTGCGACTGGCCTTCGCCGACATCGAGGACCGCTTCGTTCACGTGCACGCGAGGGAGCCGTTCCGGTTCGACGCCTGCCATCAGATGATGCGAGCGATGTCGGCGCGGGGCGGCGGAAGCCACGACGCGATGTTCGAGTTCGTGCGATGGCTCAACGCCGAAGCTCCCGCCGACTCCGCCGCCCGCTGTCTCGTCCACCTCGCCCACTTCGAGTACGCGCTGTCCGACGCGGAGACCGGTCTCACCCTCAACGACTACCTCTCGTTGCCCGAAGTCGCCGCCGAACTCAAGAAGGTCGGACACAACTACCTGCGTGCGACGCCGTCGCTCGCAACCGCCGAGCACCTTCAGGCGTTGAACCTGATCCTGCTCATGGTGTTGCCGATCGACACGCTCTCGGGCCGGGTCGTGCGCGAGGCGATCAACCGCATCAGCGATCGGCCGACGGCAGTGCCGTGGTCCTCGTGGGACGAAGACATCCATCGTCGGTTCCGCACCGTCCGCGACGAGCGAGCGAAGGCCGCGAAGTCCGTCTGACCGACCGCCTCAGAGACAGCGGCGCGCGACCTCGAGGAAGCCGCTCCCGCTGTCGTCGTCGAAGTCACGCAGGTTGAGCAGGCCCGTCGACACCCGTTCGATGAATCCCCACTCCCACACCTCGTCGGCATCGACGCCGCAGCGCTGGGCGAGTTCGTCCGCACGCTGACGAAGCAACGTCGGGGTGTCGCCGGCCAACAGCGGCTCGTGGTACTCCCGCATCGGTACGGCGAGGTCATGGGCGCGACTCGACGCGATCCCCTCGGGATCGACGAACTTGTGGCCGTCGACAGATCGCAGGGTGTTCCAGCCGTGGGCATCGCCGTGGACCAAGACCACATCGGACGGGTCGAACTCGACGATCCGGCGATCGCAATACTCGACGGCACGATCGATGATCGCCCGCGGGCAGGGTTGGTCCGCCCGCTGCCATTGATCCTCGATCATGTCGGCGAGCCACCGGGCCTTGTCGGCCCCGGAGGGGAACGGGTGTTCGGCGGGGAGCGGACGCCAGAACTCGATCAACGTGTCAGCGATCGTCGCCAGGACCTCCGGGAGGGCGAGCCCCGCCTCGTGCAGGTTGGGTCCGAGTCGTTCGAGCAACAGCGCACGACGGCCACGGTCGGCCGCGAGCAGGGCCGCACATCCCTGACCGGCGGCGTGCGCGTGCGCGGCGTGGGCGATCTCGAACTCCGAGACGCCGACCACGGCCTCGGGGAGCCCGACTTTGAGCACGGCCTCCCGGTCGTCGGGTCCGGTGACGGCGAGGACACACGCCGCCGTCCCACCCGAGAACGGCTGCCCGATCGTCAGCCCCCACCGTTCGGCGAGTTCAGCGACGACCGCCGGCAGGTCGGCCAGCCAACGCTCCCCGGCCGCACCCGCCGCCTGGGCGCGCTGCCGCACGAGATCCGGAAGTCCGTCCACGACCTGGATTCTCGCGAAGCGGGCCCGAGCCGGCTGAGAGTTCCGGGGACCGGTCAGTAGGTGAAGGGCTGGAACTTCGGCTCGAACATCGGCACGGCGTCGGGGTCGAAGTACGGGCGGTCGCCGTCGATCTCGAGCCGACGGATCTCGCGTGGCTGCGGCCAGTGATCCGCCGACGCTCGATGCAATGTGGAACGCTCGTCCCAGATGGCGAGATCGCCCTGCTCCCAGCGCCAACGCACGTGGAATCGAGGTTCCTTCACCCACTCACCGAGGAAGGTCAACAACGCCTGCGACTCGTGCTCGGAGAAGCCGACGACACGATCCAGGAATCGCCACGCATACATGAGCGAACGTCGGCCGGTCTCGGGATGGGTGCGCACCAGCGGATGCTCGACCGGCGGATAGTCACGACGCAGCCCGGCGATGAGGTCAGCAGCCTTGTCGCCGACCTTCGCCTGCACGCCTCGGATGAAGCTCTCGTTGTTGTGGATCACCCGCAAGGAACAGACGAGCTCCTGCATCGGCGCCGCGAGCTGGTCATAGGCCGCCGTCGCGGAACACCACATCGTGTCGCCGCCGACCTCGCACGGCGTCTCCATGTGTAAGAGGGCGAACGCGGGCGGATCGGCGAGCCAGGTCGCGTCGGTGTGCCAACCGTCGGCGGCGTTGGGGCTGTCGGGCCCGTCCCGGATCACCGTCATCTGTGGTTCGGTCGCGCCGAGGAGGCGTTGCACCGGAAAGATCGACGGGGTGCCGAAGCGTCGACCGAGCTCGAACTGCTCGTCCTCGCTGAGGTTCACGCCTCGGAAGAAGATCACCTCGTGTTCGAGAAGGGCGTCCTTGATGCCCGCGAAGGCGTCGGGGTCGCGAGGGTCGACATCGTCGAGCTGGGCACCGAGGGCGCCGGCGAGCCGGGTGATCCGCATCCCGGCGACGGTACCGGTCGCCGGGATGGGCGTCGAGATCGTGCGCCTAGACGGGCGAGGTGCGGAATCGAGCGGTGTTGCGCCCGAGGTCCTCTGCCGCCGAACGGAGCCGCCCGGACAGGTCACCCAGCCGGGAGACGATGCCCTCGTTCCCCTCTGCGACCCCCGAGATCGACCCGACTTCGGACTCGAGCGCCTCGGTGTCGGACCGCAACACAGCGGCGTCGTGGTCGACACTCCCCGCCACGTGTCGTAGCTGCGAGGCGAAGTCGCCCACGCGGGCCACCTCTCGATCGGTGGCTTCCGCCGCGGCCGAGATGCTGGTCTGGGTCTCCTCGCACATGCTGACGAGGCTCGTCATGAGCTCGGTGGCCTCAGTACTGGCGTTGGTGGTGTCGCGCTGCATCGCGGCGATGGTCTCCCGGATCTCGGCGAGCGCCTCGATCGACTCCACCGCGAGGCCACGGACGTTCTCGGCGACGACCGCGAACCCACGTCCGGCCTCACCCGCACGAGATGCCTCCATCGTCGCGTTGAGGGCGAGGAGCTTCGTCCGGTCGGCGACCTCTTCGATGATCGACACGACGGCGTCGACCCGCTGACTGCCAGCGGCGACGGCTTCCATCGCCGTCGTGAGACGCCCCGAGCCGTCACGCACTTCGATCGCCGTGCGATCACTCGTCTGCAAGGCCGCACCCGCCGCGTCGGTGGCAGCCCGAAGGTTGGTGCCGAGCTCGTCGAAACCCTGGTCGAGTTCACCGGTGAGGTTGCGGACGTCGGCGGCGAGACCTTCCATGCGAGCGCTGAGCTGCCCGGCGCGCTCGAGTCCGGAACTCATCGAGACCCGCTGGGTACCCACACCGTCGTGGAGTTCGCCGGCGAGCGACGCCAGTTCCTCTGCGGACAGGCCGAGATCTTCCCCGGCCGCGACGATCGCGGTCACGACCTGGTTGAGCTCGGAGACCATGTCGCGGAAGGCGTGGCCGAAGACGTCGCCGTCGCTTCGCACCTCGACGTCGGTGGTGAGGTCGCCGAGGGCGATACCAGACGCAACCGCTGCGGTCTGCCGCATTTGGTCGGTCAGCCGGTTGTAGAGATCGGCGATCTGGCCGACTTCGGTGAAGGGCTCGGCCTTGATCGGCTCACCGATCTTGCCGGTGCGGGTCTGCTCCTCCATCGAGTACAGCAAGTCGAGCAGCTCGGTGGTGGCGTGGTGCTCCGCGACGTTGAGACCGACGGTCTCGTGCTCCTCGCTCACCCGCATCGGGCTGATGCCGTCGAGCGTCTTGAGGATGAGGTAGACGACACCGAAGCCGAAGACGCCGGCGACGGTGATGCCGACGACCTGGTCGACGATCTGGGCCGCGCGGCTCTCGAAACCGAGCACCTCGGACTTGCCGAAGAACCCGACGGCGAGCGTGCCCCAGATGCCGGCGCCGAGGTGCACGGGGATCGCGCCGACCGCATCGTCGAGCCGGCGCTTCAGCAGCAGCTCCTCACAGGCGAGCACCACTGCACCACCGACAGCGCCGACGAGGAGGGCGACCGGCGTGGAGAACGCGTGGGCGCCAGCGGTCACGGCGACGAGGCCACCGAGCGCACCGTTGAGCGGGCCGAGCGCGTGGGGGTAGCCGTCGCGGAACCAGCCGGCGACGAAGGCGAGGAAGAGACCGGCGACACCACCGATGACGGTGTTGACGACGACGCCAGGGACGGTCTCGTCGAAGGCGAGCACCGAGCCGCCGTTGAAGCCGATCCAGCCGAACCAGAGGATCATGGTGCCGAAGATCGCCATCGGGATGTTCGACGGACTGATCTCGACCGGGGTGCCGTCCTCGCGGAACCGGCCGAGGCGGGGTCCGACCACGATGATGCAGGCGAGAGCCGCCCAGCCGCCCATCGAGTGGACGACGGTCGAGCCGGCGAAGTCGACGAAGCCTCGCTCCGCCAACCAGCCGTCGCCGCTCCAGACCCAGTGGCCGTAGGTCGGGTAGATGATCGCCATGATGAAGACGATCGAGATGTAGGAGCGGAACTCCATCCGTTCCGCGACCGCACCCGAGATGATCGTCACGGTCGTGCCGGCGAACATCGACTGGAACAACCAGAAGGCGGCGGTCCCCGGATCGAGCGACGAGATGTCCTGGGCGAAGTCGGACCAACCGAACCAGCCGTTGACCGAATCGCCGAACATCAGGCCGTAGCCGACGACCCAGAAGAGGGTGACGGCCAGACCGAAGTCGAGGATGTTCTTCACCGACACATTGATGTAGTTCTTGGCGCGGGTCAGACCGGCTTCCAAGAAGAGGAACCCGGCCTGCATCAACAAGACCAGGGCTGCAGCGAGCAGGACCCAGAGCGTACTTACGTCTTCCATGCGAACAAGGTTCGGGCGTGGTTACGCCCGTATGAGACCCGGGACTCAGGAACCGGTGACCTTGGTCATCAGGCCGATCGGGGCAAAACCGTCCACTGACCCGCGCAGCGTGCTCTGGACCGGCGAACGGCGTCACCCGGGCGCCCAAAACCAGAGGTTCCCCATGCGCCGATCCACTCAACTTCTCGGCACCGCGGTCTTCGCCGCCGCTGCCTTCGCCGCCGGCCTGATGGTCGCCGGACCCAGCGACTCGTCCACCCTCACCATCACCGAAGTCGCACCGATCGAGGGAGCGACCGAGGACACCGGCCCCGACGCAGCCGATGGCGGCCAGCCGAGCACCAGCACGCCGGCGCCAGCCGAAACGACCACGACGACAGCCGCTCCCGCGCCCGTCCCGCAGCCCTACCCCACGACGGCGCCGACCACGGTGCCGGAGCCGAACGCGGTCGAGCACCGCGAGCTGCTGACGCGTGCGTTCGTCGACGCGCTCAACGCCGCCGACCTCGACCAGCTGCTGGCGCTCACCGCCGCCGACCCTCGGGCCGATGCCGGCCAGCTCGAGCCGTTGATCGACTTTGCGCCGTTCTGGTTCGAGTACTGCTTCGAGGTCAGCGGTGGCGTGCCGAAGTGCAACGCCAGGAGCGAGGGGTTCGGCCTGACCCTCGGGTTCACCGAGGATGACTCGGCGATCGGCGCCGTCGACGGCGCCTACAACGACGGGCAGTGAGGCCCGCCGTTGCAGGTCGCTCGGTCAGACGAGGGCGGGCTCTCGCGGCGTCGGTGCTTCGCCTTCGCCCGGGTCGACCTCGTACTCGGCGGGCGGCAACGCCGAATCGCCTTCGATGTCGATCTGGGGGATCAGTCGATCGAGCCAGTTCGGGATCCACCAGTTGGTGTCGCCCATCAGCTTCATGGTCGCCGGGACGAGGATGATCCGGACGATGGTGGCATCGACGAAGATCGCCGTCGCCAGACCGAGGCCCATCATCTTCACGAACGGATCCGAGCCGAGGACGAAGCCGCCGAACACCGAGATCATGATCAGTGCCGCCGAGGTGATGACCCGGGCGGTGGAGGCGATGCCGTGGATCACGGACTGATCGTTGTCGCCGCTGATGATGTACTCCTCGCGCACACGGCTGAGGAGGAAGACCTCGTAGTCCATGGACAAGCCGAAGAGGATGGCGAACATGAACATCGGCATCATCGCGACGATCGGGATCGGCTCGGCGACACCGATGAGCTCGTTGCCCCAGCCCCACTGGAAGACCATGACGAGCACGCCGTAGGCGGCACCGATCGACAGCAGGTTGAGGATCGCGGCCTTCAGGGCGACGACCGGCGAACGGAACACGCCGGTCAGCAGGAAGAAGGACAGACCGATCACGGCGGCGAGGAACAGCGGCAGTCGTGACGAGACCTGGTTGCCGACGTCGCCGAAGCTCGCGGTCTGACCACCGACGTGAGCGGCACCATCGGTGCCTTCGAGGATGCCGGGGAAGACGTCGTTGCGAAGCCGCTGCACGGTGTCGAAGGTCTCGGCCTCCTGAGGCGAGGTCTCGGTGAAGGCGAGGACGGACGTGACGTCGGAGCCCTCGACCAGGGGTGAAGCCTGAACCGAGGCGATGTTGGGGTCGGCCGCGACGGCCGCCGCGATCTCGTCGACGAGCCCGGCATCGCCGGCGGTGTCGACCGCGATCAGGAGCGGGCCGGAGAAGCCGGGGCCGAACGAGTCGGCCAACAGGTCATAGGCCTGTCGTTCGGTGCGGCTCTCGGAGAAGTTGCCCTCGTCGGGGAAGCCGAGCTCGAGCGCGAGCACCGGAGCGGTCAGGCCGAGCAGCAGGACCGTCACGCCGATCGCGTAGCGCCAGGCGTTGCGGGAGACGTGGGCGCCCCAGGCTTCCCACCGCTCGCTGACACCCGAGCTGATCTCGGTGCGGCGGTTCTTGCGAAGGCCATTGATCTTGTGGCCCGACAGGCCGAGGAAGGCCGGCAGCAGCGTGATCGCGGCGACCACCATGATCAACACGACGACCGAAGTGGCGACGCCGGCCGCGGTCACGAACGGAACGCCGGCCACGGCGAGGCCGAGGATGGCGATCACGACGGTGCCGCCCGCGAAGATCACGGCCTGGCCCGCGGTGGCGACCGCACGGCCGGCCGACTCGACGACCGTCATGCCCTGCGACAGGTACTCGCGATGGCGGGTGACCAGGAACAGGGCGTAGTCGATGCCGACGCCGATGCCGACCATCGCCGCCATCTGCGGCGCCCACGACGGGATGTCGATGAGGTAGTTGACGAGCCCCATCGCGCTCACGCCAAGGGCGAGGCCGAACAGCGCCGTCCCGATGGGCAGACCCATGGCGATGACGGAACCAAACGCGACCAGCAGGATGACGATGGCGGCGACGATGCCGATCATCTCTCCGGTGCCGGTCTCGGCTTCGGAGAAGGTGAAGTACAGCTCACCGTTGGCCTCGACCCGGAAGCCGTCGGCCTCATCGAGTTCGGCTCGAAGCTCTTCGAACGCTTCGAGCGTGGCCGGGGAGAGCTGATCGCTCGGCGGGTACAGGACCCGGACGAGGGCGACGCTACCGTCCGCGGACAGCTGGGCATCGGTGACGGCGACGACCTCGTCGAGGGCGGCGAACTCGGCGCGGATCTCGTCGACGCCGGCGGCGTCGTCGACGATCGACTCACCCGCGGTGGCCGAGGCGACGACGAGCTGCGCACTGACGCCGCCCTGTTCGGACTGGGCCTCTTCGAGCAGGACGAGCGCGTCGTCGCTGTCGGTGCCGGGCACGGTGAACGTGTCCTCGAACTCCTTGCCGGCGCTGGCGTTGGAGGCGATGACGATGACGGCCAGCAACAACCAGGCACCGAGCACGGTCCAGGGTCGTCGGGCGGCGAACCGGCCGAGCCGGTACAACGCGGTGGACATGGGGACTCCTTCGGGGGAAAGGACGATTTCTGAAGGCGATGTGACGGAGGACAGCACGACTTCCGCTACGCCGCCGTAGCGTTTTAACAGACCGGAACGAGTTTCGCTACGCTTCCGGAGCAGAATTCTCCCCCGAGTAGGACCATGGCCCGACCCCGCAGTGAAGAAGCCCGCGAGAAAATGCTACGGGCAGCCGCGGAGATCGTGTTCGAAGACGGCGTGAATGCCGTCACCATCGACGAGGTCTCCCGGCGGTCCGGCGTCGCCAAGACCACCCTCTACCGGCACTTCGAGACCAAGAACGCGATGCTGGTCTGCGCCCTCGACGGCGCGACCGCGTTCCCCGAACTGCCCGACACCGGCACCCTTCGCCAAGACCTCATCGAGTTCTTCGCCGAGCTGATGCCGATGTTCGACAACCTCGACATGCGTGCGGTCGCCCTCGATCTCATGGCCGCCGCGACCCGCGACCCCGAGCTCGATGCCCTGCACCGCCGATCGATCGAGGAACGGATCGGCCTGATGCAGACGATCTTCGAGCGAGCGCAACGCCGCGGCGAACTCCCTGCCGACCTCGACTACACCGACGCGTTCGACTTTCTCGAGGGGCCCTTCATGGTTCGGACCCTCCTCTACCCCGAGAAGGTCAAGGACCTCGACATCGAACGGACGGTGGACCGGATCATCGGTGCTCTGCAAGCCTGAGGCGACACGACTCGGGAGTGCGCATGAGCATCGGATGGAACGCCTCGGTCCCGCCCAACGGGTTCCACAACCGGGCCGGCCACGAGTCGGCGAGCAACGACAACCCCGATGGGCTCGCGACCGGCGTGGGCGATGTCGACATCGAGACGACCCCGGAACATCGCAACCTGGTGAGCGGTGACCCCCGCTGTGCGGGCTGGACACGGCGCTACGACGACCCCGGCGTCGTCGCCCTGCGCGCTGAGCTGATCGAGCGCAACGGCATCCCCGGGCTGGAGGTCGTCGAACCCCACGACGTCGAACGAGCGGCGACGATCTTTCATCGCGACGGCTTCGTCGCGATCGCCGACGCGCTGCCGCCCGACCAGCTCGATCGGCTGCGGGCGGCCGCCGACGACATCATCGGGCAGCTCGTCGAAGCCGACCCCGATGGAAGCGTCGGTGGCGGTGCCGGGGGTCTTCCCCACCGCTATTCGTTCGGTGGCACGTCGGCGTCTCGTCACATGTTCCATCGCCCCGAGTGGTGCGAGCTGATCGATCTCCCCACGACCACGCCGATCCTGACCGCCATCTTCGGATCGGCCGACTACATCGTCTACGGCTGCGGCGGCGATCTCGCCCTGCCGGGCGCGATCGAGTACCAAGGCCTGCACTCCGACAACGTCTGGACCGAACTGCACGACCCGGTCGGCGGGGTCTCGGTCCGAGACCTGCCGGTGCCGGTGATCCACATCAACTTCCCGCTCGTCGATCTCACGCCCGAGAACGGACCGATCCGCCAGATCCCCGGCACCCAGCGGTCGCGAGCACCGATCCCGACGTTGGCCGACGAGCCCGAATGGATGCGCTTCAGCACCGTCTGCCCGCTGCCGGCCGGCTCGGCGATCATCCGCGACGCGCGCACCTGGCACGGCGGGACGCCGAACCTCTCCCGCGACGTCC
>CAZEML010000045.1:0-23603 GCA_964513285.1 uncultured Candidatus Nemicrothrix sp.
TCATGATGCCGCCGGTCTCGGTCTGCCACCACGTGTCGACGATCGGGCACGACTCGCCCCCGATGTGCTCGTGGTACCACATCCACGCTTCGGGGTTGATCGGCTCACCGACGGTGCCGAGCACTCGGAGCGTCGACAGATCCCGGCCGGCCGGCCATTCGGGACCCCACTTCATGAAGGTGCGGATGGCGGTGGGCGCGGTGTAGAGCTGGGTGACGCCGTAGCGCTCGATGATGTCCCAGAGGCGGTCCTTCTTCCATCCGGCCCGGTCGCCCTCGCGTTCCTCGGGGCGGGGCGTGTCGGGGGTGCCTTCGTACATCACCGACGTGGCGCCGTTGGTGAGCGGGCCGTACACGATGTAGCTGTGGCCGGTGACCCAACCGATGTCGGCTGCACACCAGTAGACGTCGGTGTCGGGCTTGAGGTCGAAGACGTACTTGTGGGTGAACGCCACCTGGGTCAGGTAGCCGCCGGTGGTGTGCATGATGCCCTTGGGCTTCGCCGTCGTGCCCGAGGTGTAGAGGATGTAGAGCAGCTGCTCGGAATCCATCGGCTCAGCCGGGCAATCCGCCGACGCGTCGGCCATGAGGTCGTGCCACCAGTGATCGCGGCCCTCGACCATGGCGGGCCCGGTGTCGCAGCGGTTGACGACCACGACGTTCTCGACCGACGCCGCGCCGTTCGCCAACGCTTCGTCGACGTTCGGCTTCAGCGCCGAGGGCTCCCCGCGCCGGTAGCCGGCGTCGGCGGTGATGACGAGTTTCGCCTCGGCGTCCTCGCAGCGGTCGGTGATGGCGTCGGGCGAGAAGCCGCCGAAGATCACCGAATGGGCCACGCCGATGCGGGTGCAGGCCAGCATCGCGATCGGCAGCTCGATGATCATCGGCATGTAGATCGCGACCCGGTCGCCCTTCTCGAGGCCGAGACCTTTCAAGACGTTGGCGAACTTCGAGACCTCGGTCAGCAACTCGGCGTAGGTGATGGTGAGCGTGTCGCCCGGCTCGCCTTCCCAGTGGAACGCGACCTTGTCGCCCTTGCCCGCCTCGACGTGACGATCGAGGCAGTTGTACGAGAGGTTGAGCTCCCCGCCGATGAACCACTTCGAGAACGGCAGATCCCACTCGAGGACGGTGTCGAAGTCCTTCGACCAGGTCAGGAGCTCTCGGGCCTGACGAGCCCAGAAGGCCTCGTAATCGGCCTCGGCCTCATCCCACATCGAACGATCGTTGGCGTTCGCCTGAGCGACGAACTCCGCCGACGGCGGAAACCGTCGATCCTCACTCTCATAGATCTCGATCGAGCCCTCGGCCACGGCGTTCCCCCTGGTTCACACGGTCGGTGACGACCGTCCGGCACTGGACGCCTGACTGTAGCCAAGCCGTCTCGGTGGCACCGCAGAGACGGCTGTCTTACGATCTCGGCCGCACTCGGAAAGAGGGAGACTTCAGTGCTTCAGGAATTCAAGGACTTCATCAACAAGGGCAACATCGTCGAACTCGGCGTGGCCGTCGTCATGGCCGCCGCGTTCAAGCCGATCATCGACACGTTCGTCGACGGGATTCTGATGCAGTTCATCGCCATGATCTTCGGCGAGCCGGACTTCACGTCGCTGACCTTCACGCTGGGCGACACGCCCTACTACTACGGGTCGGTCCTCACCGCCGCCATCAGTTTCACCTTCGTCGCGCTCGCCGTCTTCTTCCTCCTGAAGGCCTACAACGCCTCCAAGGCGGAAGAGGAAGCGGTCGAAGAGGACAGCGGACCGAGCGAGATCGATCTCCTCACCGAGATCCGCGACTCGCTCGCGAAGGGCTGAGTCCAACCGCTCGAAACCGGTGATGGGCGGCCCTCCGGGGCCGCCCGTTTCGGTTTTCCTTCCCCATTCCACGGCGCTGCCGATGAGAGACAGGTGTTGCGTTCGCTCCCCGGTCCCGCTCGCGCCGCCGCCGTCGCGGTCGCGATCGCGGTGGCGATCACCCTGATCGACCTGGGACCGGGCTTCGACCTGACCCGCTATCTCCGGGTCGGTGAACAGGCGTCCGCGCGATCGTTCGTCGAGGCCGACCTGCCCGACACCCACCTCGTACCCGGCTGGGGTCATGACGGTCAGGCCAACTATGTGCTGTCGCGCACCCTGCCCGACCTCGCGAACGCCGAGGGCCACCTCGACTCGGTCACCTACCGCGCCCGCCGCATCGTCTATCCCGCCCTCACCGCCCCGCTCCCCGACGGGATGCCGGTCGTTTACGCGTTCTGGGCGATCAACCTCGCCGCGATCGGTGCCGCGGCGGCCGCCGTGGCCCGACTCGCCGAGAAGCACGGAGCCGGATGGCTGGCCGGCGCCGCCGTCGGCCTGTCCCCCGCCTTCCTCACCAGCATGATCGTGCACCTCGGCGACGCGCTCGGACTCGCGTTCGCCATCGGAGGACTCGTCGCCTGGCGTCGACCCGACGCGACGAGGACGGCGATCGTGCTCTTCGCACTCGCCGCACTGACCCGGGAGACCACCCTTCTGATCCCCGCCGCGGCGTTCCTGTGCGAGGGCGGCCGCAGACGCTGGGCGCTGGTCATCCCGCCGGCCGCACTCCTGGCCTGGATGGCGGTCCTGCAGATCTGGATCGGTGATCCCGGCAAGTCCGCCGCCCAGTTCCGGCTGCCCTTCATGGGCTGGGTCACCCAAGGACTCGGCACCGTCGAGATCTCCGTCGCGCTCGCGTTCGTGCTCGCATCACTCTGGACCGTCAGCCGGATCCAACACCTCGACCGGACCATGAGCCTCGTCCTGCTGCTCGACGTCGCCGTCCTGATCATCGTCGACCGCGACGTGCTCTTCGACGTGCGCAACCTGTCGCGGGTCGTGCCCTGGATGGTGCCCTTCCTCGTCCTCGCCCTCGACCTGGCCTGGCGAGGCCGGGCGTCAGCCCCAGCCACCGCCCGACCGGTACCGACGCCCGCCTAACCGGCGAACACGCTGCTCCTCGGTTTCGCGTCAGCCGGCGAACACGCACTCCGTCGTGAAGGTCACGCCCGCATCGACCGTCTTGTGCACCGGACACCGCTTCGCGATGTCGGCGAGCTTCATCCGGGCCTCGTCGGAGAAGTCGCCCTCGATGTAGATCTCGCTGCGGATCCGTTCGATCTTGCCGGCCGCGTCGTCCTCGCAATCGTCGCAGTCGCTCGCGTGCACCCGGTCGTAGTCGTAGCGAGCCGAAACCGAATGCAGGTCCCAGCCCTTGCGCTGGCAGTACATCGAGATCGTGATCGACGTGCACGCGGCGACCGCCGAGAGCAACAACTCGTAGGGGTTGGGTCCGGTGTCGGTGCCGCCCAACGACGCGGGCTCGTCGGCGTACCAGACATGGTCGCCGGCCCGGAGTTCGACAGCGAAGCCAGAGGTGAGATCTGCGGTCACGGTGGTCATGGACCCCAGGGTACGAAACACTCTGCTCCCATGACGGACGACAGTGTTCCCCCGGCGACGTATGCCCGAGACGGGCACGTCGCCACGATCACCTACAACCGGCCCGAGGCGCTCAACGCCGTCAACGGTGCCATGCGGGAGGCGCTCGACGAGTGCTGGACCACGTTCCGGGAGGACGAAGACGCTTGGGTCGCCATCGTCACCGGCGCGGGCCGGGCGTTCTGTGCCGGGGCCGACCTGCGTGACGGCGCCGGCTCGACCGGCACCTGGCCCGGATCGTTCTGGGAGTGGCCGACGATCACGACGTTCGAGTCGGGCATGGAGATCTGGAAGCCGACGATCGCCGCCGTCAACGGCCCCTGCATCGGCTACGGCCTGACCGCCGTCCTCGCCTGTGACTTCGTCCTCGCCTCGGACCGAGCGACCTTCGCCTACCCAGAGGTCGGGATCGGCGTCGCGACGATCGTGGGCGCGCTCCGCCTCCCCGACAAGGTCGCAATGGCCGATGCGCTCGAGATGTTGCTCACCGGCGAGACGTTCGACGCCGAGCACGCTCGCTCGATCGGACTCGCCTGGCGGGTGCACGAGCACGACACGTTGATGGACGAGGCCCAGGCACTCGCGGCTCGCCTGTGTCGGGGTGCGCCGCTCGCGGTTCGCGCCACCAACGAGATGGCTCGCCGCGGGCGGGCGTTGCCGTGGACCGACGCGGTACGGATGGGTGAGACGATGCGCCGTCTCGTCGGCAACACCGACGACGCCACCGAAGGGCGGCAGGCGTGGGCGGAGAAGCGACCGCCCGAGTGGAAGGGCCGCTAGGCCGAGCACCCCGCCTCGGCCACCACCGCCACCGCTGCCGTGTCGGCCACCTCGATGTCTGTGTAGCGGCACAGGAAGGCCGCCAGCTGGGCGCGCGTGACCGGATCGAACGGTGCGTAGGTGGCGGGTGTCGTGCCCGTCGTGATGCCGGTGCCCGCCAGCCAATCGACCGCTCCGGCGAACGACGCCGCTGGAGCGACATCGACGAACGTCGACGGAGCCGTCGCGGCCGGCTCGTCGGCCGAGCGATGCAGCACGATCGCCATCTGGCCCCGGGTGAGCACATCGTCGGGTGAGAACGTCGTCGGACTGGTTCCCCTGATCACGCCGGTCTCGAAGGCCCATGCGACCGCCTCGGCGTAGAAGGCACCGGGAACGACATCGACGAACGGCGTCTGCGCCGACGTGGCGGGTTCACCGGCGAGACGCCACAGGAACGTGACCGCCTCGGACCGCCGGACCGGACGATCGGGCGCGAAGTGTGCCGGGCTGACACCGGTCGTGTAGCCGCCGTCGGCGAGCCAGGTGATCGGCTCCGTCTCCCACGAGTTCGGACGCACGTCGCAGAACGGGACGTCGTCGGGTACCCCGACGTGCGGGCGGTCGTCGGGGAGCCAGCACAACACGTCGATGTGGAGGAAGCGCTGACCTTCGTCGGTGCAGTGGCCGTCGCCGTCGTCGTCACAGGACGGAAAGTCCGGGTACGAGACGTAGGGCGGATTCCACGCGTGAAACGCGATGGACAGTTCTTCCCACGCGTTGGCGAACACCGACGCCCCGCCTGGACCGTTCCAGTCGCCCTCGGCGCGCAGGAACGGTTCGTCGGCGCCGCGGCTGCACGGACCCTGGATCGACGCGCACCGAGCCCACCCGGTCGCGTACTCGTGGGAGTCCCACCGGTTGCCGGAGTAGAAGAGGACGAGCTGGCCGTCGACGTCGGCGATCGCCGGGTTCTCGATGATGCCCGCTTCCCAGGCGGCACCGGCGGCGAGGAGCAGGTTCGGCTCGGGCTCGGTCTCGGGATCACCGTCGAGGTCGCGGAACCGGAGGCCATCGACCGTCAGGCGGTGCGACCAGATCGCGGCGGGCATCGGCCCGGTCTCCTCGTGGTCGGCGGCGCTGTAGGGCTCGGTCTTCCAGACCAGCCACGGGCGACCGTTGGCGTCGACATGCACCCAGGGGTCGATCGCGCCAGCCGGGCCGTGACCGCAGGTGAGCGGTTCGGCGGACCGGTCTTCGAAGGGCCCGAGCGGCCCGGGGCCGGACGCGACGCTCACGCAGTAGCGGCCGGGCGCATCGCGGATCGCGTAGTACGCCAACCAGGTGCCGCCCATCTCGATGACGAACGGTGCCCACACCTCGCTACCTCCCGCCGTGTCGGCCCAGCCGGGCACCCGGACGAGGGCGTCGTTGAAGAAGAGATCGTCGTTCCACGGATTCGGGTTCCACGCCTCGTGCGCGAACCAGTGCTCGAGGTCGGTCGAGGTCATCGACGGGAGGAGCGGGCCTCCGGTGTTGGTGGCGTACGCGTAGTACACGCCGTCGTGGAAGAGCACATGAGGGTCGGGGAAGTTCTGGTCGTATCGCCCGCCGGGAAAGAACCAGTCGGCCCCCTCGTAGGCGCCGAGGGGCGCGAGGGTGCCGAGCATCGCCAGAACCATGAGGAGGACGCCGAAGCGCCGACTCCGCGAGCGCGGGGGAGCACTCATCCCAACCCTTCCGCCGAAGTGGTGACACGTGTCTAGCGGAGGCATCTCCGAATGTCCGCGCGCCTGACCGAGCCCCGTCAGAACGCGAAGGAGCCCCCTGCCCGGCGGTGGCAGGGGGCTCGAACGCAGCCGGAGCGGATGGACTAGACCAGCGCCGGCTCGTCCTCGGTGACGGCTTCGACCGGGGTCTCGGTGTCGACCTGCGCCGCAGCCTTGCGCAGCACGACCGAGCCGAGGCCGGCGGCGAGAACCGAAGCGGACAGCACGCCGATCTTGGCGTTGTCCTGGATCGCCGGATCGTCGAAGGCGAGGCCGGTGATGAAGAGCGACACGGTGAAGCCGATACCGGCGAGCAAGGCGACGCCGGTGACGGCCGTCCAGCTGATGCCCTCGGGCAGCTTGCCGAGGCCAGCGGACACGGCGATCCGGGTGGCGAAGACGATGCCGACGACCTTGCCGAGCACCAGACCGAACACGATGCCGAGCGTCACCGGGCTGGTGGCGGCATCGGCGAGTCCCGAGCCGCTGATGGCGACGCCACCGTTGGCGAGGGCGAACAGCGGAAGGATCACGAAGGCGGTCCACGGGTGGAGGATGTGGATCAGACGATCGGTGACCGGCACGGTCTCCTTGGCGTCGACGAGCACCTCACGGACCACACCGAACGGCGTGGTGGACTCGACGTCGACCTTGGTCGGGTCCGGGCGACGGGCGACGGCCGGTGCCATCAGGCCGAGGATCACGCCGGCGAGGGTGGCGTGGACGCCGGACTCGAACATGGCGACCCAGAGGCCGACACCGACGAGCACGTAGGCCGGCACGAACCAGATGTCGAGGCGCTTCATGATCATGATCATGGCGACGAGGCCGCCGGCGATCCCGAGCCAGGTGAAGGAGATCGACGAGCTGTAGAACAGCGCGATGACCATGACGGCGCCGATGTCGTCAGCGATCGCGAGGCTCAGCAGGAACACCTTGAGGCTCGACGGCAGACCCTTGCCGACCATGGCGAGCACGGCGATGGCGAAGGCGATGTCGGTCGCGAGGGGGATGCCCCAACCGTTCGCACCGTCACCACCGACGTTGATCAGGGTGTAGATGAGCGCCGGGACGACCATGCCGCCGAGGGCGGCGACAGCCGGCAGCGCGGCACGGCGAGGATCACGCAGCTCACCGACGACCAGCTCTCGCTTGATCTCGAGGCCGGCGACGAAGAAGAAGATCGCCATCAGCGCGTCGTTGACCCAGTGGGCCAGCGACTCGTCGATCGTGACGGGACCGACCTGCACGATCGCGTGAGCGTGCCAGAAGTCGTACACCGCATCCTTCAGCGGCGAGTTCGCCAGGATGAGGGCGATCACCGTCGCGACCATCAAGAAGATGCCGCCGGTCGACTCGAGGTGGAGGAAGTGACGGAACTTCTCACCGGGGGTGTGGTGATGCTCCGTGCCGGGAGTGGTCGTGTGGGTCATAGCTGCTGTTTCCTGTTCGCGATCGCGACGCTCAACCGACAGCGATCTGGTACACCTCGCAGACTCGACCCGGCGGCGGCCACCGATGAGTGGCAAAGGTCACCGTGTGCCCGGCCCCATCGGCGGAACGAATCCGTGCCGGGACGCGCAACGGCCGGCGGACAGTGCCGCCGGCCGTGCGTGGGTGGTGGGGGATCTTGGCTGGGGTGACTACCAGCCGGCGTCGGTCACCGTCAGAGCCTGAGCGCCGGTGCAGGCGGCCGAGCTCGACGAGCCGTACTGGGTCGGCCCGGTGGAGCTGACCCGGATGTAGAAGCAGGTGCCCGAGTCGGACATGGCGGCCGCACCCCATTCGGTGCCGGCGCCGTTGGCCGAGATGCTGACGACCTGGTCGTCGGCGCTGGCGGTGGTGCTGCCGTTCCAGGTGAACGACGGCTCAGCCGCAGCCAGGGCGGTCGTGTCGGCGTCGCCGAAGTCACCGTTGTCGGTGAAGACGACCAGCGCACTGGTCTGGGCGACACGCAGGGTCGACTGGGCCGACTTGTCCTGCGCACGGCCTCGAGCGCCGAGGTAGGTGGGGATGCCGACAGCAAGCAGGATGCCGATCACGAGCACGACCACCATCACCTCAAGCAAGGTGAAACCGCGATCGTCGCCCATGAGGTGCCCGCGACGGGTCTCGTTGGTGGGGGTCATGTTCGCTCCAAGGGAGATTGAATTGGACATGCACAGGCTCGGACGGCGTGCGAGACACATGAGTGGTTCGCACGACCCATTCCGAACACCGTTCCCATCGGGGCGTCGAGCCGTCGGCTACTGCACGACGTCGACGAGACGGAACATCGGGAGGTAGAGCGCGAGCACGAGCCCGCCGACCACCGTGCCGAGGCCGCCGATCATCAAGGGCTCGATGACCGCGGAGAAGGTCGCAGAGACCGAGTCGACGCCCTCGTCGTACACGCCGGCAACGACGTCGAGCATGTGCTCGAGGTCGCCGGACTCCTCGCCGACCGCGACGACCTGGGCGAACAACACCGGGATCTCGTCGGACTTGGCGAGCGGTTCAGAGAGCTGTTGACCGGACTGGATCGCGTCGGAGGTCTCCCGGATCACGTCGGCCAGGATTTCGTTGCCGACCGTCGATGAGGTGATCTCGACCGCATCGACCAGGGGCACGCCGGCGCCGACGAGGACCGAGAGGCTGCGGGCGGTTCGGGCGAGGGCGGCCTGACGGAGCAGTGCGCCGAGTGCGGGGACGCGCAGGAGCATCCCGTCGATTCGACGCCGCCCCTCGGGCGTTCGCCGGTAGCGGCGCACACCCCAGACCGCTCCGCCGGCCGCGGCGGCGAGCAACAGGGCGTTCGATCCGATGAAGCCGGTGATGCCGAGCACGATGCGGGTGGCGACGGGGAGGTCTTGGCCGAGGTCGGCGTAGACGCCGCGGAAGACGGGCACGACGAAGATCGACATGGCGACGAGCACGAGGCTCACCAGGACCAGGACCGAGACGGGGTACGCGAGCGTCGACCGGATCCGTCGTCGCAGCGCGGCCTGCCGCTCCATCGACTCTGCGGCCTGATCGAGCACGGTGTCGAGCACGCCGGCCGACTCGCCGGCCCGGACGAGCGCGACCACGATCGGGTCGAACGCGGCCGGCTGTTGGGCGAAGGCCTCGGAGAGACTCGCCCCGGACTCGACCGCATCCCGAACGTCGGCCAAGGCCGCCTTGAGCGTCTCGTTCTCTTCCTGGTCGGTCAACACCGAGAGCGAACGGCGCAGCGTCACGCCCGCCCCGACCATGGTCGACAGCTGTCGGATGACCGCAGCGACCTCGGCGGGCTTGATCCGCGCCGCCAGCCCGGGGACCTCGAACTCCCGTTCGAACAGCGGCACCTTGGCGGCCTTGACGTTGACCGGCTGCAGACCGAGGGTCCGGATGATCTTGGCCGCCTCCGCTTCCGACGCTGCGTCGACGACGCCCGCACGGGCCTCACCGGCCGCGTCGAGCGCGGCATAGCTCCATCGGGTGGCGGTCATGCAGCCAGCTTCGGACGGGCCCGAGGAGAAATGACCCCAGATCTCAACCGAAACGAACAGCGTCCGAAGCTGTACGACCATGGCCACTCCCGCGCCTCCGACGACCAAGCGCCGCCTGGGCGAGATCCTCGTGGATCTCGGCCTGGTCACCGACGCGCAGATCGGGGACGCGCTCGCGAAGGGCAAGGAGACCGGCCGAATGCTGGGCGACGTTCTCCTCGACGAGGGCCTCATCACCGGGCAGGACCTGCTCCGCGCCCTGGCCGCCCAGTTCGGGGTCGAGTTCGTCGACCTCGACGACGTACCGATCGACGCCGAGCTCGTGCGTCGAGTTCCGCAGAACGTCGCCCGCGGTCACCGCGCCGTTCCGTACGCCACCCAGGACGGCGAGATCCTCGTCGCGATGGCCAACCCGATCGACGTCGTCGCGGTCGACGACATCCGGCACCTCCTCCAGGCCCCGGTCAAGGCCGTCATGGCCGACGGTGCCCAGATCGACGCGACGATCGAACGCGGCAACTCGGCCGACTCCAAGGTCGCCGAGGCCCTTCTCCAGGTCACCGGGGCGCACGAGGACGAGGAGGACACGGCCGAACCGATCGAGGTCGCCACGACCTCGTCCTCGCCACTCATTCGCTTCGTCGACGTGCTGCTCGCCCGAGCGGTGCAGGACCGCGCGTCGGACATCCACATCGAACCGTCGGCGGGCGGTCTGCGCGTTCGATTCCGCATCGACGGCGCGCTCAGCGATGCACTGACGCCGCCCGCCAGTCTCCAGGCCGGCCTGTTGTCGCGCGTCAAGGTCATGGCCGATCTCGACATCGCGGTGCGGCGCCGCCCCCAGGACGGCCGCACCAGCGTCATGGTCGGCAACGAGAAGATCGACCTCCGTGTCGCCACCATCCCGACCGTGCACGGCGAAGCCGCCGTGCTGCGTGTCCTGCGACCGGACCAGGGTGCCTCCTCTCTCGAAGGGGTCGGGCTGCTTCCCGATCAGCTCACCCGCTTCAACGACGCGCTCGATCGTCCGTGGGGGCTCATGCTCGTCACCGGGCCGACCGGCTCCGGTAAGACGACGACCCTCTACGCCGCGCTGCAGAAGTTGAACACGCCGGATCGAGCGATCGTGACGGTCGAGGATCCGGTCGAGTACCGCACCAACGGCCTCAAGCAGGTCCAGGTCAACCCGAAGGCGGGCCTGACCTTCGCGACTGCGATGCGGTCGTTCCTCCGCCTCGACCCCGACGTGATGCTCGTGGGCGAGATGCGCGATGGCGAGACGGCTCGAACCGCGGTCGAGTCGTCGTTGACCGGTCACCTCGTCCTCTCCAGCCTCCACACCAACGACGCCGCATCGGCCCCGATCCGCATGATCGACATGGGGATCGAGCCGTACCTCATCTCGGCCTCGACGGTGCTGGTCACGGCCCAGCGACTCGTGCGTCGTCTCTGTGAGCACTGCCGCAAACCCGAGCCGGTACCGCTCGAGCGGTTGGTCGGCATCGATGTGCCCGAGGC
Organism: uncultured Candidatus Nemicrothrix sp.; assembly: GCA_964513285.1. Lineage (GTDB taxonomy): Bacteria > Actinomycetota > Acidimicrobiia > Acidimicrobiales > Aldehydirespiratoraceae > UBA11606. Next base: position 10,977 of record CAZEML010000045.1, read on the forward strand.
GCTGATCCGCAACGGTCAACTGATGGCGGGCAAGCCGGTCGGCTGCGCTCGCTGCAAGGGCACCGGCTATCGGGGCCGGCTCGCGATTCACGAGGTCTTGCGGTTCAGCGACGACATCTCCGAGGCGACCCTCGAACGGGCGCCGACGTCGGTGATCACTCAACTCGCGATCGACGACGGCATGATCCCGCTGCGGACCGCAGGGCTCTACCGGGTCGCGACCGGCGAGACATCGCTCGAAGAAGTCCTCGCCGCGACCGCCTGATCGCCGACCGGTAGGGTCGGGCGCGGTGGCGCGAACGGATGGTTCACGGCGCGCCCGGCGAGCAGTGCTCGTCGGGATGGCGATGACGGTGTGCACGGCGACGGCGTGCACACGACGGTGCACCAGCGAGCGACGCCGCGGACGTCGACGTCGTCACCTATGTGTTCGACAAGCTTCCGTATCCGCTCGTCGAGGTGGTCGACGCACCCGACGACCTCGCGGCAGCAACCGCCGATGCCCTGACCCTCGACCCGTCGCTCATTCGCATCGACTGGGCGACCCAGGCAGCCGTGGTGTTCGCCCTGCCGACCACCAGCTGCGGTCGTGACCTCGTCGGGTTCGAGGTGGACGAGAACGACCTCCTCCCTGTCTGGGAGATCCCGGACGAATGCGACTCCGACCTGCGCTCGCTCAACCTCGTCGCCGTCGTCGACCGAACGACACTGATCGCCGGCGACCGGCTCGTGCTCCCGGCCATGCCGCCGTTCTTCAACGACGACGTGGCCGCTCCGATCGAGATCGAGCCACCGCCGGACGAGTAGCGGCCTAGTCGAGCTGCCAGGAGTCGAGGAACCACTCGGTCGTCGTCGACGACGCCTCGACCGCGTTCTCGAACTCGATGACCGTGATCGAGCCAGTCGAGATCCATCCGCCTCCAGCGGTCTGGATGAACGCCCGCTCGGCGTCGCCTCCGTCGTCCCACTGGCCGTTGTACGCCGCAATCCGGGCGTAGTCCTGATTCCCAGCGTTGTTCGGCTCACCGGGCAGCCAGTTCTCGTACGGCGCCGGGTCTCCGTCGGTCGTGACCCAGCTGCCTTCGGTCGCGACGTCGGACAAGCCGATCTGGATCGATCGCAGCCCATCGCCGAACGTCGACAGCACGAACGCGTTCTCGGCCGCGCTGTCGATCTGAACCAATCGTCCACCCATGGCCCGCGCTTCGGCTTCGGCGGCGGTCCAGGAGAGGTCGGGAGTGCCGGTCGTGTAAGCCGACGTCCCGAAGGTGGGCGCGTCGTCGGGCGGCCCGGGTTCGCCGTCCCATGCCCCGTCGATGGTGGCCCAGTCGTAGAGCCACCAGGTCTCGACCTCGAACGCTCCCCGCCAGGTGACGTCGCCGACGTACATCCAGCTCTCGGGGGCGAGGATGCGGCCATACATCGTCGAGTCGTCGATGGTCGACCGGTACGACCAGCTCGACGACGTCGGCTTGGCGATCACGAAATCGGCCGACTGACCACCGTCGTTGATCGTCGCATTGCGGATGTCGAGCCGGGTGTCATCGCCCACGAAGATCACCACCGGACCGCTGACGTCGATGTCCCCGGAGAGGCGAAGAGTCCTGCGGCTCGCGCTGCAGTCGTAGTGCCCGCTCAAGGTGACCGGCCCGGTGAGACGGTAGGAACCGTTGGCGGGGCAGGCCTGCACATTGGTCGGGGTCGGGAGCGCGATCGGCACGTACGACGTGTTGACGACCGGGTTGGGGCAGTTCTCGCAGGTGGTCACGTACTCCTGCTGCGTGCCGATCGAGTGGCTGTACCAGAACTTGATCCGCTCGCCCGACCCGACGGGACCGGCGACGTCTCCGCCTCGTACCCAGCCGATGTCGATCAATTCGTAGCCGTAGGCCGCATAGCGCTCGACCTCGGGCGCGACGGGCGGCCCCGACACCTCGGTGACGACCCGGCGCACGTCCGCCGTCACCGTGCGTTCCTCGGCGCCCTCGCCCGACCGTCCGACGACGGTCCAGGTCTCGTCACCGTTGGCGGTGATCGTGTAGGCGTAGTCGGCGCCGTCGACGGTGCCACTCCCGCTCGTGGTCGTCAGCTGGCCGTCGAAGACCCGGCTCACGCCCTCACTCGCCGCGTACTCCGCGTGCAGGCTCGCCTCGTCGGTGTCGAGCCGGCGGTCGGCCTGCCGCAGGTCGTCTTGGACCAGCTGCAGCGTCACCGCGCCGAAGCCGAGCACGACCATCGTCGCCGCGAGCGCGGCGATCATCGATGCTCCTCGGTCGTCGCCGAGCCGGGCCGTCAGCCACGTCAGCATGTCGGTGGCTCCCAGCGCGGATAGCGGACGCTGACCGTCCGCTCCTCGACGACCTGGTCGTCGCGGTCGATCAGCTGGATCCGCACGAATCGAGTGCAGTCATCCACCTCGGCGGCGTCGTCGGGGTCGACCGCCCCGTCGGCGGCGGTGCGCAAGCTCAAGCGCAGCGCATCGGTGGTGCGCAGACCGTCGACCACCGGTTGCGGACTCCCCGCCCCCGGCGCGGTCCGCTCGACAGCGCCGTCGGTGGTCCCCCACCGGACGGTGCCGGCCGGTGTCGTGATGTCGATGCGGGTGACGTCGTCGACACCATCGCTTGCGACGACGTCGAGCCCGGTCGCTTCCCGGAGGTCCGCAGCCACCCAGTCGATCGCCACCCCGGCGAGCGGGTCATCGGCGGAGATGTCGCCAACGACGCCGGAGCTACTCGAGATGAGGCCCATGATCGCCGCCATCGCCATGGCCGTGAGCCCGAGCGCGATCACGAGCTCGGGCAGGGTCGCGCCGCGATCGCCGACCGCCCGGTCCGGGGAGACGTCGCGATGCCGCATGTCAGCCCACCCCCACGAGCTGGGCGTTGTCGATGAAGTTCCCGATCGAGCCGCTGTCGACCGCGCGGAACGCCAGGGTCAACGACGTCGAGGTGGCGGTGTATTGACCCGTGTAGGTCACCCAGGCGCCAGCCGCGCTCGTCAGCGTGTCGACCACAGACCCGTTGATCAGGACCTCGATCGTGTCGTCGTTCGAGCGTCCGCGATGGTCGATCGACCACTGATAGGTGCTGCCGGAGACGACCGAGACGGTCTGGGAGATCGTGTTCGGTCCGGTGCCGTTCAGCTCGATGAACGTCGAGCCCTCAACCGCCGGCACGCCGAGGAACCCGTCGCTCCAGACTTCGAAGGTGGGGTTGCCGCTCCACCCCGCGACCGCGTAGTTCCCGTACGACCCGCCACTCGGGCCACCGCTGCTGAACTCGAAGCCACCGTTGGTGAGCAGGTTCGTCCCGCCGGTCGAGATGGTGACCGCGTCAGGGACGAGCGGGATCGCGGTGTCGACGCGCACGTCGCGGGCGCCGACGCTGTCCGTCCAGGTGACGACGACCACGAGCTGGCGCCACGAGTCCGACCCAGGGTCGAGGACAAATCGTTCGACGCCGAAGTCGTGACCGTCGACCGCGACGGTCTCGCTGTGCGTCGGCCCCGAGCCGTCGGTGAGGATCGTGAGGCCGTCGAGCTGGCTGGCGCCTCCCGAGCCGTCGGTCCCGGTCTCGATGCCCAGGGTGGTCCGCATGACTTCGAGCTCGGACGACGCGAGCACGACCGCGTCCTCGTGCCGGTCTGCAGAGACCTTGCTCCGCGACGCGACCGTCGTCATCTGCACCCAGGCCGCAGCGGTCGCCGCGATGATGCTGAGCGCGACCACCGCTTCGAGGATGGTGCGCCCGTCGTCGCGGCCTTCCTCGGTCAGGCGCGACAGACGGTCTCTCACCGGATCAGCGTCGGTTCCGAACCCCGTCCACAGATGGGGCGAATGGCCCATCCCCCCGCTCTTGAGCAGTTCGGATCACGTCCGAAACTGACCAAGGTCATCTCGAGGAGAACCATGGCTCAGCGAAGCTCAAGCCAACGCCGAATCGTCGGCGTGACGATCGATGGCGACGTCCTGCGCGGCGTCGAGATCCGTCGCGGGCTGCGCAGCATGCGTGCGACCGGGGTCGGCGAGGTCCAGATCCCGACCAAGCCGCTCGACGCCCCCGAGGACTTCGACCCGCTCGCGGAAGCGCTTCGCGAGCTCTGGACCGCGGCCGGCTTCTCGACCAAACACGTCGCCTTCGGCATCAACGGCCGAGACGCGACCCTGCGCCCGATGACCGTCCCCCGGGCGGCGGCCGACGACATCGCCGGCTATGTGCGCTACCAGCTCGCCGACTACCTCGGCTACGAACTCGACGACGCCGTCATCGATCACCAGATCGTCGACGAGCCCGAAGACGGCGCCATCGAGGTGCTCGCGATCGGCGTGCCCGCCGACCTCGTCGAACGAGTCGGCGCGTCGGTCGCGGCGGCCGGACTGATCCTCGCATCGGTCGACGCCGCGCCCACTGCGCTCGCGACCACGATCGATCCGGCCAGCCCCGACGACGAGGGCGACGCGGTCGTCTCCGTCGACGGCACCCGGACCACCGTCGTCCTCCGATCCGGGGGCCGTCCCCGCGTGGTGCGGGTGCTCGCCGCCGGTGGTGGTGACCGCACCGCCCAGCTCGCCGACGAACTCGAGGGCATGATCGCCCGCGTCGAGGGCCATCAGGCCGGCGCCGCGTCGACCCCCGCACTCGGTGGTCAGGAGCGCCGATTCGCCGAAGCCGCCGACGCGGTCGCCGCGGCCATCAACTACGACCTTCGTGAACACACCGGGACCGGCGTCGACCACGTCATCGTCACCGGTGCGTTCGGTCGCTACGAGTCGCTTCATCACCTGATGGCGACCGCCGCCGGAACCTCGGTCGCCGCTGCTATGCCGCCGACGTGGTGGCCGCAGGGCGAAGCCACCGACTTCGACGACTTCGACCACTACGTCGAGGCCGCCGGCCTCGCCTACTCCCACCTCGATGGACGCGACGACTCGTTCGACCTCATGCCACCGACGGTGCGAGAGGCCAACGACGACCGGCGCGAGCTGACCGTCGGCGTCGGCCTCGCCGGCGCCATCCTGGCCGCGTCGATGTTCGCCGTGCTCCCCTACCGAACCGGCGCCCAGGACGCCCAGGACGAGGTCGAAGCGCTCGAAGCCGACGTCGCCGTGCTGTCCAGCCGGGTCGACAGTCTCGCCCTCGTCGGCGAGCTCGACCAGGCTCGCCTGACCCAGATCGACTCGATCGCCGCCGCCCTACGGGACGACCTCTGGTGGGGCCGGATCCTCGACTCGATCGCGGCCGCGACCGGCGACGACACCTACCTCACGAGCATGACCCTCATCCGCCCGGTCGGGAACGATGACGAACAAGCGGTCGTGGCGTTCAACGGTGTCAGCGCCGACCAGGCCGCCGTCGGCATCTGGCTCGACCGCATGGACGACCTCGGCATCTTCGCCGACATCTGGCTGGTCCAGTCGACCGCCGCCGTGCTCGGCGACAACCAGGACGCCGCCGTGGTGTTCTTGGCCCAAGCCCGCCTCACCTCCGATGCGCGCGGCCCTCGAGCGGTCGACCCCACGACCTGGATCGGTCCTGCCGACCCCGGACCCGACCCGGCGGCCGCCATGGAAGCCTCGACCGAACCCGACCCGACGATGGACACGGAGGAGGCGTCATGATCGGCCGTTCCTGGCGATCGATCGCCCCGCCCGTCGCCGCGTTCGCCGCGGTGCTCGGCCTCGGGGTGTGGCCCGCCTACCAGTCCAACAACGACGCCGACGAGCGTCGCACGTCGGCCCAGATGCAACTCAACGAACTGCAGGTACGGGTCGCCACCCTCACGCCGCTCGCCGAGAACGGTGACCTCCTCGAGTCGCAGCTGATCGCGCTCGACGGCCTGGTCCCGGGCGAGCACGACGTCGCCGGCTTCATCGTCGAGCTCGACGGGATCGCTGACGACCTCGGCATCCAGCTCCGTGACGTCGTGCCCACCCAAGCGGGTGACCGCGAGGTCGAAGACGCCGGAACCCCCTCGGGATGGTCGAGCGTCTCGCTCAACGTCCGCGTCGTCGGCAGCTACATCGACCTGATCGACTTCGTCGAGGCCACCACCCGCACCGAACGGCTCGCGGTGATCGACAGCATGAACATCAGCGCCTCCAGCCAAGGCCAGCTCGACGCGGCGATCGCCATGCGGCTGTTCCGCAACGAGAACCCGGCGGACGGCCTGATCGCCCGGTACGTCGCCACCAAGGCGCCCGAATCCCCCGACGAGGAGTCCCAGCCGTGAATCGACGTCTCCTGCTCGTCCCGGTTGCCGGCGCGCTCGCGTTCGGCGGCAGCCAACTGCTCGCCGGCGGCGACGACGAACTGCCGCCCGAACCGGTCTTTCCCACGGTGGTGGGCAGCCAGAACGCCCAGGACTGGACCGACGACGACTGGTCGGTGAACCGCTTCGTCGACGATCCCTTCCAGCCGTCGCTCGGCAGCGTCCCGCCGACCGATCCGTTCACGCCCCCGGACGAGGTCGAACCGTCGAGCAGCGAGCCGACCGACGAAGACGAAGCCGCACTCGGTGCCGAAGCGGCCCCGACCACGACCGTCGGGCCCGCTCCCGTCCTGAGCCCGACGACGACCACCACGCCCCCGCCGACCACCACGGCACGCGATCTCTCCCAGGCGCCGCCGTTGGCCGAGGACGGCTCCGGCGTCGATCTTCCCGAGATCGACGATCTCCCCGATCCGCTCGGCGACGACGACCGCTGAGCCCAACCGGCCCGGAGGCGCTGAGGTCGGACCGACCAGCGCGCGTCGACGAACCATCGAGTCCTGACCGGGGGCACTGGCTCGAGTGGCCGGCGAGGTGAACGGAGTCCGGGCGCGTCACGCCGCGGGCGACGAGTCTGCAAGGGCGGATCGGTTGGGCCCTCCGTGTGGAAGGCGAGGGATCAGCCCTCGGCGATCCCGGAGCGCATCGAGGCGTTTCGCTTCGGCGCCGGGACACCCATGCCGAGACGTACCAGAGCGTCGGCGACACGGAACAGTTCATCGTCGCCTCGAGTACGGGCCGACGCATCGCGCACCATCGCACGGGAGCGCTCGAGCGGGGCGCCACTCAGGTGGGCCACGAGCTCCGACAGCCGTTCATCGGCGGTGTGTTGGGTGGTGTGCATACCCACAGTCTCGGATCGAGGGGCCCATCGTTGATGGGCCGATGGGCCCCAGAGCGCTCAGGACGCCAGCCGGTTGGAGAGCCAGGTGTTGAGATCCCGTGCGGCCAGCGGGTGGCCGTGGACGCGTCCACTCTGGATCGAGAGGCCGGCGGCAGACAGCTCGAGGGCGACCGACGCACTGTCGACGTCGGTGACGATCACCCGGGCGAGGTCACCGTCGACGACCCGAGCGAGGCGGCTGACCCGCAGGGCCGACACCTCTTCACCGTCGATCAGATCGATCGCCGAGACCGAAATCGAGTCGAGGTGGCCAGCGAAATGACCGGGGATCGGCTCCCAGGTCGCATGGTGACGCAGGCCGACACCGACACCGACGCCGAGGCTTCGCAGGGCCTCCGCGGCGTCGGCACCCAAGGTCTCCGCGCCCCAACCGTCGAGCTCGAGCACGAGGTTGTCGGGATCGATGCCGCTCGCTCGGATCAGCATCCCGAGCTGGGCGACCGCCCGATCGTCGATCACCCGATCGGCGTCGATCCGGGCGAAGATGCGGCGGTCCGACGTCGAGCCGAGCGACTCGGCGGCGGAGATCGATCGCATCAGGTACTGGGTCTCGATCGATCGACGCAGCCCGAGCGAGCCGGCGATCGAACGCAACATCTCCGGGTCGGTGCTCGAGACCGCCGTCCAGTCGTACCCGGACCGCAGACCGACGACCTCGTCGCTGTGGACGTCGACGACCGGCTGGAGCCGAGCGGTCAACAGGTCGACGTCGAGGCTGTGACGGATCTCGGTCTCGACCTCGACGACGCGACGGGCGTGGCGCCGAAGGCGATCGCCCGTGGTGGCGACCGGTCCGGCCGAGGTGGCGTCCACTCGCATGGAGGCGTCGGCGGCACGGAGCAGCTCCTCGCCGCGCACACGAACACCGGCGTGGGCGTGACACACACCGGCGACCGCGTCGATGCGGATCTCACGGACGGGCGTGCGGATGGGGATCCGGCACATCGCCACGAGCGTCTCGCCGATCGCGAGGGCGTCGGCGCGGGTCTCGGCGGCGAACACGGCACCGAAGCTGTGCGGGCCGAGACGGGCGATCAGGGCGGGCGAGGGCAGATCGGCCTCGACCAGCCGCTTCGCGATGATGGCGACCGGTTCGCTCCAGGCGTCGGCCCCGTCGACGACGGTGTCGGCGGCGATGCCGCGCAGCTCGATGACCGCGGCGGCGAGGGGGCGGGTCACGCAGCCATCGACGCGCTCCGCGTCGATCACCGCAGCCAACCCGCTGAGGTCGAGTTGGCGAACCGGAGCCGACGGACGGATGAGTCCGCCGAGGATGCCGGCGATGGTGGCGACGGCGACCGCGCCGGCCCCGAGTTCGAGGGGGCCGTCGACGCCGCGGGTCCCGACCCAGGCCAGGACGGCGGCTGCGGCGGGCAGCGCGACCACGCTGGCCATGATCCAGCGGCTCTTCGAGGCCGCGCTGTTCGAGTTGTCTGCAACCGGCCCGACGGGGCCGCGAGGTTCGGTGCTCATCCGAGGTCCTTCCCTGGTCTTCGGTGTGCCTTCAGAGATCGGTGCGAACACCGCTCAGAGGCAGGTGCCGAAGGTCATCCCCCGGTGAGCGGACGGCCCGTTCCGTCGAGCGGAATCCGCCAAACGACCCGGGTCACCCCGTCGCCGTGATCGACGACGGCGCGACCGCGCCAGGCGACCGCACGATCGCGCATTCCGGCGATGCCACTACTCGCCGCATCGGCGGCTTCGGCCCAGCGGCCGTTGTCGGTCACGACGAGCGACAGGGCCGCCTCGTCGGCGCGGAGGTCGACGCCGACCGTGGTGGCGCCGCCGTGTCGGATGGCGTTGGCGACGCTCTCCCAGGTGACGGCCACGAGGTCGTCCTCGAGGGCGCCCGGCACGATCGCTTCCCCGAACGCGGCGAAGTCCACCTCACAGTCGGTGAGGCGGCTCACGGTCTCGGTGGCGACGCGCAGACGGGTGGCGACACGGGTCAACGCGCCGCCCTCGTGCACCGCCTGGCCGCGGCTGATCGACCGCAGGTCGGCGAGCGCCTGCGTCGCGACCTCGGCGAGGTCGTTCACCAGAGCCTGGTTCGGCTCGGCGACCTCGCGGCGTTGGAGCGCGGCGAGCCCGGTCGACAGTACGAACAACTGCGGCACCACGAGATCGTGGAGTTGCCGGTTGACGGACTGTTCCGGACCCCACCGGCCCGCGCCCGGGTGGTCGGTCAAGGCCATGTCAGCCTCGCGGCACCACCGCGTAGCGGCGCATCTGGCGCTCGGCTTCGAGCTTGGCGGCGAACACCGCCGCCTCGGCCCGACGATCGAGATCAAGCTTGCGCAGCAGGCGAGACACATAGTTCTTCACGGTGCGCTCACCCAGATACAGGCGGTCGGCGATCTGCCGGTTGCTGAGTCCCTCGCCGAGCAGATCGAGCAGCTCACGCTCACGATCGGAGAGGTGGGCCAGCGGATCTTCGGGAAGACCGCCGCCAGCGATCATCGCCATCATCTGCGGGGTGGCCGCACCGGAGAAGTGGGCGCCACCGGTGCCGACGGTGCGAAGGGCGTTGACGATCTCGCCGGCCGGGTCCTGCTTGAGGACATAGCCGGACGCACCGGCCTGCATGGCTTCGACGATGAGTTCCTCGCCCGCATAGGCGGTGAGGATCAACACGCTCACACCACCAGCCGACGCAGCACGGCACAGCTCCAGGCCGTCGCCATCGGGCAGATGGATGTCGAGGAGGATCAGGTCCGGGTCGGTGGCACGAAGGGCCGCCGCGGCCTGCTTGAGTGAATCGGCCTGTGCGACGATCTCCAGGTCGGGCTCATCGGCCAGGAGCGTCTCGACGGCCAGCCGGACGAGGTGATGGTCATCGACCACCAGCACGCGGGTAGCCCGCGTCGTTCCCGGCGGGTCGCCCCCCTCAGGGGCGCGACCGTGTACGGGGTGCATGTCCTGTCCCATGGCAACCGTCCTTGGCGTCTGTGTTCACCGCTCGTCCTGAGTGGTGACCGGAGGATTCCGGTGAACAGAGTCTCGGCGCCCCACCCCGGTCGATAAGAGCGATGGGGCCGACGGCCGGTCCGAGGGTCACAAAGGTGACCTTCGGGCCGTTCGGGAGTGGCCATTGGGCCTATCAGCTCACGGCGACTGGCGACGAGAACGCCGTCCAGCCGCCGGTGAGCCACGCGAAACCAGCGCCGAAGCGCCGCGGATCAGCGCTTCAGGTTGACGATGTCAGACAGGATCTCGTCGCTCGAGGTGACCACTCGGCTGTTCGCCTGGAAGCCTCGCTGAGCGACGATCAGGTTGGTGAACTCCGCCGCCAGGTCGACGTTCGACATCTCGAGGGTGCCGGAACTGATCAGGCCGCGGCCGCCGAGACCGGCGGTGTTGAGCTGGGCGACACCGGAGTTGACGGTGGTGCGGAACGAAGAATCGCCGGTCTTCTCGAGACCCTCGGGGTTGGAGAACTGGGCGATGGCGAACTGGGCGATCGCCCGGTTGCGGCCGTTGCTGTACGAGCCGATCAGCACGCCTTCCTGGGAGACGCTCAACGCCTGCAGCGAACCGGCGGACGAACCGTCCTGGGTGGTCACGCTGATCGTGGCGAGCTCGCCGTACTGCGAGACGCGACCAGCGGAGCTGTCGAGGTCGAGGGTGAACGCAGGCACGCCCGGGATCTCGTTGGCGGCGACGTTCACGTTGAGGTCGGCCGGGACCGAGATGTCACCGTTGGCATCGAAGGTGATCACGTCGTCGGTGAGGGTGAAGGCGGTGGCGGGGCTGCCGTACTCACCAGTGACGGTCCATTCGTTCGCCGCGCTCTTGGTGAAGGTGAACGACGCGAGGACGGGCTCGCCCTGCGTGTCGTAGACCTCGACGCTCGTCGTGTACGCCGCGCCGACGGCATCGCCGGTCGGCAGGTTGCCGTTCAGGCTGATCGCGCTGGTCGCCGTCGGCGGGATCAGCGACCCGACCGGCACGGCGATGGCGCCGGCCGGCGAGTTGGTGTCGATGGTGCCGGCGAGGTCGGCGCTCCAACCCTGGATCAGCCCGCCGGTGGCGGTGACCAGACGACCGTTGGCGTCGAGCGAGAGCGAACCGGCTCGGGTGAACAGCTGCTCACCCGCGGCCTCGACCGCGAAGAAGCCGTCGCCGCGGATGGCGAAGTCCATCTCCCGGTCGGTGCGCTGCAGCGCACCCTGGCTGAAGTTGGTGCTGATGCGGCCCACCGACACGCCCAGACCGATCTGGGACGGGTTGGTGCCGCCGATGTCGGCGGTGGGGGCACCAGCGCCGGCGCCCTGGACGGTCTGGCTGAGCACGTCCTGGAAGATGACGGCGGAGCTCTTGAAGCCGGTGGTGTTGACGTTGGCAATGTTGTTGCCGACGACGTCGAGCATCGTGCGGTGACTCCGGAGGCCGGAGATGGCGGAGAACATGGAACGGATCATCGTGAGGGTCTTTCTTGGGTCGAAACTTCGGTGGGGATGGGGTGAGAGGTCGGTTGGAACGTGATCAGGCGGCGTCGCCCTCGTCGGTCGAGCTGGGGACGGTCACACCGATGACTTCGGCGAGACCGATCTGGTCGCCGTCGGCGCCGATGAGGGTGATGCCGTCCTCATGGATTCGGCCCGACGTGATGGCGGACTCGACCAGCTGGCCGAGGGCGTTCTCGTACTGCACGACCTGACCGACGAGGTTGCCGATCGTCGACAGCTGGTCGTTCTTGCTGAGGGTCGCCATCGCATCGGCGATCTCCTCGAGCTTCTCGACCTGGGTGAACTGGGCGGTCTGGGACAAGAACTCCGAGGAGTCCGACGGCGACATCGGGTCCTGGTACTTCAGCTGGGCGACCAGCAGCTGCAAGAACGCATCCTGGCCGAGCTCCTGGTTGCCGTCGGTCGTGACCGGGACCGCGTTCGGATCGGTCGGCGTGCTGATCAGGGATGAGATGGCTTCCATGGGGGTTCCTCTCAGAGCCGGACGTCGAGGCGTCCGGGAGCGGTCGGGGTCGCGGCGTCGGCAACGCCGGACGGGTCGGTCGGGACGGACTCGTCGAAGCCAGCCCGAACGGTGGAGGAGGCGCCGTCGTCTCGGGCCGACCGGTCCCCTCCTGCGGTCTCGGCGCCGACTTCGAGCGAACCGGCGGCCACACCCGCGTCGGCGAGCTGAGCCCGGAGTTCGGGGAGCGACGCGTTAAGTAGACGGCGGGTGCTGTCGAGTTCGGTCGCTGCTCGCAGATGGAGCTGGCCGTCTCGGACCGCGACCTCGAGCTGCACGACACCGAGCTCCTCGGGGTGGAGCTGGAGCGAGAGCCGATGGCTGCCGTCGGTCATGCGACGAACGTCGCGCAGCGCTTCGGCGATCTGCTGGGGCGGGGTGGGCACGTCGATCTCGGCCGCTGCGGCCGCGTCGGCGGCGGCCAGGGGATCCACGGTCGTCGCCGCGGCCGGGGTCGACACCTGGGTCGGCGTCGCGACCTC
>CAZEML010000046.1:0-23310 GCA_964513285.1 uncultured Candidatus Nemicrothrix sp.
CTCGAGACCCTCGGCTGCCCGAAGAACCAGGTCGACTCCGACAAGCTCGAAGGCACGTTGGCCGCGGACGGCCTGCGCCCGGTCGGCTCCGCGGAGGACGCCGACGTGGTCGTGGTCAACACCTGCGCCTTCATCGACGAGGCTCGCCAGGAGTCGATCGAGACGATCCTCTCGCTCTCCGAGCAACGCCGCGACGGTGCCCGGCTCGTCGTCACCGGATGTCTCGCTGAGCGTCATGGCGAGGAGCTCGCCGCCGAGCTCCCTGAGATCGATCAAGTCGCCCCGTTCGGGGCCGCGCTCGCCACCGGCTCGAACGCTGTGCCGGTCAGCCTCGGTCCGACTCGCCGGGCCCCCGACTTCGACCTGCTCAACCTGCCTCGGCCGGCGTCGCTGCGGCCGTGGGCCTACGTGAAGATCGCCGAGGGCTGCGACCGTGCCTGCGGGTTCTGCGCCATCCCGACGTTCCGGGGTCCTCAGCGCAGCCGGTCGATCGAGCAGATCGCCGCGGAGGTCGAACAACTCCAGGCCCGTGAGGTGGTCCTGGTCGCTCAGGATCTCGCCGCCTACGGCCGCGACCAGGGCGTGGGGGAGCGGCAGATCATCCCGCTGATCGAACAGGTCGCGGAGCGGGTCGATTGGGTCCGGCTGCTGTACCTCTACCCGTCCGATCTCAACGATGCGCTCATCGACACGATCTGTGCGACGGGCGTGCCGTACTTCGACCTCAGCCTGCAGCACGTCTCGCCGCGGTTGATGCGGCGGATGCGCCGGTGGGGCGACGCCGACCGCTTTCTCGCTCGGATCGACGCGATCCGCGAGCGCGAGCCGGATGCGGCGTTCCGTTCGAACTTCATCGTCGGCTATCCGGGCGAGACCGAGGCCGACCACGACGCCCTGCTCGAGTTCGTCGAGTCGGCCCAGCTCGACTGGTGCGGGTTCTTCGCCTACTCCCCCGAGGAGGGCACCTACGCGATGGAGCTCGACGGCGAGGTCGACGCCGGTCTCCGCGACGACCGTCTGGCCGAGCTCCGAGAGCTGCAGGACGACATCACCGCCGCGAAACGTGACCTTCTGGTCGGTTCGCGGGTCAGAGTCCTCGTGGATGAGACCGGTGTGGCCCGTAGCCACCGTGAAGCGCCCGAGATCGACGGTGTGATTCAGGTGCCCGAGCACCTCGAGGTGGGGGCCTTCCACGAGGTCACCATCACCGGCGCGCTCGGTCCGGATCTGGAGGCGTCGTGAGCGAACCCGTGCTCGAACCACCCCGCGAGGTGGGGATCACTCACCCGGCCAACCTGTTGACCCTCGCCCGGCTGGTCTTCGCACCGTTGTTGTTCTGGTTCGTGCTCGACGCCGAGGCCGACCGCGGCGCGTCGTGGGCGGCCTTCGGGCTCGGCATCGCCCTGGCGAGCACCGACTTCTTCGACGGTCGGGTCGCCCGCCGATCCAACGTCGTCAGCCGCAGCGGCGCCTTCCTTGACCCGCTCGCCGACAAGATCGTCATCATCGGCGGCGCCTACTGCCTCGTCTACGTCGAGCGGTACTGGTGGGTTCCCGTCACGATCATCGCCGTGCGCGAGCTCGGCATCACCGCGTGGCGGAGCCGGTGGGCACGCGAGGGCCTCGCCCTCCCGGCTCGCACCTCGGCCAAGTACAAGACCTTCGTCCAGGGGCTCGCCCTGGTGATGGCGGTCATGCCCACGCTGCAGGACGAAGACACCTTGATCGCGGTGATGTTGTGGATCGCCGTCGGTTGGACGGTCTTCACCGGTGTGCAGTATCTCCTCGATGGGCAGAATGCCCTGAGCACGACCGGCGACTGAACGGTCATTCCGGGCAGGATGTGCTCTGCCAGAAGGCAGCGAGTGTTCTGCCGAGTGGCAGCGAGTGTTCTGCCGAACGGCAGCGAGTGTTCTGCCGAACGGCAGCGAGTGATCTGCCGAACGGCAGCGAGTGACAGGGGCAGCGGATGAACTGTGAAGTCGTGGCGATCGGCACCGAGCTGTTGCTCGGCCAGATCGTCGACACCAACTCGTCCTACATCGGCGAACAGTTGGCGATGGTGGGCATCGACTCACATCATCAGACCAAGGTCGGCGACAACCACGACCGGATGGTGGCGGTGCTGCGCCAGGCGCTCGATCGCAGCGATGCGGTGATCTGCTGCGGTGGGCTGGGTCCGACCCAGGACGACATCACCCGAGCGGCGATCGCGGAGGTGATGGGTGTCGAACTCGTTCGTGACGAAGCGATCGTGGAGCGGATCCGCAACATGTTCGGCGGACGTGGGCGACAGATGCCCGACAACAACCTGCTACAGGCCGACGTGCCCGAGGGCGCGTCGATCAACCCGGCGATGCCAGGCACCGCGCCAGGGCTGATCTGTCCCCTCACCGGCGAGTACGACGGCAAGGTCATCTACGCCGTGCCCGGCGTGCCGTGGGAGATGAAGCAGATGCTCGCCGAGGGCATCCTTCCCGATCTGCAGCGTCGGGCCGGCTTCACCGGGGTCATCCGGAGCCGCACACTGCGGACGTGGGGCCAGTCCGAGTCCGGCCTCGCCGAACAGCTCGACGAAGAGATCCGTCGCCTCGACGAGACGGGCGAGGCCACGATCGCGTTCCTGGCGAGCGGGTGGGAAGGACTCAAGGTTCGGATCACCGCCAAGGCCGACACCGAGGCCGAGGTCACGTCGATCCTCGAAGCCGAGGAACGCATCGTGCGCGACATCGTTGGTGAGGAGATCGTGTTCGGTACCGACGACGACACGATGGAATCGGTGGTGCTGCAGCTGCTCCGCGACCGTGGCCTCACGCTCGCGGTCGCCGAGTCGCTGACCGGTGGATTGATCGGCAGTCGGCTGACCGGGATCGCCGGGTCTTCGGACGTGTTCCGGGGCGGTGTGACGCCGTATGACCGCGAGCTCAAGCTGTCGCTGCTCGGCTGCCCCGACGTGCCCGCGGTCAGCGAGGAGATGGCGGTCGCCATGGCCGAGCGGGTTTGTGTGGTGCTGGGGGCCGATGTCGGCATCGCCGTCACGGGTGTCGCGGGACCGGCGCCGTTGGAGGGCAACGACCCCGGCGATGTCTGGATCGCCATCCACCTCGACGGCCAGACCGAGGCGCGCTTCTTGAAGATGCCGTTCGATCGCGACCGCATCCGACAGTTCACCAATATCCAGAGCCTGAACCTGCTGCGAAATCGTCTGCTCGCCGCGGACTGAGACGCGACACTTCTCCCGTGAGCTTTCGCACCCAGGGGATCGATGCTGCGGCCGGGTTCACGGGCGACGGCTTCATCGTCCGCCCGCTCCGGCCCTCGGACAACGAACTCGACTACGACGCCGTGATGTCCACCCGTGAGTTCCTCTACCACTGGGAGCAGGAGCCGCCGTACCCGGCGGAGGACTTCTCCCTCGAGGAGAACCTCGCCGACCTCGAAGCGATGGCCGATGCCCACCGGGACGGCGTGCGGTACACGTACACGGTGATGAACGCCGACGAGACCGAGACGCTCGGCTGTTTGTACTTCTTCCCGAACGACGACCGCATGTACCCGTCGGCCGAGGTGACCTCCCACGACGGCACCGACTTCTCGTCGGTCGATCTGGTGATGGGGTTCTGGGTGCGCACGTCGACGTGGGCCGACGGCTTCGAAGCGACGCTGCTCGACGCGGTCATGCAATGGATCCGCAGCGCCTGGTCGGTCGAGGCGCCGGTCGTGGTCACCAACACCGAGCTCGCGACCCAGATCGCGTCGATCGAAACCGTCGGACTCACCCCGAAGTTCGACTACGACCGCGAGAAGGACCTCTACACCAACCTGGTCTACGGCTGATGGGGTCGCCCGCCGACGAACTCGTCGAAGTCATCGGCGCTGACGGGACCGTCGAGCGGGTGGTCACCCGAGCGGAGATGCGAGCCCAAAACCTCCGTCACCGCAACATCGCCGTCGTCGTGCAGCGGTCCGATGGCCGCCTCGTCGCCCATCAACGGGCGGACTGGAAGGACCTCTACCCGTCGATGTGGGATCTCGCGTTCGGCGGCGTGCCCGGGGTCGCCGAGGCCGACGAGACCGCGGCGGTGCGCGAGCTCGCCGAGGAAGCCGGACTCGAGATCTCGGCCGACGATCTCGTGCTGTTGGGCAGCGCCGCCCGAGAGACGGACGCGGTCAACTGGCGCGGGGTCTTCTACCTCGTCGTCACCGACGAGGAGCTCCACCCCGCCGACGGTGAGGTGGTTGCGATGGAAGCCGTCGAACCGACGGCGATCCGCGACTGGGCCGAGACCCACCCGCTCTGCCCCGACGTGGTGCTGCTGCTCGATCAGTTCGATGCCTGGATGAGCTAGCCGGCGCAGCTCGTCCTGGCCGCGGGGCGCCCGCTGCTCGTCCTGGGCGCGGGAGCGCCCGCTGCTCATCCTGGGCGCGGGAGCGCCCGCTGCTCATCCTGGCCGCGGGAGCGCCCAGATGCCGTGGGGGATCGCCACGAAGTGGGGGAGGATCCGGTCCTCACGCCAGGCGAACCCCAGCCGCGTCGCCACCGCTTGGCTGGCGGTGTTGTCGGGCAGGATCACGCTGACCAGCTCGTCGACGTCGTGGTTGGCGAAGGCCCACTCGACCGCCGCCCGCCCGGCCTCGGTGGCGTAGCCGTTGCCCCAATGATCGGGATGGAACGTCCAACCGACCTCCAGCCCCGGCCACCCCGCTCGGAGCGGCCGATGGGTACCCGCCCGGCCGATCAGCTCGCCGGTGGCGGCCAGCTCGACCGCCCACTGGCCCGAGTTGCGCAGCGTCCACTGGCCGTTCCACAACGCCAGGTGCTTCCACGCCTCCTCCCGATTGAACGAGTCGGGTAGATGCAACGACGCTCGCACCTCCGGCGTGTCGTGCAGGGCGAAGTAGGACTCGACGTCGTCGTCTCGGAACGGCCGGAGGACGAGGCGCTCGGTCTCGACGGTGGGGCAGCGGAACACGTCGCTCATCCTCGCATCCTCCCGACGCTGTCAGTGGCCCCCTCTACGATCGACTCATGGCTGAACTTGATGCAGTGGGCGTGATCGCAACCGACCTTCCTCGCACGGTCGACTTCTACCGGGGGCTCGGAGGTGAGCTCACCTTCGAAGCCGACGGTCACGTCGAGTTCTCGTACGCGAGCGGGTTCCGGTTGATGATCGACGCCGTCGCCACCATCGAGTCGTTCTCGACCTATGAGGCGGCGACCGGCGGCCGCAACGTCGGCCTGGCGTTTCGTTGTGGCTCACCGGCCGAGGTCGACGAGCTGTACGGCGCGATGACCGCCGCCGGCCACGCCGGCGCGGTCGAGCCGTTCGATGCACCGTGGGGTCAGCGCTACGCCACCCTCCACGACCCCGACCAGAACCCGGTCGATCTGTTCGCCGCGCTCAGCTGAGCGTCTCGACCTCGTATTCGCCCTCCGCGTGGCGGGCTCGCAGAACCTTCTTGTCGAACTTGCCGACCGAGGTCTTCGGCACCTCGTCGATGAAAGCCCACCGCTCCGGGAGCCACCACTTCACGACCTTGTCTCCGAGATAGTCACGGAGCTCGCTCGCGGATGCCGTCCCGTCGTCGCCGAGCACGACACACGCCATCGGCCGCTCGTCCCACCGCTCGTCAGGGACCCCGATCACGGCGGCCTCGCGGACGGCGGGATGGCCCATCAGCGTGTTCTCCAGATCGACCGAGCTGATCCACTCGCCGCCCGACTTGATGACGTCCTTGGCCCGGTCCGAGATCATGATGAACCCGTCGGGCTCGACCGATGCGACGTCGCCCGTGCGCAGCCAGCCGTCGTGGAACTTCTCGGGATCGGGATCGAGGTGGTAGCCGCCGGTGATCCAGGGCCCACGGACCTCGATCTCGCCCTGCGCCTCGCCGTCCCACGGGAGCTCGTTGCCGTCGTCGTCACAGATGCGGAGCTCGACCCCGGCCACGAGGCGGCCCGTCTTCACCCGGACATCGAGCTCGTCCTCGGGCGCGGTGCCCCGCGGCGGGTGCGCCACGGCGGCGAGCGGGCTGGTCTCGGTCATCCCCCACGCCTGGGTGATCGTCACCCCGAAGGCGTCACGGAAGCCTTCGATCAGGCCTCGGGGGACGGCGGAGCCGCCACAGACGACGAAGCGAAGCGACGACAGGTCGGCGTCGGACCGGTTGGCGAGCACGTCGTTGAGCACCGTGGGCACCGCACCCGACATCGTCGGTCGAGTGGCTTCGATGATGTCGGCGATCGGGCCGGCCTGCAGGAACTGCTGCGGCATCACGATGTCGGCGCCCGCGGCCCACGCCGCGTAGGGCATGCCCCAGGCGTTGGCGTGGAACTGCGGCACGATCAGCAGGATCCGGTCGAGGTGAGAGATGCCCAAGCCCTGCGCCGTCTGCGCGGCGAGGGCGTGCAGGTACGACGACCGGTGCGAATAGACCACGCCCTTGGGGTTGCCGGTCGTACCGCTCGTGTAACACATGGCCGCGGCCGCCCGTTCGTCGACCTCGGGGTAGGCGTAGCCGGGGGAGTGGTCGGCGATGATCGTCTCGTAGTCGACGACCTGCTTGCTGGCGGTGAACGCCGAGTAGTCACCCTCGCCGCAGGTGATGATCGTCTCGACCTGGGGCAGCTGGTCGATCACCTTCGCGAGCAGGGGAGCGAGTGAGCCGTCGAGGATGATCACCTTGTCCTGGGCGTGATCGGCGACGTAGGCGAGCTGTTCGGGGAAGAGCCGGATGTTGAGGGTGTGCAGCACGGCGCCCATGCACGGGACGGCGAGGTAGGCCTCCATGTGGCGTTGGTTGTTCCACATGAACGTGCCGACTCGGTCGCCGGGAGCCACGCCGAGTTCGGCGAGCGCGGCGGCGAGCTGATCGGCGCGGTCGGCGACCTCGGCGAAGGTGGCTTCGCGGATGTCGCCGGGGCTGTCACAGGTGAGGATCTTGGCGTCGGCGTGCACCCGACGGCCGTGCTGCATGAGCGCGGTGATCGTCAACGGGACGTCTTGCATCGTCGACTCGAGCATGGGAATGGCAGTCATGGGGTGAGTCTCGTCCCGATCGTGTGACGCGCGCCACTGACACACGGGTTGACAAACTTCAATCTTGAACTAAATACTGCAAGGACAGAAAGTTCAAACTTGAAACATCTGAGGAGTCAGACATGACCACCACCGAATCCCCCACCCTCACCGCCGGCACCTGGGCGATCGAGCCGATGCACAGCGAGGTCGGTTTCACCGTTCGCCATCTCGGGATGTCGAAGGTGCGCGGCCGCTTCAACGCCTTCTCCGGGTCGGCCGTCATCGGCGCCGACTTGTCGACCGCGTCGGTCGAGGCCGCCATCGACCTCAGCTCGGTCGACACCAACAACGCCGACCGCGACGGTCACCTCACCAGCGGCGACTTCTTCAACGCCGAGACCCATCCGCAGATGACCTTCGTGTCGACCTCGGCCACCGAGAACACGCTCGTCGGCGATCTGACGATCAACGGCGTCACCAAGTCCGTCGAGCTCGACGTCGACTACCACGGCGTCGCCGTCGACGGCTATGAGATGACCCGCGCCGGCTTCTCGGCCAGCGGCACCATCAAGCGCAGCGACTTCGGCATCGACTTCAACGCCCCGCTCGGCATGGACGGCATGCTCATCAGCGACAAGGTCGCCATCGAGCTCGAGATCCAGCTCGTCCCCGCCTCCTGACATGAGCGCCACCATCGTCCGCGCCGAACGGCGCTTCGAGACCAACATGGGCTGGCTCGAGAGCTACCACAGCTTCAGCTTCGGTGGTCACTACGACCCCAACAACACCGGGCACGGCCTCCTGCTCGTCGCCAACGACGACCGGGTTCGTCCCGGCCAGGGGTTCGGCACGCACGGCCACCGCGACATGGAGATCGTGTCGTGGGTCCTGGAGGGTCGCCTCGAGCATCGTGACTCCGAGGGCAACCACGGGGTCATCCGACCCGGCCTGATCCAGCGCATGTCGGCCGGCACCGGGATCCAGCACTCCGAGATGAACGGCAGTGACACCGAGCCGGTGCACTTCCTTCAGATGTGGGTCCCGCCCGACACCGTCGGCATCGAACCCGGCTACGAAGAGCTCGACGTCAGCGACCGGCTCGACTCCGGTGAGCTGGTGGTCGTCGCCTCCGGTCAGGGGCACGAAGGTGCGGTGAAGCTCCGCCAGGCCGAAGCGGTCATGGCCGTCGCCCGTCCCGCCGACGGGGCGTCGGTCGAGGTCGAGGCGGCGCCCGCGATCCACCTCTACGTCGCCCGAGGGGCGGTCACCGCCGAAGTCGACGGTGAGCCCGTCGTGCTCGGTGAGGGCGATGCCCTACGACTCCTCGATCAGGGGATCGTCGTGACCGGCGCAGCCGAGTCAACCGAGATCGTCGTCTGGAGCACCGGCGCCGGTCTCGCTTGAGGTCGAGTCGCCGGCCGGCTTGAGCCGGCCGGCGCGCACGACCGCGTCCCGGAGCAGGAACTCGATCTGGGCGTTGACGCTGCGCAACTCGTCCGCGGCCCACCGCTCCAAGGCCGCGTGGACCTCGGGATCGATGCGGAGCGGGTAGCTCTTGCGCTTCCTGGCCATGGCTCAGGTGTCGGTCAGTAGATCGATCCGGCGTTGACGACCGGGGTGGTCTGGTTCTCCGAGGTCAACACGACGAGCAGGTTCGACACCATGGTCGCCTTGCGTTCCTCGTCGAGTTCGACCACGTCGCGCTCGTTCAGCATCTCGAGGGCGTCCTCGACCATGCCGACCGCACCCTCGACGATCGTGCGGCGGGCCGCGACCACCGCGGCGGCCTGCTGGCGACGCAGCATCGCTTCGGCGATCTCGGTGGCGTACGCGAGGTGGGTCAAGCGGGCTTCGACGACATCGATGCCGGCGTCGTCGAGGCGCTGCTGCAGCTCCTCGTGGAGGCTGGCGGCGACGATGTCGGGATCGGCTCGAAGGCTCGTGCGATCGCCCTGGAAGTCGTCGTAGGGGTACTGGGTGCCGAGATGGCGGATGGCGGTCTCGCTCTGCACCACGACGTAGTCGTCGTAGTCGTCGACGTCGAAGACGGCCTTGGCGGTGTCGGTGACCCGCCACACGACGACGGCCGCGATCTCGATCGGGTTGCCCTCGGCATCGTTGATCTTGGAGACGGGGGTCTGGAAGTTGTGGACCCGCTGGCTGACCTTGCGGGACTCCGCCTTGGTGAACGGGTTGGCGGTCCAGTACCAGCCCGGCTCGGTGATCGTGCCCCGGTACCGACCGAACAGGATCAACACGAGCGCCTCGTTGGGCTGGACGAGGTAGTGGGCGGGCAAGAACGCGAGCGCGAGCACGGCGCCGATCACCAAGGTGATGACGAAGATCGGGCTCACCGTGGCGATCAACACGATGCTGACCACCACGGCCGCGACCATGGCGAGGAAGGCGCCGATGCCGACGATGCCCGGCTGTGCGTTTCCGGGCTTCTCCGCGATCGTGCTGCCGAGATCGGGGACCGTGTGAGCGATGGGTGGGCTGGGGGTGGGGGAATCATTCATGGATCAAAGTGATATCACTTTTCTCGTCCGATGTCAGCGCGGGGCAGGATGGGCGTCCGCATCACCACAGGAGTGCTCCACATGAAGTTCGGTATCGGATTCGCCAACACCGGTCCCTTCGCCGGCGGCCCGGGCGCCGCTCTGCTCGGGCGGGCCGCGGAGGCGGCTGGCTTCGACTCGGTGTGGACGGTCGAGCACGTCGTCTATCCCGAGGGGTACGAGTCGACCTACCCCTACGCCCCCGACGGCAAGATGCCTGGCTCGGGCGACAATCCGATCCCCGATCCGCTCGTGTGGCTGGCCTACGTCGCCGCCACGACGACTGAACTGACCCTCGCCACCGGCATCTCACTACTGCCCGAGCGCCACCCGGTGACCTACGCCAAGGAGGTCGCGACCCTCGACAACCTGTCCGGCGGCCGGCTGCAGCTCGGCATCGGCATCGGCTGGCTCAAGGAGGAGTTCGAGGTCCTCGGCGTGCCGTGGGAACGGCGGGCCGCCCGAACCGAGGAGTACATGGCGGTCATGCGGGCCCTGTGGGCCGCTGACAACGCCAGCTTCGACGGCGAGTTCGTGTCGTTCGAGGGGATGAGTTCGAACCCGAAGCCGACCAACGGCACCGTCCCGATCACGATCGGCGGCCACAGCCGCGGCGCAGCCGAACGCGCCGGCCGGGTGGGCGACGGCTTCTTCCCCGCCAAGGGCGACATGGCCGAGCTGGTCGACATCGTGAAGACCACGGCGACCGAACACGGTCGTGACCCCGAGGCGATCGAGATGACCGGCATTCACCCCGGCATCTTCGGCGAGGACGCCGCCGGCGCGGTCGAAGAGGCCGCGAGCTGGGGTCTCAACCGGCTGATCGTGCCGTCGTTCATGTTCTTCAGCGACCCGGAGGCCTCCATCGCGGGTCTCGGCGAGAAGCTCGCCCCGCTGATGGACTGACCGGTCCGGGCTTCAGCTCTCGGTCGCTCGTCGCAGCGGCCGAGAGTGATCCCAGTCCGCCAGCAACGACCGCAGCGCCGTGATCAGGATCAACGGCACGTCGAGCATCGGATGGTGCCCGGCGGTGGGTAGCTCGATCACCGGAGCGACCCGACCCAGCTGTTCGTACATGTAGTCCCCGATGTCGGGGGTGACGAGGCCGTGCTCGCAGCGGAGGAGCGCGACTCGGCACTCGACCTGGGGCAGCAGCTCGGCGGGTTCGGCGCGCTTGGGGATGAAGATCGTCGGGTCGAACTTCCAGCCCCATCGGCCGTCGTCGAGCGGCCGCAGGGAATGGCGGGCGACGTGGTCCTTCACGTACGGGAGATAGACGTCCTGCTCGGGGATCGTGCGGAACCGAGCGATCGGCACCTCGGGGTCGTCGTAGGTCTTGGCCTTCTTGAACTCGTCGGTCCGCCGGGCCCGTTCGACCTCTGGGTCGACCGCCACGACCGGGGAGTCGATGATCACCGCGCCGCCGATGCGGTCGCACTGCCACGCCGCGGTGGCGATGGTGACGAAGCCACCCATCGAGTGGCCGATCACGATCGGCGGTGTCGAGAAGCCGGCGTCGTCGATCACCGCCGCGACCTCTTCGGTCCACGCCCGCAGCGTGTAGTCGTCGCGCCGATCGCTGTCGCCGTGCCCGCTCAAGTCGATCGCGACCACCCGGTGGTCGGGCAGGAAGCTCGGAGCCACATGACTCCACCAGTGGGCGTGGGCGGCGCCTCCGTGCACCAGCACGATGCCCGGGCGGTCGCGTTCGCCCCAGGCGAGATAGTGAATCGACGCGCCCTCGGCCTCGACCCGGTGGGACTCGGGAGTGGTGTCGATCGCTCGGGTGAACCAGTCAGGGGCGGTGGTCATGGTGCTCAGCTTGCCTCGGCGACGACGAAGTCCACCTGGGTGCCCAGCGCGAGCTCGAGCAGGCCGGCTCGTTCGCGGGCGGTGAAGATCTCGAGTTCGACGTCGGCACCAGACGGGACCGACAGCGCGATCGTCAGCGCGTCGTCGAGACAGACCGTCGCGCCTTCGACCACCCGCCGGTAGGTGCGGTCGAGGCCGATCGCGATGCGCAAGATGCCGGCGAGCACCCGGATGCGTTGACGGTCATCGTCGTCGAGCGCGGCGAACTCGGGATGTTTCGGGCGCGGGTTGCTCTTGCGGTGGTAGCGGGCGACCTGGGCGATCAGTTCGATCTCGTGCTCGTTGAAGCCGGCGAGGTGTTCGCTGTGGCGAACCAGGTAGTACGAGTGCTTGTGGTGGGCGGCGTGGGCGATGAAGCGGCCCACGTTGTGCAACATGCCGGCCGCCTCGAGCACGTCGCGCTCCGCGTCGCCGTAGCCGTGGGTCGGGACCAGCGCATCGAAGAGCTGGAGGGAGAGATCGGTGGCGTGCTGGGCGTGGGTGAGGTCCTCCTCGTACCGGAGTGCCACCGCCTCCACGCTGGAGCGGCGCAGGTCGCTGAGGTGATGTAGGGCGTCGCGGCTGCCGGACCGCCGACGGATCTGATCGAGGACGACCCCCTCGCGCAGCGCGGCGGGCGAGACCACCATCTCCTCGATGCCGAGGCGCTTGAAGATCTGACGCAGGAGGATGGCGCCGCCGACGATGACGTCGGCACGGTGAGCATCGAGGCCCTGTGTGCGCGCCCGTTCGGCGGCGTCATCGGCGTCGAGGAGACGCCGCGTGACGGCGCGGAGGCCGTCGCGGGTGAGGACGAGGTTGTCGATCGTGCGCACCGCATCGCCGGCCTCGAGCGCCGCCATGCGAGCGAGGTTTTCGATCGTGCCCGAACAGCCGATGGCCAGCTCGAAACCGGCGTCGCTGATCTCGAGGGCCAGTGGCGCGAGGAAGGCGCGTACGTACTTGCGGCACTCCTCGACGGCCTTCTTGGTGACGCGGCCGTCAGGGAAGAAGCGATCCGTGAGGCGGATGTGTCCGAGCTTGAGCGACCGGACCACCTCCGGTGTGGTGCTCTCGCCGACCACGAACTCGGTCGAGCCGCCACCGATGTCGATGACGAGATGACGGCGCCCGGCGGCCGGCACCGCGCCCAAGGCGCCGAGGTGGATGAGACGGGCTTCCTCGACGCCGGAGATGACGCTGACGGTCACGCCGGCTTCGTCGCGGGCCGCGGCGATGAACTCCGCCTGGTTCTCGGCCTCGCGTACGGCGCTGGTGGCGACCGCCACCACCTCGGCGTCGTGGGCCTCGGCGATCTGGCGGAAGCGGCCGAGGGCGTCGATCGCACGCTGCGTCGCCTCGGGCGCGAGCCGCTTCATGTCACGGGCACCCGAGCCGAGCCGGACGGGCGCCTTCTCTCGCGTGAGGATCTCGGGCGTGCCGGACTCGGTGCGACGGGCGATGACGAGATGCACCGAGTTGGTGCCGATGTCGATCGCGGCGATGGGGGTGGTGCTC
Organism: uncultured Candidatus Nemicrothrix sp.; assembly: GCA_964513285.1. Classification (GTDB taxonomy): domain Bacteria; phylum Actinomycetota; class Acidimicrobiia; order Acidimicrobiales; family Aldehydirespiratoraceae; genus UBA11606. The sequence goes on from CAZEML010000046.1 coordinate 12,950, forward strand.
ATCGGCGGCTGCTCCGAGGTCCGATCTCGCGGACCGAGGTCGCGGGCGCGACGTCGCCGAGGATGCGACGGCAGCTGACCAGGGCGATGGTGGCGATCCCCGCCGAGACGGCGAACGCCGTCGACCGGTCGGCCGCGTCGGAGACGGCGCCGATCACCGGCCCACCCAACCCGAAGGCGAGGTCGAAGAACATCGACAAGGTGCTGATCGCGTGGCTGCGCTCGGCATCAGGAGCAGTATCCACCACGAGAGCGAAGAGGGCGGGGAACAGGAACGACTGGGCGACGGCGAGCACCGCGGCGCCGACGTACACGCCGGTCGGTTCCTGCCACACAGCGAGGATGCCGAGCCCGACGGCGCCACAACTGAGCGAGATGCGGCTGGTCATGATCGGGCCGAGCTGATCGGGCAGCTTCGCCGCGAAGATGCGCAGGAAGATGATCACCAGCGCGAACACGGTGAAGACCGTGCCGGTGTTGTCGATGCCGACCTCTTCGGCGTGCAGCGCGGCGAAGGCGAGGAAGCCGGTGTAGCCGAGCAGGCCGAGGAACAGCACGGCCCCGGGTCGAAGGGCCGCCCGGTGCAGGAGGACCCGCCGTTCTGGCGGGGGAGGGGGTTCGTCTGGTCGTCCCGGGGCCGGGATTCCGGTGAGGGCGGCGGCGACGGCGAGTCCACCGGCGACGACCCAGGCCGTGTCGGTGCTCCAGGTCTCAGAGATCCACTCGCCGAGTGGGGGACCCGCGAAGAGCGAGGTGTAGATCGCCAGCGAGAAGTAGCTGGCCGCCTCGCCTCGCCGCTCGTCCGAGGCGAGATCCTGCGCCGCGCTCGCCGCGCCGACGAAGACGGCCGCCTCGCCGAGTCCGGCGACCGCCCGGAACGCGATCACGGCGAGCAGGGTCGTGGCCGTCGCGGTGGCCAGGGTGGCGAGGCCGGCGACGATCGCGCCGACCACGATCAACCGGCGTCGTCCCAGCCGGTCACCCAGCGGACCGATGATGGGGCGAATGCAGGCGGCGGCGAGCCCGAACGAGCTCACGGCGATGCCGACCTGAGCGTCGGTGCCACCCAGGTCGCCCTCCACGAAGAGGGGCAGGACCGACAAGGTCATGTTGAGCCCCAGGAAGTACAGCGTCACGCCGAGACACAGGGCGACGAAGCGGGGCGTGAGCAGGCTGGGGCGGTTGGTGGGTGAAGTCACCAGGCGTGGTCGATCTGATCGGCGCGGAGGGTCCAGGGGGACCGGCTGATCCAATCGACCGAGAACCGAGGAAGCAAATCGCTTGGTGAGGCCTCGGTCTCGTCGACCTCCAGCCCGAGGCTGGCGCTGAGCACCGCGACCACGCGCCCCGGCGTGTCGCCGAGGGCGAGACGATCCTCGAGCGACACCGCACCGTCGCGCTTCGCCAGCCGCTCGCCCCCGGGGCCGAGCACGAGCGGGACGTGGAGCCAGTCCGGTTCGGGAAGCCCGAGCAGCGCCTGGAGGTGGGCGTGGCGGGGGGTCGAGGACAGGAGATCGTCGGCCCGGACGACCTCCTCGATGCCCTGGGCGGCGTCGTCGACGACGACCACGAGGTTGTACGCGGGCGTGCCGTCGCCCCGACGAAGGACGAAGTCGTCGACCGTCTCGGTGTGAGGACCGTGCAGGCGGTCGACGATCGTGACCTCGGGGTGCTCGGTGCGCAGGCGCAGGGCAGGGGGCTTGCCGGAAGCCTCGCGCTCCGTGATCTCCGCGGCGGACAGCGAGCGGCAGGTTCCCGGGTAGTGCCCCGGCGGCAGGTGCGGTGCACTCGCGGCTTCCCGGATCTCGCGACGCGAGCACCAGCAGCGGTACGTGAGCCCGGCCCGGGTGAGGTCGGCGATGGCGTCTTCGTAGCGTTCGAGCCGTTCGGACTGCCGGACGGGCTCCCCGTCCCAGTCCAGGCCGAGCCGTTCGAGGTCTCGGCGTTGCGTCGCCTCGTGCTCGGGCCGGGCGGTCGCCGCATCCAGGTCCTCGAAGCGAAGGAGGAACTCGCTGCCGGCGCTCCGGCTGGCGAACCAGGCCGCGAGCGCCGTGCGCAGATTCCCGACGTGGAGCGTGCCGGTCGGGCTGGGAGCGAAGCGACCGCGGGACACGCCGAGAGCTTCGCAGAGAACCCGCCGCCCGGGCGTGAGGACCCCTCCAGAGGTGCCCGGGCGGCGGGTGATCAGGACCGCCTGCTCACCAGAGGGCGGCGGTCCGATCGGTCAGGTCGGCGAGCTCACGGGACTGCGCCGTGTCGAGCTCGTCGTCGAGGCGTTCGGCCTCCTCGGCGATGGCGTCCACGTCGACCTCGTCGGCGTACGGGCTGCCACGAAGGACCTCGGCCCAGGCCGCGACCGTGGTGGCGAGCTGGAACTCGTCGCTGGTGTCGAACCAGTCCTCTTCGATGTCGTTGAAGTCGATGTCGGTGTCGATCTCGACCCAGTCGAAGGTCTCCGGATCCTGCCAGCGCAGGCGGACCTCGCCGAGCTCGTCGCCCCGGCCGGCATCACGGTCGAGCTCGAGTTCGTAGAGGGCGGTGACGGTGTGGCCCGACGACAGTTCGCCGGCGTCGACGTCGTCGTTGCGGAAGTCACGGTCGAGCACGCCGCGGTTCTCGAACCCGATGAGGCGGTACTCGTCGACCAGATCCGAATCGAACTCCACCTGGATGCGGCCATCGATGGCGACGGGGGCGAGGGTGTCGACGAGCTCCTCCTCGAACAGGCGCTCGGCTTCGTCGCGGGTGTCGACGTAGGCGTAGAAGCCGTCGCCCTGATCGGCGAGCTGCTCCATCGTGACGTCGTTGTAGTTGCCCATGCCGAAGCCGACGGTGACGAGCTGGATGCCGTTGATCGCCCGATCCGAGATGCGGCGGGTGAGTTCGTCGGGATCGGTGGTGCCGACGTTGGCCACGCCGTCGCTGGCGAGGATGAGCCGGTTGATGCCGCCCTCGACGAACGCCCGTTCCGCGAGGTCGTAGGCCGTCTCGAGGCCTGCCTCGAGGTTGGTGCTGCCGCCCGGGCGCAGATCGTCGATCGCATCGAGGATCTCGCGCTCGTCACGGGCCGGGGTCGGTTCGAGGATGATCGCCGAGCTGTCGCCGTAGGTCACGATCGCAACCGTGTCGTCGCGGTCGAGTTCGTCGACGAGTTCGGCGAGCGCCTCCTTGACCAAACCGAGGCGGTCGTCGCGGTCCATCGAGCCGGACGTGTCGACCACGAAGGTCAGCGCCGCCGGCGGGCGATCCCGATCGTCGATGACCGCAGCCTGGACACCGACCCGAACGAGAACGTTGCCGCGGTCGAAGGGCGACGGCCCACCGTCGACGTGCAGCGAGAGGCCGCTGCGGGGCACGTCGTAGTCGTAGTCGAAGGCGTTGACGAACTCCTCGACCCGGACCGACTCGGGCTGCGGGATCTGTCCCTCGTCGAGCCAACGCCGGGTCACGACGTACGAGCCGGTGTCGACGTCGAGCGCGAAGGTCGACAGGTTGTCGACGTCGGTGTCGACGAAGGGCCGGACGCCGTAATCCTGGAACGTGTTGTTCTCGAGGCGGGCCTCGGCGTCCTCATCGCCCTCTTCGGCGAACAGGCCCGAGTCGGCGTCATCGGTCGAATCGCCGAAGAAGCCGTCACTGGCCGCTTCCTCGGCCGGTTCGTCCTCCTCGGCCATGTCGTCGTCGGCCTCCTCCTCGTCGGCCATGGCGTCGCCGCCGTCATCGCTGTCGTCGGTCGTCGCGGTGTTGAAGCCGGCTTCCGCGTCGGTGCCGGAGTCAGCACTGGTCGCGTCGTCGTCATCGCTGGAGCACGACGAGGCGAGCAGCGCCACCACCCCGAGGACGAGAACGAAACGAGCCAGCCACGAACGCCCCCGGAGGTTCGTCGACTGGGTGGTGGTGTCACTGGTGAAACGCATGGCGGATCTGACGGTCCCGTTCCCGACCTGGTTCCCCGGTCATCGGATCGTCATGGGCCCGACACGCAGCCGTCGGGTTCGTAACGTCCGCTGCGCCCGTCGTCACCGCACCGCGCGAAGATGGAGTCATGCACGGTCATGCCGACGACTCCCACATGGTTCATCGCCATCGCGACGTCCAGGGCGGAACCGCCCGTGCGGCCGTCTTCGGGGTCAGCGACGGTCTCGTCTCGAATGTCGCCCTGATCCTCGGCATCGCCGGCGCCTCGACGGACGGCTCGCTCGTGCGGCTGGCCGGTGTGTCGGGTCTGCTCGCCGGTGCGATCTCGATGGCCGCTGGTGAGTGGGTGAGTGTGCGGGCCCAGAACGAGCTGATCGAGCGTGAGCTCGAGATCGAGCGTCGGTCGCTCGCCGAGAACCCCGAGGCCGAGACCCGCGAGCTGGCGGCGATCTATCGCAGCCGCGGCCTCGACGAGGAACAGGCCGAACAGATCGCTGCCGGGGTCATGGCCGATCCCGAGGTCGCCCTCGACGTCCACGCCCGCGAGGAGCTCGGCGTCGATCCCGACGGGGTGGGTTCGCCCGCCCTGGTCGCCGTCTCGTCCTTCGTGGCGTTCGCCATCGGGGCGCTGGTGCCGCTGCTGCCCTGGTTCTTCGCTGACGGCAGCGAGGCGACGGTCGCGTCGGTCGTGCTCGGCACGATCGCCGCCGCCCTCGTCGGCTGGTTGGTCGGCAGCCTCACCGAACGCAGCCGGGTTCGGACCGCAGCGCGTCAGGTGGCGGTCGCCGCCCTCGCGTGCGCTGCGACGTATATGATCGGCAGCGCGTTGGGCGTGTCGGTCTCCTAGACCTGGGTCAGAAGAACCTTTCAAGCCCATCTCTCTGCAGGCCGATAGACCTATCGCGGCCTCCTGTGAGCGCCGCACGATGCGGGCGGAGAGAGGCACACATGCCAGCGAGTGATGTGGTGACGAGCGCAGAAGCAGCGCATCTGCTGCGACGCGCCGGTTTCGGGGGTTCGCCAGCGGAGATCTCGGCGCTCACCGGTCAGACCCGAGCCCAGGCGGTCGCCGCCGTCATGGGGTTCTCCGACGGCCAGTCTGCGCCGAACGGTCCCGACGTCGGCCGTCCCGGTTGGGTGGTCAACGACGAACAGTGGCAGGTCCACGGCCAGGTCATCGAGTGGTGGGTCGATCGCATGGCGACCCTCCCGAACCCGACCGCCGCACCCGGCTCGCCGCCGGCCACCGCCGGCGATCTGCCGATCTATGAACGGCTCGCCTTCTTCTGGCACGACCACTTCGCCTGCGCCCAGGACAAGATCTTCGACATCGTCGCCCTGTGGGATCAGGTCGGCATCTTCCGTCGCATGGCGATGGGCAACTTCGCCGACCTCACCCGAGCCGTGTCGATCTCGCCCGCGATGCTGATGGCGCTCGACAACCAGCACAATACCGTCTGGGAGCCCCAGGAGAACTTCGGTCGGGAGCTGATGGAGCTCTACACCTGCGGCGTCGGCCACTTCACCGAAGCCGACGTCGTCGCCATGACCGCAGCGTGGACCGGCCACAACACGGTCGGCTGGAACAACGTCGAGCAGTTCTGGGACGGCACCTACGAGTTCAAGTCCGAGGCCCACGACTACGGCCAGAAGACCCTCTTCGGCATCACCGACAACTGGAACGGCAACGCCGATCAGGGCGGCGGCCGCGACACGATCGACGAGCTGATCTACGGCGTCCGCCAGGACGCGACCGCGGCCCGGCTCGCCGAGCTGATGTTCAAGTACTTCGCCAACCTCCAGCCGTCGCAGTCGACGATCGACTCGATCGCCGCCGCGTTCATCGCCGGTGGGATGGAGATCGCCGTCCTCGTTCGGGCGGTGCTCGAACACGACGACTTCTGGGCCGAGTCATCGCATTGGGCGCAGGTCAAGAACCCGATGGACTGGATCGTGTCGATCGTCCAGCAGACCGGCATCGCCGCCTCCAACTTCGGACTTCGTTGGCGGATGTCGAACATGGGCATGGTCCCCCTCGACCCGCCGAGTGTGGCCGGCTGGGGCAAGGGCACCACCTGGCTCAACACCGCCTCGGCCTGGGCACGCGGCAGCTTCGCCGAGAGCTTGCGCTGGAGCAGCCACATGAACGGGGTGTTCGACGGACTCGAGGACCTCAGCAGCTCCGCGGCCGTCGATCAGATCTTCGCCTACTACGGCGTGGAGGATCCGTCCTCGGCCACCCGAAATCGACTCATGGAATGGTTCGACGACGCCCACGCGAACCACCGGTGGTCGATCACCCATCAAGCCCGGATGCTCGGCGCCCTGACGCCCGAGTTCCAGGTCTACTGAGCGCGGCGACACGAAGGAGACTCACATGAAGACGCTCACCACCCTCCGCCCCCGTCGCCTCACCCGGCCGATGCGGGGCCTCGCCCGGCCGACGGAAGCCGAGACCGCGCTCGCTCGCTTGTCCCGACAAGACGCCAGCCCCGACGGCTTCGCCCGCCGGCGCTTCCTGCAAGGCACCCTCGCCGCCGGCGGCGCGACCGGCCTGTCGCTCACCACGAGTGCGTTCGACAGTCTGGCGGCCGCGGCGACTCCGCTCGCCAGCACTGACCGCATCCTGGTCACGGTGTTCCTCAACGGTGGCAACGACCACCTCAACACCCTCGTGCCCGCCGATGACGGTGCGTATCACGACGCCCGCGGGTCGCTCGCGGTCAGCGTCGGCAGCGCCAACTCGGTCGGCGAGGGCCTGTACCTCCACCCGAACCTCAGCCGCTTGAAGACCCGCTACGACGCGGGTCAGGTGGCGCTGATCCGTGGCGTCGGCGAGTCCTCCGACGACCACAGCCACTTCACCTCGATGGCGACGTGGATGAGCGGCATCCAGAACATGATTCCGCCCACTGGGTGGCTGGGTCGGTACGCCGAGGGCAAGGGTCTGGGCACGCTCGGTTCGGTCGCGATCGGATGGAACGGCGTCCCGCTCACCCTGCGCGGCCCCTCGACCTCCGCGGTCGCGCTGCCGCCCGGCGGGGGACTCTTCGGTGCCGACCGTTCCGAGGCGTGGGAGCGAGACGCGTTCGACGTGTTCGCCGACCTCGGTGGGCAGGCCGCAGGCAAGGGCATCTTCGGTCCGATCATCGCCGACGCCTACGCCAACGCGGTCGACACCGCGGCGGAGATCGCACCCGCGTTCTCCGGTGGTCTGCCCGAGGATGGCCTCGCCCGTGAGCTCGCCGTCGCCGCACAGGTCATCAACCTGAACCTCGGCACCCAGCTCATCAACGTCAACCAGGGCGGCTACGACACCCACGACGGTCAGCGGCCCGGCCACGACGAGTTGCTCGCCGAGCTCGATGCCGGCATCGATGCCTTCTTCGGCAACCTGTCCCCGGCGTACGCCGCCCGCACCTGCGTGCTCGTGTTCTCCGAGTTCGGTCGACGGGTCGAACAGAACGCGTCGGGCACCGACCACGGCACCGCCGGTCTGATGATGCTGATCGGCCCGAACGTGCGTGGTGGGCTGCACGGCACCCAGCCCTCGTTGACCAGCCTCGATCAGCGCGGCGACATGCACCACCACCTCGACTTCCGCAGCGTGTACAGCACGATCCTCGACACCTGGCTCAACGCCGACAGCACCCAGGTCCTGCAGGCGAACTACGACACCTTGAACCTGTTCGACTTCGACGGCGGGAGCGCCTTCCTCGACGTGGTGTCGAACAGCTACTACGCCCCGGCGGTCGACTGGCTCGCCGCCAGCGGCATCACCACCGGCACCTCCCCGACGACGTTCTCGCCGAGCGACCCCGTCACCCGGGGCCAGATGGCGGCGTTCCTGCACCGCTACAAGGGCAGCCCGACCGGCGCCCCCGAGTCCGGGTTCAACGACGTCGCCCGCGGTCGCTACTACACCCTGCCGATCGACTGGTTGAAGGATCAGGGCATCACCACCGGCACCTCGCCGTCGACGTTCTCGCCCGACGACGTGGTGACCCGGGCCCAGATGGCCACGTTCCTGTGGCGGATGGAGGGTGAGCTGAGCGCACCCCAGTCGGGGTTCTCCGACGTACGCCGCGATCGGTACTACGCGGCCGCAGTCGATTGGCTCTTCGATCGGGGGATCACCGTCGGTACGACGCCGTCGACGTTCTCGCCCGACGACGTGGTGACCCGAGCGCAGATGGCCACGTTCCTGTGGCGCCTGGCGGGCAGCCCGGCCTGATCGTCGATCCGGACCCGTCGCGGGGCTCCTCCTACACTGGCCGCCGGTCAGACCACGACGGGGGGCTCACGTGTCCGGACCACTCAGCGACCTTCGCATCATCGAACTCGCCGGCCTCGGCGCGCTGCCGTACGGCTCGCTCCGGTTGGCCGACATGGGTGCCGACATCATCCGGGTCGAGCGGTTGGGCGACGTACCCGCGGCCGACCAGCGGACGCCCAAGCCCTACTCGACCTGGGATCGCGGTCGCCGCTCGATCGCGGTCGACCTCAAGCGGCCGGAGGGCGTCGAGACCGTCCTGCGCCTGGCCGAGGAGGCCGACGTGTTCCTCGAGGCGTTCCGGCCCGGGGTCGTCGAGCGGCTCGGCGTGGGGCCCGACGACGTGCTCGCCCGCAAGCCCGACATCGTCTACGGCCGCCTGACCGGGTGGGGACAGACCGGCCGGCTCGCGCCGACGGCGGGCCATTCGCTCAACTACGAGGCGATCACCGGGGTGATCGATGCCATCGGACCGCGAGGAGGCGGACCGCTCCCGCTGTTGCAGGTGCTCGGCGACTTCGCCGGCGGCGGGCTCACGCTCGCCTACGGCGTGATGTGTGCCCTCTGGGAGGCGAGACGTTCGGGTCAGGGGCAGGTGATCGACGTCGCGATGACCGACGGGGTCGCATCGATCGCGTCGGTGTTCTACGGGATGCAGGCGAGCGGCTACCACCGGCCCGAGCGAGGCACGAACCTGTTCGACGGTGGCGCACCCTTCTACAACGTCTACGAGTGCGCCGACGGCAAGCACCTCAGCGTCGCCCCGATCGAGGGGCACTTCTATCAACGCTTCCTCGAGATCATCGGACTCGCCGAGGAGGAGCTTCCTGCCCAGTACGACCGGGATCGCTGGCCGGAGCTGACCGAACGCATCGCCGCGGTGATCGCGACCCGGACCCGCGATGAGTGGGCGTCGGTGTTCGAACCCACCGACTGCTGCGTCGCTCCGGTGCTGACGTTCGACGAGGCCCGTGCCTATGGCCATCACGTCGATCGGGAGACCTTCGTCGACGGGGGCCCCGAGATCGTCCCGATCCCGCGGTTGTCGCGCACGCCGGGTCAGCTCGACGGTCGTTCGCCCGACTGGCCGGGAGCCGACACCGACGCGGTCCTGGAAGAGGCCGGCTGGTCGAGCGAGGCCATCGCCGCACTCCGGGCCGAGGGTGTGATCGACGGCTAGTTCCGGCGCTTCGCCCGGTTGGTCGGGGTGGCGCTGAGCGGATCTTCGGGCCAGTGGTGCTTCGGGTACCGGCCTCGCATCTCCTTGCGCACCTCGGCGTACCCGTCGGCCCAGAACGACGCCAGATCCTGGGTGACCTGCAGCGGCCGGTGGGCGGGGGAGAGGAGATGGATGGTGAGCGGAACCGCCCCGTCACCGACTCGGGGTGACTCCGTGAGGCCGAAGACCTCCTGCAGTCGCACCGCCAGGACCGGCCCGCTCTCGGGCCCGTAGTCGATCGGGAGCCGGCTGCCGCTCGGGACGTCGGCATGGGTCGGCGCCAGACGCTCGAGCTCACGGCTCTGGCGCCAGTCGAGGAGGTGCCCGAGGAGGTCGCGGACGGCGAGGCGTTCGAGATCGGTGCGCCGGGTGCGGCGGTCGATGGCGGGTCCGACCCAGTCCTCCAGACGCTCGAGGAGTGCATCGTCACCGACATCGGGCCAGTCGTCGGGGCGAAGCCCGTGGACGAACGCCAGGCGGTCTCGGAAGCGGGTGTCGACGGTGTCCCAGGAGAGGAGGGACAGGCCCTCCCGGCGCACTCCGGCGAGCAGTCCCTCACGAACGGCGTCGACCGACGGGCTGTCGTCGGGCCGCCGGGTGATGATGATCGAGCCGAGACGGGTCTGGCGCTCGAACACCACGTCTCGAGCCCGGCGGTCCCAGCCACCGTGCTCGGCCTCCTCGATCAGGTCGCCGTGGACCGCTTCGATCTCGTCGATCGAGAGCGGTGCAGCCGTCACGACTCGCGCATCCGCGCCGGTACCGGTCGTCTCGGCCACCGCGAGCCAGGGTTCGCGAGCGAGCGCATCCTCGGATGCGAGCGCCACGCCCGCGCCGGATGCGAGGAGGTAGGACCGTTCGTCGGCCCGGCGTTGCGCGATCCGGTCGGGGAACGCGATCGAGACGATCAGACCGGTCAGGTCGCTGTCGGCGTCGCCCCCGGCCCCGGCGA
>CAZEML010000047.1:0-5334 GCA_964513285.1 uncultured Candidatus Nemicrothrix sp.
AACTCCAGCTCCCCGACATCCTCGACCAGCTGACGATCTCGATCGAGGCGGGCCTCGGGTTCGATGCCGCCCTCGTCCGGCTGACCGAGTCGTCCGATGGACCCGTCACCGACGAACTCTCCCGCATGCTTCAGGACATGCGCCTCGGCCTCAGCCGCGACGCTGCCCTCAAGGCCCTCGCCAACCGCACCGAGTCCGCAGATCTGCGGACCTTCGCCAACGCGATGGGCCAGGCCGGTCGCCACGGTCTGGCGATCGGCAGCGTGTTGCGTGCGCAGGCCGCCGAAGCCCGAGAGCGTCGAAAGTTCCGGGCCGAAGAGCGGGCCCACAAGGTCCCGGTCAAGATCCTCGTCCCGCTGGTCGTGTGCATCCTTCCGACCTTGTTCATCGTCCTGATCGGTCCCGCCGCGATCCGCTACACCGAAGGGTTCGGGGGCTGACATGGCGCTCGCCTCGAACCACGAATCGATCGAACGCAACTTCGCGGTGTCGTCGTTGCTCCAGCCCGCGGCCGACGGTCTCTCCATCGTGCGCGACACGGCCCGCCTTCCCACCGGGATGGACCCGTTCGACCGTCTGCTCAACGGCGGGTTCCGTCCGGGCGACTTCGTCCTGCTCGGTGGGCGTCCGGGCGTGGGCAAGACGATCCTCGGCCTGCAGTGGGCTCGCGCGATGGCGCAGTCCGGTGCGACGGCCGTCGTGGCGAGCTACGAGCACGACGAGCAGACCCTCCTCGGCCGACTCGTCGCCCTCGAGATCGGCAACCTGGAGCTCGGCCCCGTGGACGGCGAGGTCGAACGTCTGGTCTCCGGGGTCCTCAACGGCGAACTCGCGCCCTCGACCGAGACCGGACGCCATCCGATCGTTCGGGCCGCGCTGGCTCGCGTCGAGACCTACGCCGCCCGCCTGCTGCTGATTCCCGCGGCCCGCCTCCGCCTCGACCTCGACGGGCTCGAGTCGGCCTACGCCGCCATCCCCGGCGACCGCAAGGCGCTGGTCATCGACTATGTGCAGAAGGTGCCGGTCGGTGGCAGCCACTCGAGCTGGGAAGCCGAGGGTGCTCGCGTCGTCGCCGAACGTCTGAAGGAACTGGCGCTCGCGACCAACTCCGCCATCATCGCCATCGCCGCCGTGGACGAACTCGGTCTGCAGGCTCGCCGCGTGCGACTCCCGCACCTGCGCAGCGCCGCGGCGCTGTCGTATGAGGCCGACGTCGCGGTGATGATGAACGAGAAGGCCCTGTGCACCTCGCGGGTCCACCTGGCGTACGACCTCACCCGGGTCGAGGAGTTCGAACGCACCGTCGTGTTCTCGATCGAGAAGAACCGCTCGGGCCGTGCCGGCGTCGACATCGAATTCGAGAAGGACTTCGCCCGGTTCCGGTTCGTTCACGAGGGCAACTTCGTGGCCGAGACCCTGATCGACGGCGTCGTCGTCGATCAGTAGCGAACCGGCCGACCGCTGACACCTGGGCCGCTACGGTCCAACCCGTGGCCGAGCCCTTGAAGAACGGATTCGATCGCACCTTCGTGGCCGGGATCGCTCAGGCGGCCGCGTCGGTGCGCCCCGGCACCGACACGCGGGCGTTCGAACGCGCGGTCGGCGCCACGCTCGACGATCTCGAGCTCAAGGATCGGATCAATCTGATCGCCGACGAGATCCTGGTCGCGCTGGGCGGCGACTACGAGGCCGCCCTCCCGGCCGTGGTCGAGATCGCCGCCGCGGTCGCCGGAGATCCCGACGGCGGCGAGGCGTGGGGATCCAGCATGGAGGCGTGGCCGCTGTGCTCGGTCGTCGAGCGTCACGGCGTCGACCATCCGACGATCTCGCTGGCGGCCATGGAACAGCTCACCCGTTCGTTCTCGTGTGAGTTCGCGATCCGTCCCTTCCTCGAGCATCACCTCGACCAGACCCTCGCCGCCTGCCGGGCCTGGACCGCGTCGCCGATCCCCGCCGTCCGACGGCTCCCGTCGGAGGGCACCCGGCCGTACCTGCCGTGGGGTCCGAAGGTGCCGGCGCTGCTCGCCGATCCCGAGATCGGGATCGAACTGCTCACCGAACTGCGACACGACCCCGACGAGGTCGTTCGCCGATCGGTCGCCAACCATCTCAACGACATCGCCCGCGATCACCCCGATCGGGTCGCCGCACTCGCGGCGGACTGGCTCGCCGAGGCGGCGACCGAGCCGTCGATGGTTCGCCACGCCCTTCGAGGCCTGGTCAAGAAGGGTCACCCGGGGGCCATGGCCGCCCTCGGCTTCACGACCGAACCCGAGATCGAGGTCGTCGGGTTCGCCGTCACTCCCGCCGAGATCCATCTCGGCGACTCGATCGAGCTCGAGGCGACGATCCGCTCGACCGCGGCCCATCCGCAGCAGATGGTGGTCGACTTCGTGATCCACCACGTCGGCGCTCGGGGCACCACCAGCCCCAAGGTCTTCAAGTGGACCACCCTGACGCTCGAGCCTGGCGAGACCGCGCCCCTCACCAAGCGACGGAAGATCCAGACCGCCTCGACCCGCCGCTACCACGCCGGCATGCACCGGGTGGAGCTGCAGATCGCGGGCTCGCTCGAGGCAGACGACGCGTTCGACCTTCTCGACAGCAGCGCGTGATCATCGCCTTGACGCAATCCTGAGCATCGCCGGACCGTGCCCAGACACGGTGCGGCCACAGTGCTGGCCATGACCAGTGTCTCCCCCGCCGTCTCCCCCACCGACGACAAGCCGTTCGGCATCTTCGTCGGCCTGCTCAACGCGCTCGCGCTCTACGCAATCGTCGGCATCCTTCTCGCCCTCGTGGTCTGACTCCCGGGCGGCCGGTGATGGCCTACCCTGCCGAGATGCGGACTCTTGGTGTCGACCTCGCGTCCCAACCGACCAACACCTCCGTCGCGATCCTCGAGGGCACCCGTGTCGTCGAGCTCCGATCGACCGCCGACGACGACACCATCGTCGAACTCGCCACGACGTGTGACGCCACCGGCATCGATGCGCCCCTGGGCTGGCCGGACGCCTTCGTCGACGTGGTCACCGCCCACCATCGCGGCGACCCCACCCCACCGGCCGACCCTCGCGCCCTCCAGCTTCGACGCACCGACGTCGTCGTGCACGAGCGGACGGGCAAGCGCCCACTCAGCGTTTCGACCGACCGCATCGGCGTCGTCGCCCTCCGCGCCATCCGTCTGCTCGAACGCCTGGCCGGCCCCGGGGCGGACCGCTCCGGCGGCGCCGGCATCTATGAGACCTACCCCGGTGGCGCGATCGCGACCTGGGCGCTGGTCGACCGCAGCTACAAACGGGTCGACAGCCTCCCGGAACGGACGGTCATCGTCGATGCCTTGGCCGAGCACCTGCAGCTCGGACCCCACCGCGACCAGATGATCGCCAACGACGACGACCTCGACGCCGTGTTGTGCGCGGCGCTGGCCGCGCTCGCCCACCGGGGCCGCACGACCGCGCCCACACCCGACGAAGACCCGATCGCGCGCCGTGAGGGTTGGATCCATGTGCCGAGCGGGCCGCTCGGGGACCTCGCCCACCTCGTCGGCTGAGCCCGGTCGCAGGCGACAACCGAGAACTTCGCGACAAACATGTGTCTCGCGGCGTCCAGGAAGACGCACGGCCTCCCGGCGTTCGGGAGACGCAACGCACGATCACGGAGGTGGCCAATGGCTGGGGTGATGGACGAACTGATGGAGCAGCTGGGTCGCTCGGGCGGCGACGGAGGCATCGGCGCGATGTTGGGCGGGTTGCTCGGCGACGACGCGACCGATCCCGACACGGCGGCCAAGACCGAGAAGGCGGCCGGCCTCGGCATGGAAGCGCTCCTGAGCGGCCTGGCGAAGAACGCCGAATCCAAGGGCGGTGCCCGGTCGTTGTCCAAGGCACTCCAGAAGCACGACGGCTCCATCCTCGCCGACATCCCGTCCGCGCTCGGTTCGGCGGCCAACGCGGCCGACGGGGAGAAGATCGTCCGGCACGTCTTCGGCGACAACCAGGAACAGGTCGCCCAATCGCTCGCCGGCCAGAGCGGCCTCGACCTCAGCAGCGTGACCAAGCTGCTCCCGATGCTCGCGCCGCTGGTGATGGGCATGGTCAGCAAGAAGGGCGGCGGCAAAGGCGCGGGTGCGTTGGCGGGCATGCTCGGCCAGGAAGCCGGAGGTCTCGACCTCGGCGACCTGGTCGGCATGCTCGGCGGCGGTACCGGCGCCAAGGGCGGACTCGGCGGGTTGGGCGGCCTGCTCGGCGGGCTCTTCGGGCGGCGCTGAGCGCTTCCCACCCCCGGCCGGCGAGGCCCGCGACCGCGCCGGAATCGATGTGCGTCGACCCGTGAACGGCCATACGATCCGCGGGTGCGTGGACTGAGCCGAGCCGTCTGGATCATGGGAGCCCTCTCCGCCTGCTTGGCGATGGGCTACGGCGTCTTGTTCACGATCGTCGCGGACTACCGCGACGCCTACGGCATCAGTGAGACGGCGATCGGCTGGCTGATCGGCGTCGGCTTCATCGCCGGCTTCTTCGCCCAGACCTTCATCGCACCGATCGCCGATCGAGGCCACGCCCGGCGGGTCATCCTCGCCGGCGTGGCGATCAACGTCGTCGGCCTGCTCGGGATGGCCTACGGCGAGACCCTCGAGGTGTTGATGGCGGGCCGCATCGTGTCCGGCATCGGTATCGGCGCGGCCCTCCCGGCGATCCGACGAATCGTGATCCTCACCGACACCGAGAATGTGGGCGAGAACCTCGGGCGGCTCCTGAGCGCCGACGTGTTCGGCTTCGCGATGGGCCCTGCGGTGTCCGCGGTACTGGTGTCCGAACTCGACCTCGGGCTCGCGTCGCCGTTCATCGTCGTGTCGGCGGCGACGATCGTGCTGTTGGTCCCGACCATGCGACTCACCGTCGAGGAGACGGTCGATCCGAGCGGACAGCGGCTGGCGGTCGATCTGCTCCGGTCGAAGGTCGTGGCCGGCGCGGTCGTGCTCGCCGCGGGCGTGTTCTTGATGATCGGCGCCTTCGACGCGCTGTGGGACGTCGTCCACGAAGACCTCGAGACCCCGGAGTGGATGGCCAACCTCGGCATCACGCTCTTCGCGGTGCCGTTGATCATCCTCGGCCCCACCGGTGGTCGACTCGCTCAGCGCGTCGGCCCGTTCCGGATCGCCGCCGTCGGGCTGGTGTTCGGCGCGTTCTTCATCTTCCTCTACGGCCAACTGCCGACCGGGACCTGGATCTTCACGTTCACCATGTTCCACGCGGTGTCGGACGCACTCACGATCGCCGCCTCCGGCGTCGCGGTCGCCATGGCGGTGCCCGAAGATCGCCAAGCAGGCGC
>CAZEML010000047.1:5434-23036 GCA_964513285.1 uncultured Candidatus Nemicrothrix sp.
CGGAACCGCCCGGCTCGGGGACCAGGGGCGGTGGTTCCACGGCCGGGCGGCGGAGGGGGGTTGTGGGTTGTGTGCAGCTCGGGCGTACTCGGGCTACAGGGGGAACGTAGATCACCCGGGCTCGGGGCCGGGTGGCCGACAGCTCACGATCAGGTGAACGTTTCGTGACGCGACACAGCGCATGGGGACCCCACACCCTCCCCCATTGCGCCCGCATCGGTGGGGTTTGCTAGACCGTTCGAGCACCTGAACCCGACGGCCCGCGGATCGGCGCCGCGAGGAGGATCCCATGAAGGTCGATGGAGGCCTCGGCAACTCGCCCGACATCGCGTCGATCATCGCCAACGCGAAGGCGCAAGAAGCGGCCGGCTACGACGGCGTGTGGACGGCGGAGACGAGCCACGACCCGTTCCTCCCGCTCGTGCTCGCGGCCGAACACACCGAGACGATGGAGATCGGCACGTCGATCGCGGTCGCGTTCGCCCGCAACCCGATGCTGCTCGCCAACCTCGGCTGGGATCTCCAGGCGCTCAGCAAGGGCCGCTTCAACCTCGGTCTCGGCACCCAGATCAAGCCGCACATCACCAAGCGGTTCTCGATGGAGTGGAGCAAGCCGGCGGCGCGCGCCAAGGAGATGGTTTCGGCGATCCGGGCGATCTGGGACACCTGGGAGCACGGCGAGCCGTTGCAGTTCCGCGGCGAGTTCTACACCCACACCCTGATGACCCCGTTCTTCACGCCGGACAAGGCCGACCTCGGGGACTTCGGCCGGCCGAACGTGTGGCTCGCCGGTGTCGGCGAGTTGATGACCCGCACCGCTGGCGAGGTCTGCGACGGCTTCATCTGCCACGGCTTCACCACCGAGAAGTACCTGCGCGAGGTGACGGTGCCGAACCTGGCCGAGGGGCGCGACCGGGCCGGGAAGTCGATGGACGACTTCATGATCTCGGGTCCGTTCTTCGTGGTCACCGGCACGAACGAGCAGGAGTTCGAGCAGGCGATGAGCGCGACGAAGCAGCAGATCGCGTTCTACGGCTCGACGCCGGCCTATTCGAAGGTGCTCGAGATCCACGGGTGGGACGACCTCCAGCCCCGACTCAACACCTTGTCCAAGCAGGGCGACTGGAAGGGGATGGGCGAGCTGATCACCGACGAGATCCTGGAGACGTTTGCGGTGGTCGGTGAACCCGACACGATCGCGCCCGGTCTCTTGGAGCGCTACGGCGACGTCGTCGACCGGATCAGCTTCTATGCACCCGGGCAGAGCGACATCACCGCGTATCGCCCCGTGATGGACGCGATCAAAGCCGGCTGAGAAGCCGGTCCAGGAACCAGCCGGCTGAGAAGCCGGTCGAGGAACCAGCCGGCTGAGAAGCCGGTCGAGGAACCAGCCGGTTGAGGAACCGGCGGGTCAGTTGTTGCGGGCGGAGCGGATGCGCTCGAGTTCGGCGCGCAGGGGTGCCGAGGCGTCGAGTTCGCGCAGCGGGACCACGCGTTCGCGGTGCATGTGGCGAAGGGCGGGGCCGTTGCCGATCCGTTCGGCGAGGAACTCCGCGACCCCGATGGTGAACGGTGACCGAGGGGTGGCGCCTTCTTGGAGGAGCTTCCAGGCGTGCTCGCGCTCGCCCTGGTGGATGGCGAGGGCGGCGAGGCCGACGAGCGCGTCGTTGCTTCGCCGGGCGAGCCGGCCCAAGAGGGCGTCGTAGCCGAACGTGACGACGAGGTCGGCGGCTTCGTTGATGCGTCCGAGGTCGATCAAGGCGACAGCTCGAAGGATCGGCGATGAGTCCCAGATCGACTTCCACCACGGGTAGGAGTCGAGCAGTTCGATCGCGGCCTCGGGTTCACCGCACATGATCTCGGTCGCCGCCAGCGAGAGTCCGCAGAGCACGTACTGGGCGGACTGCCCCTCGACGTCGTCGAGCATCTCGAGCCCGCGACGGAAGGCGAGGCGGGCGTCTTCGTAGTGGCCGCCGTAGAGCGCGAGACACCCGAGCGCCCACTCGAGTGGGGTCAGGTGGTGGTTCTCGAGATCGTGGTCGCGGACGATCGTCCGGCCGCGATCGACGAGACCCGGCACCCGCTCGGGAAACTGCCGGCAGCAGAGCGCCGCGTAGACGCCGAGGGTCTGCGCCTGGACGTCTGGGGTCACGCCGGGAACGGCGAGCAGTCCTTCGTAGAGGCGGAACACCTCGGTGAAGTCGTCGAGCTGGATCAGCACGGTCGCCAGCATGTACTGCATCCAGTCCCGCGCCTCGACGAGCTCGGGATCGGGGCGCCGCCCAGCCGCCGCCGCCTCGGCCAACTCGGCGTCGAGGCCTCGGTGAATTCGTTCGAGCCACCGCTTGCCTTCGGTCGCGGGGATCTGGGTGTCCCAGAGTCCGAAGGCCCCGAAGGCGAGGTCGGATGCCTCCTTGCACCGCTCGTTGACGGTGAGGTGATCGAGGGTGGAGGCGATGTTGGGCCACTGCCACTCCAGGGCGATCGCCCGATCGAGCGACCACGCCTCGGCGAACGAGGCGGCGTGGGCGATCGTGCAGTAGTGCTCGACGTAGGCGTCGAGTGCGGCGGCGGCGTCCTCGGCTCGGGCGAGCTGGTCACCGGCGTAGATGCGGACGGTCTCGAGGAGCCGGTAGCGCCGGGTCTGACCGGTGAGATCGGTGTCCGCGACCAACAAGCTCTTGGCGACGAGCGAAGCGAGGGCGTCCATCGCGTCGTATTCGTCCAGATCACCAACCGCCGCGGCCGCCGCGAGATCGAACGAGCCGACGAAGAGACCGAGGCGGCGGAAGAACCGCTGTTCGTCGTCGTCGAGCAGGTCATAGGACCAGTCGAGGGTGGCTTGCAGGGTGCGACGTCGGTGTCGGCCGATACCGCCGGACAGCAACCGGAATCGGTCCGCCATCCGGTTGAGGATCTCCGACGGGCTCAGCACCGCGATGCGAGCGGCCGCCAGCTCGATGGCGAGCGGCATGCCATCGAGTCGGCCGCAGATCTCCCCGATCGTGAAGCGATCCTGCTCGCTGAGCTCGAAGCCGGGGTCGGCGGCCTTGGCGCGCTCGACGAACAGTTCGATCGCCGGCGACTTCGGGTCGCTGTAGTCCAAGGAGGGAACCGCCACCACGACCTCGCCGTCGACGCCGAGGCGTTGGCGGGTGGTGGCGAGAAGCGCCGTCGACGAGGACTGGCGGAGCAGCGCCTCGGCGAACTCGACCGCCGCGTCGAGGACGTGCTCGCAGTTGTCGAGGATCAGCAGCGCGTCGCGCTGAGCCAAGTAGTCGACGAGCTGGTCGACCGCCGCGGCGCCACCGACGAGTTCGAAGCGGACCGCACGGGCGATCGCGGCGGGGAGTTCCTCCCCTTCCGACACCGCCGACAGATCCGCGAAGTAGCAGCCATCCTGCCGGCCCGGGAGTTCCTGGAACCCGACTTCGACCGCGAGTCGGGTCTTGCCGCACCCGCCGATGCCGGTGAGCGTGACCATCGAAGCCGACTCGAGCAGCGCTCGGATCTCGCGCACCTCGTCGCCACGGCCGATGATCATCGACCCCGCGGCGGGCAACGTCGTCAGGGCGGGGTCGACCGAGCGCAGGGGCCGGTGCGACTCGATGCCCACCTGATGAATCGACACGGGGTCGGGCACGTCGCGCAGCCGGTGGGCGCCGAGGAAACGCGACTCGATGTCGACCATGGCTTGCACGGCTTCGGTCATGAGGATCTGGCCACCGTTGGCCAGACTCTCGACTCTCGCTGCGGTGTTGGGGACCGGACCGAAGTAGTCGCCGTCGCGCTGCGTCGCACGCCCGCGGTGCAAGCCGATCCGAACTCGAAGCGCCGGGCCTTCGCTCCAGTCGAACTGCTCGAGTCGTTGCTGGATCGCGCTCGCCGCGGCAACGGCCGACTTCGGGTCTTCGAACGCGGCGCGGAAATGGTCACCCGCCCAACCGAAGACGTAACCGCCCCGCTCGGCGACGGCGTCCTTGATGATCTCGTCGTGGGCTTCGAGCGAACGAGCGGTCGCGGCCGCGTCGGCCGCCCAGAGCCGGGTCGACCCCTCGACGTCGGTGAAGAGGAACGTGACGATGCCCGCCGGCGCTTCGTGTGGAGGTGTGGTCATCGAATCGGTCCCATCATCCGTTCGATCCCGTCAGGATTCGGGTGGTGGCTCGTCAGGTACTTCGAGGCGGTAGAACGCCGCCGCGTTGTCGGCCAACAGCGCCTCCTGCTGTGCCTGATCGAGACCGGCGTTGGCGATGATCTCGATGAAGGCGTCCCAGAGGGTCGCATAGTCGACCGACACCTTGTCCATCGGGAAGTTCGAGGCGAACTGACAGCGTTCCGCGCCGAATGTCTCGATTCCGAACAGGACGTGCGGGCCGAGCGCATCGACGACTTCGGCGACCGATGGACGGCCATCACGTTCGTGGAAGCCGAACCCGACGATCGGCATGAGCAACCCGGAGAGCTTGCAGTGGACGTTGGGGTTGGCGGCGACCGCGACGAGCCCGGCATGCCAGTCGTCGAGGATCTGGGCCCGTTCCCGCTCGGACTCACCTTGACCGCCGTGGGGGCCTGCGAGCCCGACCGGGGTGCCCATGTGATCGAGCATGAAGGTCGTCATCGGGACGTCGCTCACGAGATTGGCGAGGTCGCCGAGCTGTTCGTGGTAGCACCACGCCTCGTAGGTCAGCCGTCGTTCGCCGAGCGTCGTGAGGCCGGCGCGAAGGGCGTCGCTGCGGATCCGTGCCGGGTCGGTCCAGGTGTGGACCCGCTTGTCGGCGTGGGCGGCGAGGATGTCGCGGATCCCGCGGAGGCGACCGCTCGCGATCGAGTGCGCGTCGAGCTGGGCCTCGAGCGCGTCGGGGTCGTCGACGGTGGCATGGCCGACGATGCCGAGCGGCGGCTCGTCGAGCCGATCGAGCCATTGGGTCTCACCGACCGGGCCGAGGGTGCCGCGAGCGGTCCAACCCGCCTCGACGTGCACGATCCCCTCGACGTGGTGATGACCGACCGACGCCCGGAAATCGGGGGGCAGATGGGCGCCGAGGACGTACTGCGGGTCGCCGACGAAGTCGATCAGCGGACCCGGCGTCGCGGCCCGAGCGAGGCGCTCGAGCAGGCCCGGCCATCGACCGAAGAGCTTCACCAGCGGCGTGATCTGGCGGGGCGTCGTGCGCGGGTCCCAGAGGTGAACGTGGGGATCGATGATCCGCGGTGGCTTCGGCGCTGTCACGGCGGTCGACCGTACCGGGCCCGACTGGGCCGAATCCAGGCCGACGCGCCGATGGTCAGACCGACGACAGCCCCAGGATGCGGCGCGCGTTGCCCGAGAGGAAGGGTTCCCAGGCGTGGTCACGCAATGGGAGATCAGCGAGTTCGGTGGTGATGCGCTCGAGGCTCAGCGCCATCGG
This sequence comes from uncultured Candidatus Nemicrothrix sp., assembly GCA_964513285.1. Lineage (GTDB taxonomy): Bacteria > Actinomycetota > Acidimicrobiia > Acidimicrobiales > Aldehydirespiratoraceae > UBA11606. Next base: position 10,846 of record CAZEML010000047.1, read on the forward strand.
GAAGTAGCCGCCGTACAGCACCTTCTCTGCGCCGCGGGTGTTGAGATAGTCGAGGATCGGCGGCGGATAGTGGCGCGGCGCGAACGCCGACGTCGAGTAGTGCAGCCCCGGCCACTTCAGGAGCAGCTTGACGGCCAGATCGACCCACGGCTCCGCGCCGTGCCGCATCACGATGGTGAGCTCGGGGAAGTCGTAGCAGACCCGGTCGAAGCGCTCGACGTGTTGGGCCGCCATCGGGACCCGCGGCCCGGGTACGCCCGCGTTGACGAAGACGGGAAGAGCGAGCTCGACGCAGGTGGCGTAGATCGGATACCAGGCGGCCGCATCGATCGGCAGCTGCGGAACGGGGCCGACCGGGAAGAACGAGACCGCGCGCGTGCCGTACGACTCGTGCTCGTGACGGATCCGCCGCACCTCGCCGACGATGTCGACGGGCTTCCCCAGCTGGCCGACGTGGGTCTCGAGCACGAACCGGTCGGGATGGCGCTGCGCCGCCGCGAGCGCCTCGGGCCGGCCGGTGTTGACCACGCCGACGGCGACCCCGTGCCGATCCATCTCCTCGAGGGTGGCGGCGACCGCATCCGACGGCTGGTCGTCGGGGACGTCGGTGAACATGTAGTCGGCGGTGTGAGCCGTGCCCCGATGGTTCGACTTGACCTGCGGCAGTTCCCGGTCGCCGCCCGCCGGCGCGGCGAACCCGATCATGGTGTCGACGATCGGGATTCCCCTCACCGCGGGCATGTCGGGCACCCTAGGGGCCATGAGCGAACCGGTGGGAAGCGATCCGCACGTCAACGAGCAGGGCGAACCGGTCGTCGTGATCGAGCGACCACGACCGCACACGGCGGTCGTCCGGATGAATCGGCCGGAGCGGATGAACTCGATGGCGTTCGAGCTGATGCTGCCGTTGGCCGAAGCCCTCGACGCCGTCGATGCCGACAACGACATCACCTGCGTCGTCCTCACCGGGACGGGTGGCGGCTTCTGTTCGGGGGCCGACACCCGCGACACGATGCCTCCGCCGAACATCGCCGGCCTCGGCCTCAGCGGCATCGCGACCAAAGCGATGTCGACCCTCGCTCAACTCGTGCCCCGAATGCGACGGATGAACAAGCCGGTGATCGCGGCGATCAACGGCGCCGCGATCGGCGGCGGCATGTGCCTGACCCTCGGGGCCGACATCCGCCTCGCCGGCGAGTCGGCATACTTCCGGGCCGCCGGCATCAACAACGGGTTGACCGCGACCGAGCTCGGCCTCTCGTTCCTCTTGCCCCGGGCGGTCGGCGCGACGCACGCGTTCGAGTTCATGTTGTCGGGGCGCGACATGCACGCCGACGAAGCAGCCCGGATCGGCCTCGTCTCGCGCGTGGTCGCCGACGACGACCTGCTCGACGCCGCGCTCGACCTCGCCGACCAGATCAACGGATGGAGCACCCAGGGCGTCGCGCTCACCAAGAAGATGATGTGGTCCGGCTTGGAGACCGCGAGCCTCGACGCCGCGATCGAACTCGAGAGCCACACCCAGCTCTATGTGCGCCTGACGACCGAGAACTTCCAGGAGGCGACCCGAGCCCGAGCCGAAGGCCGCCCGCCGGAGTTCCGAGACTGACCTCGCGCCGAGGTCAGCCCTCCTCGACGAGGGGGACGACCTGTTCGCGGAAGGCGGCGAGGCTGTCGATGTACTCCGACGCGTCGCGGGCGCGGAACTTGAGATGCACCACGTTGCACCCGAGCTCGCGCGCCGCCCGGATGTCGGCCGCCAGCCCTTCGACGCCGCCCTGCAGCCAGTGCATCCCGATGTCGTCGGGTGGGTCACCGAGGATGTAGCCCCATGGGGTCATGTAGCCGATGTCGAGCGGGACGTCCGCCGGTCGACCGGCGGCCACCGCCGCCTCCCGCATGACCTCGATCGCGTGCGGGTACTCCTCCTTGGGGAGCCCCATCGGGATGTAGCCATCGCCGATCCGACCGGTGCGTCGCCACGCTGCCTTGCCGGCTCCACCGATCCAGATCGGGAGCTCGTCCTGGACCGGCTGAGGCGAGACCCCGACGTCGGCGTAGGCGAAGTGCTCGCCGTCGTGGCTCACATACGTGTCGGCGAACGCGCCACGAACCGCATCGAGGGTCTCGTCGAGCTGCTTGCCGCGGGACCCGAAGTCGACGCCGAGCGCCTCGAACTCCGCCTCGACGTGACCGGCACCGACCCCGAGGATCGCCCGCCCCTTGGAGAGGTGGTCGAGGGTGCCGAACGCCTTCGCCGTCTGCAACGGATGGCGATAGGCCGCGATCCACACCACCGACAACAGACGGGTGTGCTCGGTATGGGCCGCGAGGAACGACAGCGTCGAGATCGTGTCGTACCAGGTGGTGGTCATGCGCGCCGCGTACTCGTTGTCGGGGATGGCGATGTGATCGCACACCCCGACGAACCCGAAGCGCTGCTCGTCCGCCGCCCGGGCGATAGCGATCAGGTCATCGACCGTCGCCTCGTCTTCCCACGGGTCGACCAGCGTGCGGGTGAGGGTCTGGATCGGAAGCTGGATCCCGAACATCCAGTCGTCGGCAGAGGTGAGCGCAGCCATGGCCCGAACCTAGATCAGCCGCCCGCTCCGACCGCATTCTCCTCAGCGCCCGGTGAGCGCGTGGTGCAACGGCAGGGCCGTCGTGCGCTTCATCTCCTCCATCACGAACACACTGCGGACGTCATAGAGCTCCACCTGCCCGATCAACCGCTTGTAGAAGTCGTCGTAGGCCTCGATCGACGGCACGACCACCTTCAGCGTGTAGTCGATCTCACCACTGATCCGGAACGCCTCGATGATCTCGGGGAGTTCGTCGATCGCGGCGGCGAACCGCTCGAGCCACGCCGCGCTGTGGTCGTTGGTGCGCACGTGCACCATGACCGTCACGCCGAGGCCGATCGTCTGCGGGTCGATCAGCGCCACCCGGCCGGTGATCACCCCCTCGCGTTCGAGGATCTGGACCCGTCGCCAACAAGGGGTCGACGTCAGGCCGACGTGCTCGGCCAACTCCCGAGCGGTCAGCGATGCATCCTCCTGGAGCAAACGCACAATTTCCCGATCGATTTCGTCCAGAATCAAGGATCTTTCCTCTGCCGACCTATCTTGTAGGACATTCTTGCAGCAATCGAGAGGAAACGGGCAAGATCCGCACAGAAGCTCCAGCTCGAAGTCCGTACCGTGGAGTCATGGCCGTGACGAACCCCTTCACCGAACACCCCCGCGACGCTGGCGAGACCTACTTTCAGCACATGCGGGTCGCGCTCGGGTTCGCCCGCCAGACCATCGGAGCCGGGCTCGCCGCGCTGGTGCACGCCTTTTTCCCGATGTTCCACAAGACCACCACGAGCGAGCGCATCCAGTGCCTCGCGGCCTGTATCGAGACCGGCGACCGCGACTCGATCACGCTGGTCAAGGCGGCCCGGATCGCGCCGTGTGCGGAGACCGCGGCCGCCGAAACCGACGCGGCGGTTTTGACCGCGTCGTAGCCACCCGGGGACCATCTCGGGGTGAGTGAATCCCAGAGCCCCGACCTGCAGGACATCTCGATCAGCGACTCGGTCGCGGTCCGTCGTCACCGGCGGTGCCAGCGGCATCGGCAAGGGCATCGTCGGCGCGCTGCTGCGGCGAGGCGCGTCGGTCGTCATCGCCGACATCGAGCAGAGCGCGATCGACACGACGGTCGACGAACTCGCCGAACTCGGCCCGCTCTCCGGGGTACAGACCGACATCACCGACGAGCACTCGGTCGCCGCCCTGGCCGACACCGTCTATGACCGCCATGGCGCGGTCGACCTGCTCTACAACAATGCCGGCGTCACCTCCGGCGGCGGCGGCAAGCCGTGGCAGCAAGAACCGAACGACTGGCGTTGGTGCTTCGGCGTCAACGTCTTCGGCACCGCCATCTGCACGTCGGAGTTCGTGCCCCGCATGATCGACGGGGGCCGTCCGGGGCAGGTCGTCAACACCTCATCGGGCGACGGCGGCTTCGCTCCCGTCCCGACCGCGTCGGTCTACGCCGCCTCGAAGGCGGCCGTCAGCTGCTTCACCGAGGCCCTCCACCACAACCTCGTCTCGGAGGGAACCCAGCTCCGCGCCTCGGTCTTCTATCCCGCCGGCGGCTTGCAGCGGACCGGGCTGTTCACCGCCCAGCGGAACCGGCCCGAACACCTCCAGCGGGTCGGCGAGGGAACCGGCCGCAAGAGCATGAGTTTCGACGAGATGAAGACCCTGCTCGAGAAGGCCGGCCGCGACGTGAAGGAAGCCGACCTCGACGCGCAGGGCGACTTCGTCGTCGAGCAGACCATCGCCCGCCGCTACATCATCACCATGGACCTGCGCGACACCGTCGATCTGCTCCACCGGCGAGCCGATGCGATCGGCAACTTCGACGTGCCACCACACCACGGCATGCCGAAGATGACCTGACGTCGACCTGCGGCGTGCCCGACTACCAGTCGTGGGTGAGGCCGGCGGCGACGCGCGGCAACCAGGTGTCGGCCATCTCCGTGCCGGTGTTGTCGCCCTGCCCCTCGAAGACCGTGAGCGTCAGCAGCTGGAACACCGCGTTGATCCGGTAGGCGGCCTCGACACCACGGCGGAGCTCGGCCGCGTCGAAGTCGACGCCATGGGCGCCGAGCGCGGCGTGATAGTGCTCGACGTGACCGGCGAGCTCGTCGACGCGGTCGGCGTCGAGGCAGCTGCTCAGGAGATAGCCGACGTCGTAGCCCGGGTGGCCGCGTGACACCATCGCCCAGTCGAGGATGATCGCCGTGCCGTCGGGGGCGAACATGAAGTTGTCGCTGCGGCTGTCGCCGTGGACGAGCGCATACCGGGTGTTGGTGAGGACGACGTCGTCGGGGAACCGATGGGTGGCGTCCTCCAAACGGGCCTGCGCCTCCTCGTCACACCAGTCGTAGCGATCGACCGCGACGGCGAGAGCCGCCGTTCGCGCCACATCGCTCAACAGGGTCGGGGTCGAGGTGACCATGTGGACGAACGTCTCGTCGTCCTGGTCGAGCTCGGGCGACTGCCAGAACGCGGCATGCACACCGGCGAGCGCGTCCATCGCGGCCCGGATCTCGTCGGGGCCGGGTGGATCGTTGAGGTCGTAGACCGCACCGGCGTCGCCCATGTCCTCGATGAGCAGGGCGTAGCGACGCTTCGTGGGACGGAGGTACTTGACCGTGTTGCGCGAAATCCAGCGTTTCACCGAGACCGGGAGCGACTCGATCACCCGCACGGTTCGGGGACCCGGTTGGCCGTGGGTGCCGGGGTCGTAGTCGGCCCCCAGGTAGGCCGGGGTCCGTACCGGAACTCGGTCGGCGTACCGCTGGTAGAAGCGGATCTCTCGGGCGTAGGAGTCGTAGGACTCGGTGATGCCGCGGGTCTGCGCCTGGGATGCCGCGAACTTGGCGACCGCGGTGCCCGGCGCGCCGTCGCCGTCGATGCGGACGCGCACCGTCTGGCCGGTCATGCCGACCCCACCCCCGAGTGGCTCGACGGTGATGTCGGCCACGGTGGCGTCGGCGCCGGCCCCGCGCAGAGCCTCCCCGACCCACGCGGCCGTGAGCTCGTCGGGGGTGTTCGGAATGAACGCATCCTTGGGCTTCGCCATCGATGCGGACACTAGTCCTGGCTCGCGGTTCGCTTCGAAAGCGACAGGGTTCGACGTGCGAATCTTCCCTCGGTTTCCTTGTGTTTCCAGGGGAAAAGGCGATACGATACGAACGTATGTTCGCCTCTGGATTTTCGAGTTTGATCGACGAGATCACGGCACTCGAGATCGAAGCACGCCGCATCGCGGCCCGTCAGGCCGACCTGCTTGCGGAGCTCGATCGCACCGGAGCGTTCACCGAGGACGGGCACGCGTCGGCCAAGACGATGGTGCGCCATGTCGGACGGCTGGCATCGGCGAGCGCATCGTCCCGAGAGCGGATCTCGCGGGCGATGCGCGACCTCCCCGAGCTCGCCTCGGCCTTTCGGGCCGGTGAGATCGGTGTTGATCAGATGGATCTGATCGGTCGGATCCATCGCAACGGTCGGGTTCGGCTGATGCTGATCGACGCCCAGGACTGGTTCGTGGATCTCGCCACGTCGACGTCGTTCAAGACCTTCGAGACCACCGCCCGCGAATGGGAACGCCTCGCGGACGAGGACGGGCCACAACCCAACGAACGCATGCATCGCGCCCGACGCGTGAAGCTCGACCAAGACGACACGACGCTCGTGTGGGAACTGTCTGGCCGGTTCGCCTCGATGATGGGTGCGCAGATCGCCGACATCTTCGACCACTACAAGGCCGCGGAGTTGGCCGTCGACTGGGAGAAGGCCAGGGCGAACCACGGCGAGGATGCCTGCGACCTCCACCTCCCCCGCACCGCCGACCAACGGTCGGCCGACGCGCTGTGGCAGGTCTTCCAGGACGCGGCATCGGCTGACTCGAGCTGTGTGCCCCCGGACTTCTGCCACAACGTTCTCTGGTCATCGGCGTCGTACGAGGAGATGGTCCGCCGCCTCGACGGCGAAGCGGCCGAGCCGGTCGACCCCGACGATCACCGGTGCGAGACCCAGAGCGGAACCCCGCTCGAACCGTACGAAGCTGCAGCGCACTCGCTCCTCACCCAGGTCCGGCGGGTCCTCATCGATCAAACCTCGACGGTGATCGATCTCGGCCGGGCCCGAGCGTTCACCGGCAACAGCCGACGAGCCACCAAGCTCCAGGCGACCGAGTGCATCTGGCCCGGCTGCCACGTCCCCGTCGACCGCTGCCAACTCGATCACACCCGACCGCATCGCAGCGGCGGCAGAACCCACCCCGGCAACGGGGCACCCGCATGTGGGCGACACAACCGGCTCAAAGAACACGGGTACCGCGTCTGGCGCGACCCCGCCGGCCGCTGGCACACGTACCGACCCGACGGAACCGAAATCCCCGACTGAGTAGGGTCGCCCGGGTATGTCCCTGGACGAGACTCCGACGCCTGACGACATGGTGGGCCTGCTCGAAGGCATCGCCACGACCCGTTCCATTCGGCGATACCGCGACGAGCCGATCCCCGACGACGTCTTGCGCGACATCTGCTTCGCCGCGAGCCGAGCACCGACGGGGAGCAACCGCCAAGCATTCCGGATGGTCGTGCTGACCGACGGCGAAGTGGCAGGCGAAGCGAAGCGTCTCGTCGCCGACGGCGCCCAGACCCAGTGGGCGGCCAAGCGCCGCAACGACGGCTACGAGGCGGGCAGCGGCACCGACGACGACTCGCCCAAGGCGCGCATGGCTCGCTCGATGGACGCGTACGTCGACGGGCTCGCCACCGTGCCGGCCCTGATCTTCCCGACCCTGATCCGGCATCGGAAGGCGACCTCGACCGAAGGGGCGTCGGTGTACCCGGCGATGCAGAACCTGTTGCTCGCCGCCCGGGGGCGGGGCTACGGCGGGGTCGTGACGATGTGGCACGCCCCGGTCGAGGCGGCGCTGCGCGAGCTGCTGGAGATCCCCGACGACGTCTTCCTCGCGGCGACCGTCACCCTCGGCAAGCCTGCCGGCAACCACGGGCCGGTGCGACGGCGCCCCCTCGACCACTTCGTGTACGACGGCGTCTGGGGACAGACCCCCGCGTGGGCGGTCGATCCACCCGGAACGACCCACACCAGCGCCGGTCCGCCGCGCTGAAACCGGTACCGCGCCGTTTCCTGACGTTCCGTCAGATCCGTCTCGACCCAGGCGAACCGGTGCCATAGAGTCGCCCCGGAGTCGAGCGAACATCCGGGGGGACGTGTGAGCGAGAACGAGGCGACGACCGCGGGGCAGTCCGCGTCGGCGCTCACCGCCGCCGTCCTCGAAGAAGAGGCCGCTCGCCAGGCCAGCCAAGCCGAACGCTCCGCCGACGTCATCTTCGCCGACGACCTGCTGCCCGGCGTCGGTGGCGAGGAGATGCCGCTCAAGGAAGGACTCCGCAAGGGCGGCTTCTACACCTTCTTCGTCCTGTTGTTGCTGAACTCGCTCGACGAACTCGAGCAGGCCGCGATCACGATCCTCGGCCCCGACATCGCCGACTCGTTCGGGGTCTCCAACGGCACGATCACCTTCATCTCGACCGCGTCGGTCGCGTTCTTCGTCCTCGGCGCCGGCCCGATGGGGTGGCTCGCCGACCGCATGCGACGCGGCCCGATCGTGGGGTTCGCCAGCCTCGCATTCGGGTTCTTCACGTTCCTCTCCGGCGCGGCGGTCAACGCGTTCATGTTGTTCGTCGCCCGCTTCTTCACGGGCATCTCCAAGGCCAACACGATCACGGTGCACAGCACCCTGTTGGCCGACACCTACCCGATCGCCACCCGGGGCCGGATGTACGCCACCAACGCCGGTGTCGGCCGGATCACCCAGGCCGCATCGCCGATCCTGGTCGGCGGTATCGCCGCGATCGCGGGAGGCGCCGCCGGATGGCGGTGGGCGTACTTCATCCTCGGCATCCCGGTCGCGGCACTGGCGATCGCGGCGTTCTTCATTCCCGAACCCGAGCGTGGGCAGTGGGAGAAGAAGGACGTCCTCGGGGGTGGGCTCGAGCGCCAGGACGAGGTCGCGATCTCCGTCGAAGCCGCCTTCGCCCGGATCTGGCGCATCGACACGATCCGCTACATGACGTTCGCGATGGCCGCGATCGGGTTCGCGCTCTTCCCGGCCCAGTCGATCCAGAGCTTCTTCCTCGAGGAGGAGTTCGGACTCGACGCGCTCGAGCGCGGGTTCGCCGTCGCCCCCGCCGGCATTCTGCTCATCGGCTTCCTGCCATGGGTGGGTCGCCGGTTCGACGCCACCTTCCGCCGCAACCCCGACCGGGCCCTCCGGATCCTCGGCCTGCTGCTGCTCCCGGCCACCGTGCTCGTACCGCTGCAGTACGCCATGCCGAGCGTCTTCGACAACCGACTCGTGTTCGAGTTCGGGCCCCTCGGTACGGCGTCGATCGAAGCCGCGCTGCTCGCCTTCATCGTCGTCGGGGCGATCAACCTCACGTTCCTCGGATCCGCGTTCGCGATGATCCAACCGTCGATCCAGGCGGTCGTGCCCTACCGCCTCCGGGGGATGGGCACCGCCATCATCACCTTCTTCATGTTCGCGATCGGCGGCATCGGCGGTGGCCTGATCTCGGCGTTCATGCAGGATGCGATCGGCGAACGCCCGACGATCATCATCCTCACGGTCTGCTTCATGCCGATCGGTGGGTTCTTCGTGATCCGCGGTTCCGGGCGTCTTCGTCGTGACCTCAGCCTCGTGGTCGCCGAACTCCAGGAAGAGCAAGAGGAGCAGGCTCGCCAAGCGGCCGACGCCGACACGATCCCGGCGATCCAGGTCAACCAGGTCGACTTCAGCTACGGCCAGGTCCAGGTCTTGTTCGACGTGTCGTTCGAGGTCAAGAAGGGCGAGTCGCTCGCCCTCCTCGGCACCAACGGCGCCGGCAAGTCGACGATCCTCAAGGTCATCACCGGGCTCGGCACGCCCGAGCGCGGTGTCGTGCGGCTCCACGGCCGCACCATCACCTTCGCCACGCCCGAGATCCGTGGCGCGCTCGGCATCGAGATGCTGCCCGGCGGCCAAGGCACGTGGCAGGGCATGACCGTCGCCGACAACCTCGAGATGGGCGCGTTCCGCTACCGCCGAGATCAGGCCGACGTGCGGCGCCGGATCGACCGAGTCCTCGAGCTCTACCCCGCGCTCGCCGCTCGTCTGGGCGACAAAGCGGGCGACCTGTCGGGTGGCCAGCAACAGATGCTGGCGCTCGCCCGAGTCATGCTCCACGAGCCCGACGTGCTCATCATCGACGAGCTCAGCCTCGGCCTCGCCCCCACCGTCGTGCAGGACCTGCTCGGGCACATCGACCGTCTCCGCGAAGCCGGCCAGACGATGATCATCGTCGAACAGTCGCTCAACGTGGCGCTGGCGATCGCCGACCGGGCGGTCTTCCTCGAGAAGGGCCAGGTTCGCTTCGAAGGACCCGCCCAGGAGCTCGCCGAACGCGATGACCTCGCCCGGGCGGTCTTCCTCGGGACGGAGGGCGGCTGATGGGCGCTCAGCTCCTCGGCGTGCTCGGCCTGTTCGAGGGGCCAGCCCCGACCCGCGGGGTCTGGTACGCCGGGTTCGTCGACGGACTCGTGACCGGCCTCCTCGCGATGGGGATCGTCCTGATCTACCGCTCGACCAAGGTCATCAACTTCGCCGTCGGCAACATGGGTCTCCCCGGCGCATCGCTGTTCGCCCTCCTCGTCATCAACTGGGGATGGCCGTTCTGGCCCGCGCTGATCGCCAGCCTCGTGCTCGGCGCCCTGATCGGCATGGTCATCGACCTCATCGTCGTCTGGCGTCTCTTCCACCGCCCCCGCGTGATCCTGCTCGTCGCCACCGTCGGTCTCGCCCAGCTCCTCGCCGCCGCCAACCAGGCCCTGCCGAGCATCGCCTCGGATCAGGCCCAGATCGCCTTCCCCACCGCCGTCGGTTCGCAGTGGGACGACGTCTTCGGGCTGATCGTCACCGGCCCCGACCTCCAGATCCTGATCGTGGTGCCCACCATCGCCTTGCTGCTGGCGTGGTGGTTGAACCGCACCACCTTCGGCAAGGCGGTCACCGCGTCGGCCGACAACGCCAGCCTGTCCCGCCTGGCCGGCATCAGCCCCCGCACCGTCTCGACGGTCGTCTGGACCGTCGGCGGGTTCCTCGCCACGCTCTCGATGATCCTCCTGAGCAGCGGCGGCCCGAACACCGGTGTCGCCAACCTCGGTGCCCTCACCCTCAACCTCGCCCTCTTCGCGGCGGTGATCGGCGGCATGACCTCGTTCACCAAGGCGATGGTCGGCGGCGTCGCGATCGGCATGGCCGTCAACGTCTTCCGCTGGTATTACCCGGCCGAGGTCGGCCTCAGCAGCTTCGTCTTCTTCATCGCCGTCGTGATCGCCGTCTACTGGCAGAGCCGGTCCCCCGAAGAAGGGGCGATGGCCTTCACGCCCAAGGTCCGGCCGGTCCCCGAACACCTCCGCCAGATCTGGTGGGTTCGGAACCTGCCTCGGCTGACCATCGCCGGGCTCCTCCTCGTCGCCTTCGCGGTCACCTGGTACCACGAGCAACTCGGCTTCATCGACATCCCGCCCTCGCGGTTCTTCCTGTACTCCACCGTCGTGGTCTTCGCCCTGTGCGCCGCCTCGGTCACGGTGGTCACCGGCTGGTCGGGCCAGCTCTCGCTGGCGCAGATGGCGTACGCCGGGCTCGGCGGCCTGCTCGCGTTCCACCTCCACTCCGGCTTCTCGATGGACGTCGGCTTCGGCGACACCCGGTTCCTGAAGTTCGAACTCGTCGGTGTCACCCAGGGGTGGTCGATCATCCTGGCGGCCTTCATCACCGCCGGGATCGCCGTCCTCACCGGCATCAGCGCCCTGCGAGTCCGCGGTCTTCTGCTCGCCGTGTCGACGTTCGCGTTCGCGATCGCCGCCCAGGCCTACCTGTATCGCCGCCCGATCTTCAGCGCCGGCGAACGGTCACCCTCGATCGAACGCGGCACCTTCTTCGGCGCCGACCTGTTCGATCAACGCAACTTCTTCTACTTCACGTGTGCGGCCGCACTGGTGGTGCTCGTGATCCTCAACCACCTCCGCCGGTCCGGTATCGGCCGCCGGATGATCGCGGTCCGCGACAACCCCGACACCGCCGCGGCATACACGGTGAGCCCCACCCGCACGAAGCTGCTGTCGTTCGGTCTGGCCGGCTTCGTCGCCGGCGTCTCGGGCGGGTTGTTCGCCAACCTGCTGCCGTCGATCCGCTACACCGACGCCCACTTCCAGATCGGCGACTCGCTCCAGGTCGTCGGCATCGCGGTGATCGGCGGTCTCGGCTCGGTCACCGGTGCGGTCCTCGGCGCGGTCTGGGTGAAGGGGCTGCCTGCGTTCTGGCCCGACAACGACCTGGTGCCGCTGTTCACGTCCTCGATCGGGCTCCTCGTCGTGTTGATGTACTTCCCCGGTGGGTTCATCCAGATCGCGAACAGCGCCCGAGACGGCCTGATCGGCCTCGCCGAACGTCGCCTCGGCCTTTCGGCAGCCACCGGCTCGAGCGTCGCGCCGCCCGCCAGCCTCTCGAGCCCGGAGGCGGCCACGACCGAGGTGCCCGAGACCACGCTGGCGATCGAGGAC
>CAZEML010000048.1:0-23032 GCA_964513285.1 uncultured Candidatus Nemicrothrix sp.
CTCGTCGCCGACGTCGTCCCCGGCTGTGTCTCCCAGGTGGGCGAGCAGGCGTTCAACATCGGCCGCAGCGCGGTCCTCGCCGCCGGGTGGCCCGAGTCCGTCCCCGCGACCACCGTCGACCGCCAGTGCGGTTCGAGCCAGCAGGCGATCCATTTCGCCGCTCAGGGCGTCATGGCCGGCGCCTACGACGTCGTCGTCGCCATGGGTGTCGAGTCGATGACCCGCACCCCGATGGGTGCCTCGGCGGCCAAGGGTGAGCTCGGTATGCCGTTCGGTCCCGAGGTCTTCAAGCGCTACGAGGACACCGGCCTGCCCCCGCAGGGCATCGGTGCCGACATGATCGCCGACGAGTACGGCCTCACCCGCGAAGATCTCGACGCCTTCTCGGCGCAGTCCCAGCAGCGGGCGGCGACCGCCACCGCCGAAGGTCGCTTCGAGAACGAGATCGTTCCCGTCCCCGTCGAGATCGACGGCGAGACCGAGATGTTCTCCCAGGACGAGGGCATCCGTCCCGACACCACCGCCGAGACCCTGGCCAACCTGAAGCCGGCGTTCTCCGAGGATGGCAAGATCACCGCCGGCAACTCGTCGCAGATCTCCGACGGCGCGGCCGCCGTGCTGATCATGAGCGCCGAGAAGGCCGCCGAGCTCGGACTCAAGCCCCGTGCCCGGTTCACCCACTTCGCCCTCGCCGGCACCGACCCGGTCACCATGCTGAAGGGCCCGATCCCGGTCACCGAGAAGATCATGGACAAGGCCGACATCACCCTCGACGACATCGACCTGTTCGAGATCAACGAGGCCTTCGCCTCGGTCGTGCTGGCCTGGCAGAAGGAGACCGGCGTCGACCTCGACAAGGTCAACGTCAACGGCGGCGCCATCGCCCTCGGCCACCCGCTCGGCTGCTCCGGCGCCAAGCTCATGACCACCCTCGTCAACGAACTCGAGCGCACCGGCGGTCGCTATGGCTTCCAGGCCATGTGCGAAGGCGGCGGGCTCGCGAACGCAACCATCATCGAAAGGATCGATTCCTGATGCCCCGTATGAACCTGGAGGGCTCGTCCTCCGTCATCACCGGTGGTGCCTCCGGCATCGGCGAGGCCTCGGCCCGCCAGCTCGCTGCCGCAGGCGCCCGTGTCGTCATCGCCGACCTCAACGAGGAGAAGGGTCAAGCCGTCGCTTCCGAGCTCGGTGGCCTCTTCGTGAAGTGCGACGTCAGCTCCGTCGAGGACGCGCAGGCCGCCGTGGCCGCTGCGTCGGAGATGGGTCCGCTGCGTTCGCTCGTGAACTCCGCCGGCCTCGGCATGGCGGGTCGCACGATCGACCGCAACAACGTCCCGTTCGATCTCGACACGTTCTCGTTCGTGATCAAGGTCAACCTCATCGGCTCGTTCAACATGCTGAGCCAGTGCGCGTCGGCGATGGCCCAGACCGAACCGCTCGACGAGGACGGCCAGCGTGGTGCCAGCGTCAACAGGGCGTCGGCCGCCGCGTTCGACGGTCAGATCGGCCAGTGCTCGTACTCCGCCTCCAAGGGTGGCGTCGTCGGCATGACCCTGCCGATCGCTCGTGACCTGTCCGCCGTCGGCATCCGGGTCAACACCATCGCCCCGGGCCTGATCGACACGCCGATCTACGGCGAGGGCGAGCAGAGCGACGCGTTCAAGGCCCACCTCGGCCAGTCTGTGCTCTTCCCGAAGCGCCTCGGCTCGGGTGAGGAACTCGCCTTCGGTGTGATGGAGTGCATCACCAACCCGTACATGAACGGCGAGACCATCCGTCTCGACGGCGGCATCCGGATGCCACCGAAGTGAGCGGGAACGACGCCGTCCTGGTCGAACGCCGCGACCGGGTCATGATCATCACGCTGAATCGCCCCGAGGCGATGAACGCCATCAACGGCGATCTGTCCCACGGTTTGTGGAACGCCACCCAGGAGCTCAACGACGATCCTGGCCTCACCGCCGGTGTGCTCACCGGTGCCGGCAAGGGCTTCAGCTCGGGCATGGACCTCAAGGCCTTCGCGGCCGGCGAGGACATCGGCCCGATGCAGGAGTTCATCCAGGCCGGTGCCGAGAAGCCGCTGATCGCGGCGGTCGAGGGTTTCGCCATCGCGGGCGGGCTCGAGCTGGCCCTGTCGTGTGACCTGATGGTCGCGGGGCAGAGCGCCAAGTTCGGCATCCGTGAGGTGAAGGTCGGCCTGTTCGCCGCCGGCGGCGGCGTCATGCGCCTCCCGGCGCGGGTCGGCTACGCCAAGGCGATGGAGATGGCCGTCACCGGCGACAACATCACCGCTCCCGAGGCGCTCGAGTTCGGTCTGCTCTCGCAGGTCACCGACGACGGCGCGGCGCTCGACGCGGCGATCGCGCTCGCCGAGCGCATCGCCAAGAACGCTCCGCTCGCGGTGGCCGCCAGCAAGAAGCTGGTGAAGGCCGCGGCGCAGGGCTACGACGAGGGCGAGCTCTGGAAGATGCAGGGCGAGCTCATGGGCAAGGTGTTCGGCAGCAACGACGCCAAGGAAGGTCCCAAGGCGTTCGCGGAGAAGCGCGAACCCAACTGGACCGGCACCTGAGCCTCCCGTACCTGGTTCTCCTCCAGGGGATCGACGGCCCGTCAGTCGCTTCGGCGACCGGCGGGCCGTCGCCGTTTTCCGGCGGTCCAGTAGGAGGGCGGCGAAGGGTGTCGCACGGTAGTGGAACGTTTCCGAGCGGCGTTGCGTCCCGTTCCACAAGCGTGCGACATCGTGCGGGGCGGGGGCGGTGGCCTGCGGAACCGGCGTCAGGCGGCAGCCTGCGGAACGGCGTAGAAGGCGACCGCCACATAGTGAACGGCGACGCCGGCGATCACGAAGAGGTGGAAGATCTCGTGGTAGCCGAACCAGTGCGGCCACGGGTTCGGGCGGTGGAGGGCGTAGAACACCGCACCGATCGAGAAGAGGCCGCCTCCGACGACGATGAGCACGAAGCCGGCCACGCCGAGCCCGTCGAGCACGGCGGGCAGGGCGACCACACCGACCCACCCGAGTGCGACATACGGCGCCGCGACCACGGGGTAGGGCGCGTTGGTCCAGATGAGGTTGGCGACGATGCCGAGCGCGGCGCCGATCCACACCGTCGGCAGGATCCACCGGGCCGTTCCGTCGTCGAGGGCGAACACCGCGATCGGGGTGTAGGTCGCGGCGATGGCCACGAAGATCATCGAGTGATCGAGGCGCTTCATGATCGCCCGACCTCGTTCGCCCCAGTCGCCGCGGTGGTAGAGCGCACTCACGCCGAACAGGCCGACGATGGCGAACACGTAGACCGAGATGACGAACCGCGACGCCACGCCGGGCGTGATGACGATCATCAGCGGCGCGAGCGTGAGCGCCGACATGAACGCGTACTGGTGAGAAACGCCTCGGAGGCGAGGGCGGGGGAGCGTCGGGGTCATGGTGTGCGGGTGGGGATCGGTCGCTTCGAGAGGGCGAAGAACGCCGCCGTGAGCGGGACGACGGCCCACAGTGTTGCCGACGTTCGGAACGAATCGGTCGCGGACTCGGTGAGGGCGAACGCGATCGGCCCGGCCGCCGACGCGAGAACGCCGATGAAGGTCATCGCTCCCTGGATGGCGCCCAGGTTCCGGGTTCCGAACCAGGCGGGGAGCAGTGCGGCGCCGAGGGTGCGAACCATGCCCGACTGCAGGCCGAGCCACACGGCGTAGGCGATCACCCCGGCGGTCGAGCTCACCCAGCCGGCCAGCAACAACGAGCCGGTGAGTATCACGAGGGTGACGGCTGGCGCGTAGCGGGTGCCGAGTCGGTCGAGCGCGATGCCCATGCCGGGGGAGCCGACCGACGTGCCGAGCACCTGGGGCAGGAACATGATCGCCGCTTCGGTCTCACTGAAGCCGCTCTCGCCGAGCAGGGCGATCTGATGGAAGTTGAGCGCGGTCACCAACATGCTGGCCAACGACGTCGCCAGGGCCAGGATCCAGAACGCTCGAGTGCGGATGGCCTCCGAGCGTTCGACCCCCCACTCTTCGCTGGTCCGCTCGGCATCGCTGGGCGGGAGGCCGTCGGGGAACTGACCGACCGCGGCGGGTCGATCGATGATGCCGAACCAGGCGAGCGGGATGACGAGCACCGCGATCGTGCCCGAGGCGATCAGCCAGGCCGATCGCCAGCCGACGCCGTCGATCACGAACGACAAGACGACCGGCACGAGCGCCATCAGGGCGGACGACACCGTCATCGCGATCCCGAGCGCGAACCCGCGGCGCCGGTCGAACCAGCGCGAGATCGTCACCGTCGACACCAGCGAGAGCGAGCCCTGGCCGAGCATGCGGATGAAGAAGAAGCCGATCGTGAGGGTCACGATCCCCTGCACCCCGGACATGTAGGTCAGGCCCAGGGCGAACAGCGAGGCGATCACCGTCATTGCTCGACGGACGCCGTACCGGTCGATCCAGCGGCCGACGGTCGGGAGCGTGAGCGAGCCGCAGAGCGTGCCGATCGCGTAGCCGGCCGAGATCGCGTTCTTCGAGAGGTCGAGGTCGTCGGCGAAGTGATCGATGAAGACCGAGACCCCGATCGTCTGCCCCGGCCCGGTCAGACCCATGGCGATCGTGGCGAGCGCGAGGATCCGCCAGCCCGAGAATCGGGTCGACTCCGGCGCCTGGCTGGAGTCGGTGGGGGCGGACATCCGGCGAGTGTACGGAGGTTCGATCCCGAGCCCGCGAAGCGCGGTGGAACGCGAGCGCGGCTCGTGCTCTACTCCACGACGTGCTTTCCCCTGATGACTTCGATGCCTACGTGTTCGACATGGGCGGCGTCTTCATGGTGCCCAACCCGACCGCCGTCGGCGAGGGTATGCGGGCCCACGGCGCCGACGTGGATCTGCCGGTCGCGGCCGCTGCGGATGCCCACTACGAGGGCATCCGGGGCATCACCGAGTTGCTCGCCTCGCAGGAGGTGGTGGAAGCCGACCTCGATGTCTGGCTGCACTACGACCAGCGGTCGTTGCGGGCCTTCGGACTGGAAGGCGACGCGCTGACCGAGGCGGTCGACGCCCGCAACCGCGCCCGGCGGGCCGGAACCGCGGTCCACAACGTGTGGAACCACACGCTCGACCACAACATCGAGGCGTTCCATCGCATCTCGGCGACGTTCACCACCGCCATCGTGTCCAACAACGACGGCACCGCGATCGACCAGTGTCGCCGTCACGGCATCTGCCAGCTCGAGCCCGGCGGCCCGCTGCCCCAGGTGCCCGTGATCATCGACTCGACCACCGTCGCCGTTGCGAAGCCCGACCCGGCCATCTTCACGCCCGCGCTCGACGTGCTCGGCACCGACCCGGCCCGCACCCTCTACATCGGTGACACCGTGCACGCCGACGTGCTCGGTGCGACCCGAGCCGGGATGCCGGTCGTTCAGCTCGACCCGCTCGACCTCCACGCCGACCACGACCACCTCCGCCTTCCCGACGTCGTCGCGCTCGCCGAGGTGTTGGGCGCGTGACCCGATCCCTGTCGGCCTCCCAGGCTCGACGCATCGCGCTCGCCGCCCAGGGGTTCCGCGACCCCCGGCCGACGGGCAAGGTCGACCGGCGACATCTGCGCCGCACGATGGGGCGGCTGGGCGTGCTCCAGCTCGACTCGGTCCCGGTCGTGATGCGCACGCAGTACATGCCCTTGTTCGCCCGGCTCGGACCCTATGACCCGGATCTGCTCGATCGGGTCGCGTACCGAGACGACGAATGGTTCGAGGCGTGGTCTCACGAGGCGTCGCTGCTCCCGACCGTCGACGAGCCGCTGTTGCGCTGGCACAAGGCGCGCTGCTCGATCGGTCAGACCTGGAAGGGACTGGTTCGGTTCGCGGAAGCGAACCCTGGCTATGTCGACGAGGTGCTCGAACAGGTTCGCGAACGGCCGCGGGCGCCGGGCGAACTCGACGACCCACGACCCAACAGCGGCGACTGGTGGGGGAGTCGCTCCGACGGGTCGACCGCGCTCGACTGGCTCTGGCGGATCGGTGCGGTCGGGATCCGGCGCCGGCCCGGCTTCGTCAAGGAGTTCGACCTGATGGAGCGGATCATCCCCGACGAGGTCCGGGCGCAGCCCACCCCGTCGGAGGAGGACGCGCACCGAGAGCTCCTCATGCGATCGGCGGCGAGCCTCGGGGTCGCCGCCATCCCCGACCTCGTCGACTACTACCGGTTGCCCAAGAAGCCCGCCAAGGAGCGTGTGCTCGAGCTGATCGAGGAAGGCCGGCTCGAACCGGTCGAGGTCGAGGGCTGGGATCGCCCGGCCTACCTCCACCCCGACGCCAAGCTCCCGCGGGCGATCGACGCCTGCACGCTGCTCTCACCGTTCGACCCGGTCGTCTGGTACCGCGAGCGCGGCGAGCGGCTGTTCGACTTCGAATACAAGATCGAGATCTACACACCCGCCGACAAGCGCATCTACGGCTACTACGTGCTGCCGTTCCTCCTCGGCGACGATGTCGTCGGTCGGCTCGACGGCAAGACCGATCGCGCCGAAGGCGTCTTCCGGGTCTTCGGGGCGTTCGCGGAGGACGGGGTCGACCTCGGCCCGACCGCAGAACGACTGGCCGACGCACTCGACGACCTCGCGACGTTCGTCGGTGTCGACGGGTGGCGGATCGACGGCGACAAGGGCGACCTGATCGGGCCGCTCGCCGCGACGGGTCGGGGACGCAGCGACCGATGAAGCCCGTCGACTACCGCCCCGCCCTCGACGAGGCCATCGCCCGCTCGCTCTCGTGGCTCGATCGAGCCGACGACCGCCCGGTCGGGCCCCCGGTCGATGCTTCGGCGCTCCTCGCCGCTGCTCCGATCGACCGCCTCCCCGACGACGGCCTCGATCCCGAAGCCGCCGTCGCGGAGTTGGCCGCGTGGCTCGATCCCGGCCTGTCCGCTTTGGGGTCGGGGCGCTACCTCGCCCTCGTCAACGGAGGTGCGCTCCCGGCTGCCGTCGCGGCGGACTGGATGGTGTCGGCGTGGGATCAGCACGCCGCCTTCGCCCAGCACGGCCCGGCCCCGATCGCCGCCGAACACATCGCCGGGCGATGGATCCTCGACCTGCTCGACCTGCCCTCGTCGGCCGCGGTCGGCTTCCCCACCGGCGCTCAGGGGGCCAACACGATCGGGCTCCTCGCCGGCCGCAACCATGTGGCCACGGCCCACGGCGTCGACGTCGAACGGGCCGGTGTGGCCGGCGCGCCCCCGATCACCATCATCGGCTCGGCCGAGCAGCACTCGTCGATCGCCCGGTCCGCCCGGGTGGTCGGTCTCGGCACCGACGCCATCGTCGCGGTCGAGGCCGACGAGTCGGGGGCGATGCGCGCCGACGCCGCCCGGGACACGATCCTCCGAAGCGAAGGGCCGATCATCGTCTGCGCCCAGGCGGGCAACGTCAACGCCGGCGCCTTCGACCCGCTCGATGAGATCGGCGCCGCCGTCGCTGAACGTCGGGCTCGGCGCGACGACGTCTGGTGGCACATCGACGGCGCCTTCGGTCTGTGGGTCCGGGCCTCGGCCCGCCGCCGCGGCCTCGCGTCCGGGGCCGAACGGGCCGACTCGTGGGCGTGCGACGCACACAAGTGGCTCAACACGCCCTACGACTGCGGGATCTCGATCGTCGCCGACCCTGCGGTGCTCGCCCGGGCCGTCGGGGTGCGAGCGGCGTACCTGCCGCCGGAGGGCGAGGTCGCCGACGCATCCGACCGGGTCATGGAGTTCTCCCGCCGGGCTCGGGGAGTGCCCGTGTGGGCGGCGTTGCGCTCGCTCGGGCGCCGCGGGGTCGAAGCGCTCGTCGATGATGCGTGTGATCGGGCTGCCGATCTGGCGACTGCGGTCGGCCGACTCGATCACCTCGAGGTCCGGGGCCAGCAGATCAACCAGGTCGTGGTCGAGGTCGTCGACTCCACCGGCGAGCCCGATGCCGATCGCACGGCGGCGGTGCTGGCCGCGGTCGTGGCGGACGGCCGGTGCTATCCGAGCTCGACGGTGTGGCGAGGGCGTCCCGGCATCCGGCTCTCGGTCTCGAACTGGCGGACCGACCCCGACGACGTCGACGTCGTGGCGGCGGCGTTCGCCGACGCGCTCGCCCGGACCGCCTAACCGTCGGCGACCGACACCTCTTCGACCGCCGGGGCGTCAGCGCCGGGGCTGCCTTCCTCGCCCGCTTCGCCCTCTTCGGGTTCCGGCTCCGGGATCGGAAGCGGTTCGAAGGTGCCCCACGGACGGCCCGGCCACAGGTCGATGCCGTCGACCTCGGGCAGGGCGAGTCGCTGCATCGAGATCAGCCGGGACTGCACGGAGTTCACGTAGGCGGGAGAGTGGTTGTAGGCGAAGATCGCTCGGATCCAGTTGTCCCAGCTGTTGTGGGCGCCGTAGGCACACAGGTAGCCGGCCGCAGCAAGCGCCGCATCGTCGAGGTCCTGCGGCTCAGCCACGCCGTCGCCGTCGCCATCGGCCCCCCACAGCTCCCACGTACCGGGGATGAACTGCATCGGGCCGACGGCGCGGTCGTACTCCCTGTCGCCGTCCCACCGTCCGCCGTCGGTGTCGGCGATGTTGGCGACGGTGTCGCCGTAGTTGTCGACCTCGATCCCGTCGAGGCGGAGACCGATGATCGGATCGTCGGGTCGCCCGTTCATCAGAAGTGACCGGCCGCCGAAGGTGCCGTGTGCGCCCTCGACGCCGCCGACCGCGGCGATGGTGCGCCACGAGATCCGACAGCGGGGCGCTTCTTCGGTCATCGCCAGCTCCGCCCGCACGTAGGCGTCGATGGCTCGCGGCGTGAGATCGGGGATCGTGGCGACATCGGCGAGCACGAACGCCTCCGCGGCAGCGGGGATGGCGTCGCGGAGTCGCTCCTCGAGCGCCCGACGAACGGCGAGCAGGTCGGCCGCCTCGGCCACCAGGTCGGCGTGCCGCTCGGTCGTCGCGTGGAGTTCGGCGGTCGCCTCGGCGAGTGCGGCTTCGGCTGCCTCCAACCGGATGATGGCGAGGTCGCGCCGCTCGAGCATCTCCTCGAGCGTGTGGCCCTGGAGTTCCATCGTGCGCTGCACCTGCACGAGCTCTTGGCCGTCCACACCGAGCAGTTCGTCGTCGCTGTCGCCGTTTCCGGCGAACAGGTCGACGGCGACGCTCTGGGTGAGCGCGACCACACCCTGCAGGTGGACCGATGCCCGGTTGCGTTCGATCGTGGTGTCGCGCTGATGCTCCCTCGCCGCCGCGAGTTCGATCGCAGCGCGGCGTACCTCGTTCGCGACCCGCTCGTGGTGGTCGACCGTCGAACGCAGCTGGTCGATCGTGCCGAGCATGCCGTCGACGATCGTTTCGTCGTCGCCGACATAGCGCACGGTCATCGATCGGGTGATCTCGTGCAGGCCCGTCTCTGAGCGCCAGGCGGCATCGAGTCCGACGGTCGCGAGCGCTGCTTCGATCTCGGTCCCCACCGACGGGTCGACGGTCGCGAGCACTTCGCCGGGGACCGGTTCGTCTTCCGCCCGTACCCCGGAGAGCAGCGCCCCGGTCAGTGCCAACACGAGGGTGGTGGCGAACGCGACGGGGCCGATCGCGGCCACACGTCGAGGACGGCGCCCCTCACGGGCGGGAGACGTCGGAGTCACAGTCCCTCACAATCGGCACCGCCGAGGGTGACGAAAGCGATCGGGTACGTTTTGTGCATGAGCATGGAGGTGCCTCTCGACACCCTCGAAGCGGTTGCGACCACGTTGGGGCCCTCGGCCTACGCGGTTGTCTCAGATCCGGAGGGCCCGCCTCGCGTCACGCACGTCAGCCCAGAGTTCGCGGGTTCCTCGATCTCGTTCGGGCTGGGCCGTCGATCGATCGCGCTCCTGGAGCAGCACGGTCAACTCGGGCTGCTGTGGCCGGCAACCGAGCAGGAGGGTATGAGCCTGATCGTCGATGCAGAGGTTCGCGATGTCCTCGAGGATGGCCGTGTTCGTGTGGTTCCCACCTCGGCTGTGCGACATCGTCCGGCTCCTCGTCTCGACTGACTCGTCGCCTCACCATCGGGCCGAATGGCCCATCGCTGAAGGAAAACGTGGGGCAAAAGGCCCAGAGGTCACCACGTGCGCGGCCGCGCCGCTCGCGGTCAGCTCTCGGGATAGGTGACCGTGGTGACCGGAGGCTCGACCTCGGGGTAGTCCGGGTCGGCGGGGTCGAGCCGCTCGATCGACGTCGTCGGCGCTGCGGACGTGGCAGGGGCGCTCGTCGTGGTGGCGATCTCGGCACTGTCGGCGTCGTCAGGGTCCGACGCTGCGGTCGTCGTCGTTGACGTGTTGGTCGTCTCCGTTGTCGCGGGTTCGTCGGCCAGCGTTGTGGTGGTGCTGGTCAGCGTCGGTTCATCGCCACCACCGCCGCAGGCCGTGGTGAACAAGACGAGGAACGCTGACAAGAGCAGGAGGGATCGCCGCATCGGCGGAGAGCGTATCGGGGTGGGGGTGACGCGTGTCTTCAGGCCGGGATGTGCGGGGACATGAGTGCGATCGGCACGCTGACCCCGAGATCGCGGGTCCGGATCGTGGCGATCCGTCGGCCCTTCTGCACGGCGTCCTTGATGCGGCCGAGCCCGTCTCCGAGCGATTCGGCCGCAGCGTTGAGGTCGTCGCACTCGAGGGCCAGGCCCCAGAAGGTCGCCGGCTCGGCGGTGGCTGGTTCGGGCTCGCCGTCGGCGGTGCTCACGAGGCCGACGAGTTCGAGGATGACATCGCCGAGCCAGAAGAAGTCCTGACGGCGACGCTCGTCGCCGACGTCGAACTCGCGCGTTCGGCGCTTCTCGAGCCCGGCCACCTCGAGCGCGGCCGACGTCCGGTCGATCGCCGGCGACATGGCCACGAGATGGTCGAACCCGCTCACCCGGTTCGGGTGGTCGAGGGCGGGGGTGGATGCCATGTGGTCATCGGGGCCGATCGCCAGCCCGTCGATCGGCTCGCTCAAGCCGTCGATGGCGACGGCGACGATGCCCTGGCCCCCTTCGGGATCACAGACGATCGTGGTCGAGCCGATCCGCGTCGCCGACCCGTCCATGGCGAAACCGGCGCGCGCCCACGCCTCGGGCTCGTCGCCGACGGTCACCGTTCGGAGCTGGAACGCGCGGTCGCTCATCGTGTGAGTGTCGCACGCCGCTGCGAGGTGGGCCGCAACCGACCCGATCGCTAGGGTCGCCGCCATGAGGACGGCAGACACGTTCGCGGAGCTGTTCGAGCTCGAACCCATGGGGGACGACACGTTCTCGGCGATCAGTGCCACCTACCCGTGGGGGCAGGTCTACGGCGGTCAGGTCGCGGCGCAGGGACTGCTGGCCGCCGGGCTCACCGTCGACGCCGCCTTCGCCCCGCACTCGCTCCACGCCTACTTCGTGCGGATCGGCACCTGGGACGAGCCGATCGTCTACGAGGTCGACCGCATCCGCGACGGCCGGTCGTTCGCGACGCGTCGAGTCCTCGCCCGTCAGTCCAAGGGCGTGATCCTGAACCTCTCGGCCTCGTTCCAGCGACCCGAGGACGAGCCCGAGGCCCAACGCATCACCCTCCCGGCCGACGTACCGGCGCCGGGCACGATCGAGATGGACTCGTGGATCGAACCGACCATCGAGCGGAGCGGCGCCGAGAGTGCTGCCCCGAACGCCCGGAACTGGATTCGCATCACCGAGGACTACCCCGACACGCCGCTCATGCACGCGGTCGCGCACACGTTCACCAGCGACGATCTCCCGACCGAAGCGGTGGAGTTCGCCCATCCGCTCGGCCGGGTCGACCACACCGAAGCCGACGCGCCTCGCCAGTACTTCGGCGCGAGCCTCGACCACGCCGTCTGGTTTCATCACCTGATGCCGGCGACCGACTGGGCCCTCCACGACTTCCGGTCGAGCGGCGTGCGAGGCGGTCGAGGTCACGCCACCGGGGAGATCTGGAACCCCGACGGCACCCACATCGCCACCGTGAGCCAGGAGGTCCTGCTGCGGGTGGCCCGCTAGGTTGCGGCGATGACGTTCAGCCTCCGCCGCCCCGCGGCCCGGGTCGTGCTCCTCGATCGTGAGGGTCGGATCTTCCTGATCTCCGCCGAGGATCCGATCGATCCGTACAAGCCCGACTGGCTGGAGATCCCCGGCGGCGGCATCGGGTGGAACGAAGACTCCGGCGCGGCGGCGCTGCGCGAACTCGAGGAAGAGACCGGCATCCCCAACGTCGAGATGGGCCCGTGCGTGTGGGTACAGCAGACCGAGTACACCTTCGCTGGCTACCACTTCGAGTCCGACGATCGGATCCACGTCGCCTGGTGCGACGGTGGCGAGTATCAACCCAAGGGGCTCGAGGCGCTGGAGGCGGCGGCGTTCCAGGGCGCTCGCTGGTGGACGATGGACGAACTCGCCGCGAACAACATGCCGACGGTGCCGCACCACCTCCGCGAGTACCTGCCCGCGCTGATCGCCGGCGACCTTCCGGCCGAGCCGATCGACATCACCCCTCCGCCGGAGTTCGGCGGTCGCGTCAGTCGCTGAGTCGCTGCGGGGCCCGCAGGCCGTGCCAGGCCAGATCGGCGACGTGCTCGACGACGGTGTCGAGGTCGAGGCCGCTCCCGCCGAGCACCCAGTGCCGAGCGGTCGACTCGGTCAACCCGACCATGCCGTGGGCGAGCACGAGACGACCCGCCGGTTCGAGGCCGTCGATCTCGATCAGATCGGCGATCGCGTCGGCCATGCTGCGTTCGAACGTGCGGAGCTCGGCCGCGAACTCCTCGTCGGAGCGCACCCCTTCGCCGAAGAGCAGCCGGAACTCGTCGGGGTGATCGGCGACGAACACGAACAACGCCCGAACCCCGCGCCGAACCATGTCGTGGGGGCCGGTCGCTTCCGCGACCGCCTCGTCGACGCCGGCGCGGAGGCGGCCGGCGACATCGGTGAGCAGGCCGCGGAAGAGATCGCGCTTGGACGGGAAGTGCTGGTAGAGCACCGGCTTGGTCACGCCGGCCTCGGCGGCGACGGCATCCATGGTCGCGCCTTGGAATCCCTCGGCGGAGAAGACGGTGAGGGCGGCGGTGACGAGACCGGCCCGGCGTTCGGCGGCGGGGAGACGGGTGGCCATCAGTCGACCGGTCGTCCGTGTTCGAGGTCGTCGCGGATCGCGGCCTTGACGGCGTAGCCCACCACGATGGCCGGGGCGAGCACGATCGAACCGATCACGACGCAGGTGATGATCGCGGTCGAGATGGTGGACGTGAAGTCACCGATCAGGCCGACGAAGAACAGCACCAACGCGAGCCCGAAGAGCCCGTAGCCGATCCGTTGCCCGAGGTCGGCCAGGCGGCTGGCGCGCGCTCGCTGGGCGAGGACGGGGTCAGAGGCGGACGAGTCGGACATGGTGGCGCTCTACGGTAACCAGCCCGCAGCGGCGAACAGCTCTCGCAGCTCCGTATCATCCGATCGATGCGAGTCGCGATCGTTGGGACAGACATGGCAGCGGTCGCGCCCGGTGCTGGCGGGATCGAGAATCTTCTCGTCGGTTGGGCGGGCGCACTCTCTGAGTTTCATGACGTTCACGTCGTGTCGGTGAATCCGGGCTCGATCTCGGATACGCAGACGGGAGTAATGCTTCATCCCTTCGAGGGAGCTCATGACTGCGCCGAGGTCGTCGCCCTTGTGCAACCTGATCTCGTCATCAGCAACAACCGGCCGCTCATTGCGTCGACGTACCCGCACCTCGCGCTCTTCCACAACGACGTCGTTGCATGGCGCGATCCGCCATACGACTCGGTTCGGCACGCGCGAGAAGCATGCCAGGAGTCACTCTCCGATGCTGGTGCGGTGGCGGCGGTCAGCACCGACCTCGCGGAGCGAGTGGCGGCCGCGATGGGAGCTCGTGTGTCGGTCTTCAGGCCGTTTGCCGACGCAGTCTTCTTTGACGTGGGGGCAGCGTCCGTGGAGAAGCGCCCTGTTGTCTCGTACGTGGGGCGGCTCTTGGAGAAGAAGGGCGTGGCGGCGGTGCTCCGCCTGGCAGCGGCTTGTCCCGATATCCGTTTCGAGGTGACGAATTTCATCGCGCCGTGGTCGACGCCGACCCCCGAGCATCGGCGACTCGCTGCTGCGGCGCAGAAGCTCCCAAATGTGGTGCTCCTCGACCCGCCGCGGGATCGACGGGACCTTGCTCAGCTTGTCGCGAGCACCTCGGTGGTCGTCGTGCCCTCTCGCTGGCGAGAGCCGTTTGGCCTGGTCGCGATCGAGGCACAAGCCGCCGGTTCACACGTGCTCGTCTCAGGCTCGGGAGGGCTCAGCGAGACAGTCCCCGGACGATCGAGTGTCGTTGACTTCGACGACCTTGAATACGTTGGAGGACGGCTGCGGGATCTTCTCGCGTCGCCGAACCCGGACCCATCGGTTCGAACATGGGTAGAGAGTCAGTTTACGCTGCCCAGGTCTACCGCCCGGCTCCAGGAGCTGATGGCTAGGGTCGTGGGCGAATGAAGAAGGTAGGCGTAGGTCGAGTTGGCTTCGTGCGCTCCTACGGCGTTTCGACGAGCTCAGCGGCAGCGTGCGTCGCCGGCGACTCTGACCTTCCTATTGGGGAGTGGATCGACAAGCGGGCTCTCCGAACGGGGTCTGGTCGTCAGATCTTTCTGCACGACCTCGGTGTGTTGGCGACGACGGAGACCCTCGAGCTACGGAGTTTCGTGCTCTACCAACCTCATATCGGGATCGCGGACGTGGTCGTCGTCGCCGATGGGATCGCGGCCATCGCCGTGGACGATCTCGCAGAGACTGTGTGGCCAGTGGTGAATGCTCCCCTGCCAGGTCTGGACGGGCTGACGTTCGACGGTGCCGCTGGCCAGGCGTTCGACCTGATCGCTCGGCAGCTGGGAGTTGAGCCAGCGGACGAGAGCGTCACCTCCTTCGGTTTGGTCATCGAGGTTGAGGGTGACCTCACTGCCCATGCCCGAACTGCCGAGGAGATCACTCCTGGGCTCGCGGGCCTTCCGCTCGTTCATGGACGGAATCGCCTGGTCTTCGAAGTCGATCGACCCCAGACCTTCGACGCCTACGTGCTCTACGCCGCCCTCGCGAGTCGGACGCGACATCTCTACAACAGGATCGTTGGCCTGCTTCTCGAGACCCTCGACGACGATTCGGGCGATGCGTGGGATCTCACCCGTCAAGCCGCCTCACTGCAGCGGGACGTGCTGATCTACCACGCCAACATGCAGCCAGGAGGCTACTTCGGTGATCAGCGGCTGCTCGACCTTCACTCCAAGACAGCGGTGTCGGTCGTCCTGAGCGAGTCGGAGCGTCAGTATCTGGAGACGGTTCAAGGGCATCTCGCTGGCTATGTATCGGCCGAGTTTGCGCTCGCTGTCGACCAAACACAAGCCCGAGTCGGTTGGTTTGGTCTGCTCTTCGCGAGCGTGACGATCTTCTATGCGGCGTTCGAGGTTTTCGGAGCGCTCGGACGGACATCCGAGGACTGGGTACGATTCGCCCAAGTGAATGCAGTCGTGGCGATGGCAGCCGTTGCGATCGTGAGCGTCGTTTCGTTTCGCGGACGCTCATCGAGGAGTCGACCCCGACCACCCATGGAGAAGACGAAGTGAGCCCGGGCGAGTGGTTGGCCGACGCGGACGTGCCGCGGATCGAGAAGGACGTCTCGCGTATCTTCGACGAGGCGTGGGTGGAGGACGGCTACGTCGCGCCAAACCTGAACGTCTATCCGTGGCAGTGGCTCTGGGATAGCTGCTTCCACGTGCTGGTCTGGTTGGCGCTCGAGTCGCCGGAGCGCGCCCTGACCGAACTTGCCGGTGTCTTCGCGTTTCAAGACGAGGCTGGTTTCGTTCCGCACATGGGGTATCACGGCTCGCCGACCTCGTCCGTCGAGCTCTGGGAGCGCGAAGGCTCGTCGACAGTGACGCAACCCCCGATGTTCGGACACGCCGTCGCTGAACTCGAGAGGGCTGGTGTTGCGGTGCCGGATGAGCTCAAGGCCAAGGCGGTCGCCGGGCTTGAGTTCCTACTGCGACATCGAGCGCGGCACGAGACGGGCCTGATCTGTGCCGTTCATCCATGGGAAACCGGTTGTGACGATTCGCCACGTTGGGATCACTACTGCCCCGGCGAAGGCTTCGATCTCGCGCTCTGGCGAGTGCACAAGGTTGACCTCATTCGATCCATTGAGCACTCGGCCGGAGGGTCACCACTCTCAAACCCGTTGTTCAAGTCCGCTCCGGTGAGCCTCAACGCCCTGACCGTCTTCAACATGGACGAACTCGCGACGGTGAGTGACGTGCCTCCTGACTGGGCGGATCTACGGGAGGAACTCGTCTCGGCGCTCACGGCCTCGTGGGACCAGTCGCGTGCCACGTGGGTCGACCAGGGGGATAGTGCGAACAGCTCCGGTCGAATCCGGACCGCCGATGCGCTCTGCGCGCTCTTTGCCGTGGATGACCCGGCTCAGCGCGCGGCCGCCCTCGCCGAGCTGGCAGACCCCGCGGCCTTCGGAGGTGCCTTCGGCCCGCCGGGCGTGCACCCGGACGAACCGATGTATGACCCGGCGAGCTATTGGCGAGGGCCGGTGTGGCCCCAGATCGCCTATCTGCTCTGGAAGGCCCTCGGTCGCGGGCCCGCGGAGACCGAGCTCGGGGAGATCGTGCGAGGTCGCACGATCGCCGGCGCCGTGCGGTCGGGATACGCGGAGTACTGGAGCGCCTCGTCGGCCTCGGGTGGCGGTGCGATCCCACAATCGTGGACCGGGCTCGCGCTGGTGCTCGCGAAGACGCGGACGATCTCGCCGCCGTCCTCGGGGTAGAGCGGACGCAGCTCGGTCCGGAGGTCGATCAAGGAGCCGAGCTCCTCTTCGGTCTCGTGCCAGCCGAAGGCCTCGAGGCTGGCCAAGGCGCTCTTGGGCAGACGTCGACGTCGGCGCCGGACCATCAGGTTGGCGATCAGGTTGGCCACGCCGACCAGGATGATCAGGTCGCCGAAGGAGACGACCTGATCGGCGAAGGCGAGCGGAATCGTGTCGCCGAGCCAGCCCAGCGCGGTGTCGTCGTCGGCGATCTCGCGCGGTCCCGACAGGACGACCCGATCGATCTCGTCGGCCTGGATCATGCCGGCTTCGACGAGGGCGTCGGCGCGAACCGGCGTGGCCCCGTTCAGCGCGATTGGGACGAGGTTGGCGATGACGCCGACGCCGATGACCGCCATGCCGACCAGCATGAGGTTGCGGACGACGAAGGCGAGGGCGGCGACGAGGCCGGCGAGGGCCCACCAACCGGGGCCGGGCAGATCGAAGCGGTCGACTGCGACACCGATCGCGACGGCGATCACGAACAGCGGCAACGAGGCGATGCGGGCTCCGGCGACGGCGCGGAGGTGTCCCTTGCGGGCAGCCCCGACGACGAGTCCGATGATGATGGCCAGAACCAAGGGCGCGAAAGCCACAGGAGAAATCCTCCCGGTCGTGCCCGCCGACCGCCGACGAGCGTACGCGTCGAAGCCCGGTTCGCGGCGGACCCCCTGGCTGAGCGCCCCGCCGGCCCGGGATCAGAGCCCGGAGCCGCGCGCGGTGCCGAGGAGAAGTTCGCCGTCGCTCCGGAAGACGTAGCAGAGGATCGTGCGGTACGACTGCTGCTCGAACTCGTTGCGGTCCGGCGCGAAGACCCCGATCTCGAGCGCGCTGGTCTCGTACGGCGCGCCGGCCCAGCCTTCGAAGCCCTGGTAGCAGGAGGCGAGGGCGAAGTCCTCCATGATGTCGTCGCCCGGATAGTCGAACGACGAGTCGGCCGGATACTGCAGGTTGAAGAAGATCTGGAAGCCGTGCGGGTCGTCGCAGTCGACGAGGGTGGTGATGTCGCGGGTGCGTCCGGCGCTCAGGCCTTCGTCGCGGTTGAAGCACTCGTCGATGCGAAGGGTGTTCTCGTTGACGGCGATCCCGGGGACCGTGGTGGTGGTCGACGTGGTCGTGCTGGTCGTCGAGGTCGAACTCGTCGTCGCCGGCCCGTCGCCGGTCACGTCCGGGTCGGGTTCGGCATCGGCTTCATCGAGTGCGTCGCTCGCCGCGGCGGCCGGATCGCGTTGCACCTCGTCCTCGGGGTCGCTGCTGCAGGCCGCGGTGACGAGCACGACGGCCAGCGAGAGGAGAGCGAGCCTCGGTCCAGACATCGGAGGCGAGGCTAGACCGTCCACCTCGACCAACGGTCGGCGGTCAGGCTGCGGGGAGCGCCCGATCGATCAGTTCGAACGAGAACCAGAGGCACACGAGGGCCGGCACGAGACCGACGAATCGGAGCCCGAGACGACCCGGCAGCCCGGTCGCGAATCGCTCGCCGAGTCGGCCGCCGACGTACCAGAAGGCGATGGCGCCGATCATCCAAGCCGCGGCGGGCGGGATCGCATCGCGCTCGCCACCGAGCCCCTCGTCGAGATCCGGCGCCGCGGCCTCGGCCGTCGCACCCGCGTCGGTGCCGTCGTCGCTCACACCGCCGTCCCCGAGGACGGGGTTGTCGTTCACCGGCATCGTGTCGGTCGTGCCGTCGGCGCCGAGCCGTGCTTCCTCAGCCTCCGCCGCAGCTCGCTCGGCTTCGGCCTCCTGGGCCCAGGCGGGAAGCTCGACCGCGTCGTCGACGAGTTCTGCGGCGACGATGATCCGCTGACGGGACGAGAGCTTGGGGTGACACGCCGTGAGCGTCAGCCGGTCGTCGCCGAAGTCGCCGAGCACCCAGACGGCGCTCGGGTTGACGATGATGTGACCCTCACCGATCGCTTCGACCTGGTCGAGATGGTCCGCGTACGCGACGGTCGGGTCGAGCACTCGGTAGGTGAATTCGCCCTGGACCGACGTGACGGTGATCTCGTCGCCGGGGAGGAGTTCGTCGATGCGGTTGAACGGTGCGCCGTAGGTCGTGCGATGGCCGGCGATCGCCGCGTTGCCCTCGTTGCCGGGGAGGCTGGTCTGGCTGTAGTGCCCGGGTCCTCGGCGGAGGTCCGCGACCGCGACGCCGCGAACGACGACCTTGTCGACCTCGATGGACGGGATCTCGATCTGGGCGAGCGCGTCGCCGTCGGCCGGTAACAAGGCGGCGAGGAGTTCGTCTTCGACCTCGGGCGGAACCGTCGCGGCCGAGACGTCGTCGCCTTCGTCGACCGGGGGTGCCGCGGTCTCGTCCGCGAGCACCTCGTCGCTTTCGGTGTCGGCTGGTTCGGCGATCGGGGTGGGCTCGGGGTCGAGGACCGGGCGGGCCAGCAGCGAGGTGTCGACCCCGTCGGCCACGGCGTCGAACCGTTCGGTCAGGTCGTCACGCAGCCCGTCCTGGGCTCTCGCCTCCTGCAGGTTCGTCCCCCACAGCTGGAACACGACGAACAGCATCACGACGATGCCGGCGAGGATCAGCCCACGCCCGATCGCCCCGAGGTACTCCGCGATGCGAGGGACCGAGTCGTCGGTCGGCCGGGGCGGCATCGGCGGAAGCGGCTTGGGAGGTTCGGCGCGGTCGACGAGAGGGTCGACGACGGTGTCGGTCATAGGGATCTGATCGGCGCCGGCGGCCCGCTTCTGAGCGGGACCGTCTGGGAGGCGACGGTAGCGTTTGATGGTGTCCATCATCCGTCTCCGAGGCGTCGTCGCTCTACTCGGCCGGTTTCCGGCCCTGGCCGGCGTCGATCTGGAGGTGGGCGAGGGCGAGATCGTGCTCGTGCAGGGCCCCAACGGTGCCGGCAAGTCGACCTTGCTACGGGTGTGTGCGGGCCTGCTGCGGCTCGAATCGGGCTCGGCGGAGGTCCTGGGCCACGACCTGACCGTCGACCGGGCGGCCGTGCGTCGATCGGTCGGCCTGCTCGGCCATGACACGGCCCTCTACGACGATCTGACGGTCGTCGAGAACCTGCGCTTCTGGGCCCGCGCCTCACGGGTCGACGAGGGGGCGGTCCCGTCCGCTCTCGATCGGCTCGGGGTGAGCGATCGGCTCCACGATGTCGCCGTTCGCCATCTCTCGGCCGGTCAGCGCCGGCGTACCGCGTTGGCGGCCGTGGTCGTACGCCGGCCTCGGCTGTGGTTGCTCGACGAACCGCACGCCGGCCTCGACCAGGGCGGCCGAGACCTCATCGATCAGCTGATCGTCGACGCGACCGATGCGGGCGCCACGGTGATGCTCGCGTCGCACGAACTCGATCGCACCGTCGACCTCGCCACCCGGCACATCACTGTCGCGGGCGGCACCATCACCGCCGACCGGCGAGACCGTGCTGATCCAGACAGTCACGACGGGGGAGGCCACGATGCTGCGTGATGCGTGGATCGTCGCCCAGAAGGATCTCCAGATCGAATGGCGCTCTCGGGTCACCTTCAGCCAGGTCGTGCCGTTCGCCGCGCTCGTGCTCGTGCTGTTCGGCTTCGCCCTCGACGCGAATCGGCCGGTACTCGAACGGGCCACGTCCGGGCTGTTCTGGGTGACGATCATGTTCGTCTCCACCCTCGCCGTGCAGCGCTCCACCTCGATCGAGACCACCGACGGCGCCCGTCGGGCGCTTCTGCTCGCCGGCATCGAACCGGCGGCGGTCTACGTCGGCAAGACCGTCGCGGTCGCCGTGCAACTCGTCGTGGTCCAGGTCGTGTTGATCGCGGGCGTGATCGTCCTGTTCGGCGCCGAGGTCGAGGCGTGGCCGTTGTTGGTGATCACCTGCCTCGTCGCGACCATTGGCATCGCGGGCGCCGGTACCCTCTTCGGAGCGCTGGTGGCCGGAGTTCGGGCGCGTGAGACGGTTCTGCCGATCCTCATGCTCCCGGTGCTGGCCCCGGTGCTCATCGGTGCGACCCGAGCGTTCGATGACGCTCTCGGATCGGTGGCCGTCGACGGGTGGGCCTGGCTCGGTCTGCTCGCCGGGTTCGGCATCATCAACGTGGTGCTGGGAGTATTGTCGTACGGCGTGCTCTTGGAGGAGACATGACCAACCCCCAAACCGACGCTCCCGCGCACACCGGCTCGTCGACCACTCGGTGGCTCGGCTTCGCCGTGATCGTCGGCATCGTGACCGTCTTCCTCCTCGGTTTCTTCGCGGCGCCCGAGGACGACCTGATGCAGGACTCGGTGCGGATGATCTTCGTGCACGTCCCCGCCGCGATCCTCACCTACGTCGCGTTCAGCGTGACCGCCATCGGGTCGGTCATGTGGCTCTGGAAGCGGTCGGTCTGGTGGGACATCACCGCCCATGCCGCCGCCGAGATCGGTGTGATCTTCTGTGGTCTCACCCTCATCACCGGATCGATCTGGGGCCGCCCGACCTGGAACACCTACTGGGAGTGGGGCGACGTCCGCCTCGTCACCACGCTGATCCTGTTCCTGATGATGATCGGCTACCTCGCCGTTCGTTCATCCGGTGGCGATGACGCAGCGGTCGCCACCCGCGCCGCGATCGTCGGCCTGATCGCCGCCGTCAACCTGCCGATCGTCAACCGCTCGGTCGAGTGGTGGGCCGACCGGACCCTGCACCAGCAGTCGTCGATCACCGACGGCAAGCTCGAGGACATGACCCTCTTCGCCATGGTGCTCGGCATCGTGGTCTATGGCTTGTTCTTCGCCTGGGCGATGATCCACCGCTTCCGCATCGGCTGGCTCGAACGCGAACTCCGCGTGGGCGATCTCGACGAGGCCCTCGCCGCCCGTCGGGCCGAAGCGGTCACGACCGGAGGCGACGCATGACCCATCTCGGCTACCTCATCGCAGGCTGGAGCATCTCGCTCGGAGCCCTCGCCCTCTACGCGCTGCGGGTCACGGCCCGCGGCCGTCAACTCGCTGCTCGCGTCCCGGCCGATCGGCGCCGCTGGATGACCACGGAGGATCCGTCGTGACCGACGAACTCGTCGACGAGCGCTCGCTCGCGCCACAAGAACCTCGCCCGGCCCGGCGGGGTCGCCGCCGGATGGTGCCCGCCCTGATCGCCGTCGTGATGGCCGGCGCGGTCGTCGCCTTGGTCTGGAACCTGGTCGGTGGCTCGCTCTTCTTCTACAACGCCGACGAAGCAGTCGAACGCCGCGCCGAGCTGGGCGACGAACGCTTCACCCTGCAGGGCTCGCCCATCGAGTGCTCGATCATCAACGGCTTCCAGGGCGACGATCCCGTCGTCGCCTTCTCGGTCACCTTCGGCGGGGAGTCGGTCGACATCGTGCACTTCGGCGACCCAGCCGAACTGTTCGAGCCCGACGTGCCGGTCGTGCTTGACGGCAACTGGGTCGAGGGCGACCACGAGGTCGACGGCTTCGATGGCCTCGCCCAGGACGGCTACTACTTCGCGTCTGACCGCATGCGGGTCAAGCACGACAACGACTACATCAACGACGACGAGTACGACGAGCGCCTGGTCGAGAGCACGGAGCAGGCGGCGAGCGCCGAGGCCTGCGCGTGAGCAACGCCACCCTCGGGTCGCTGGCGGTCTCCTTCGGCGCCGCGTGCGCGATGGCCGGCGTGATCGTCGTCATCCTCGGCCTCACCGGACGACGGCCCCGCTGGTTCGCCGACACCAAGCTGCTCGTCGGATTGATGATGGCGTCGTCGGTCGTGGCGATCGTCATCATGGAGCGGGCGCTGATCACCCGCGACTTCACCGTGCTGTTCGTCGCCGACAACGGCTCGAGCCAGACGCCCGCCCTCTTCAACATCGCCACCCTGTGGTCGGCCCTCGAGGGCTCGATCCTGCTCTGGGCGTTCGTGTTGTGCGGCTACGTCGTGGCGGCGGTCATCAAGTTCCGCAACGACGGCGACGACCCGATGATGGCGTGGGTGATGCTCACCCTCTTCGTGGTGTGCACGTTCTTCTTCTTGATGATGGTGGGGCCCGCGGCGCCCTTCCAGTCGTTCGACCCCGAGCCGGGCTACGACGGCCCCGGGCCCAATCCGCTGCTGCAGACCCACATCTTGATGGCGTTCCATCCGCCCATCCTCTACCTCGGCTACGTCGGCTTCACGGTGCCGTTCGCGTTCGCTATCGGCGCGCGGGTCACCGGTCGGGTCGGCGAGGGTTG
>CAZEML010000049.1:0-19682 GCA_964513285.1 uncultured Candidatus Nemicrothrix sp.
CGACCCGGAAGCTGCCGAACCGGTCCGCCAGGCTGCGCAGCACCGGATGGTCGGGTCGGAAGTCGTCGATCGTCTCGTCGCGCAAGCCGATCAGGGTCGGCATCTGCTCGACCGCCCAGCCGCCGCCGGCACCCCACGCGTCGACGCGGACCTCGTCGCCGGTCGGCCGGAACGCGACCAGCGCCGCCCCCTCCGGCGTCGCCGTCGGCCACCAGTGGACGCCGCTGCGCCGCTTGATCGTCTTCGACCACAGCATGGCGAAGCCGAGGTCGATGCCCCCGGGTGTGCGGATCGAGGTGGAGATCGCCGGCGCCGCGTCCGGAACGTGGGTCGCCGTCACCCGGCGAGCACGGGCTCGTCGACCGCCTCGGAGGTGAGGTCGATCTCCTCGAGCTCGGGCTCGCGTCGAGCCTTGCGACGCTCGAGCCAACGCTGGACCGGTGCGTCGGCAGCCCACACGGCGGCGACCAGCACTGCGGCGATGATCGCGTCGAGCCACCAGTGGTTGGCGGTGAGGACGACGGCGGCGGTCATCGCGGCCGGGTGGAGGGCGGCGATCCAGCGCCAGCGGCTGGTGCTGGCCTTGATGATCGCCCAGGCCCCGATCAGCGCCCAGCCGACGTGGAGCGACGGCATGGCCGCGATCTGGTTGGCCGTGTTGGAGATCGCGTCGGCGTCGTAGATCTTCGGGCCGTAGGTCTGCAGCGTGTCGACGAACCCCATGTCGGGGAACCATCGCGGCGGCGCGAGCGGGAACGCGACATGGATCGCCAGCGCGGCGAAGGTGGTGCCGAACAGCACCCGGCGCACCCGGCCGTAGTGCTCGTAGTGGCGCACGTACATCCACACGACCCACACGAAGGTGCCGGCGAAGTGGGCGAAGAAGTAATACCGGTTGAGGAACCAGATCGTGGCGTCGCTGTCGAGGACGGTCGCCTGCAGGTTCATCTCGTTGAGGATGCCGAGCGTTCGCTGGAAGTCGATGACCCGCTCGCTGTTCTCGAACGCGACGTCGATCTCGTCCTTCACCAGGACGCGAACCAGCCGGTAGGCCGCCAGTCCCCCCAACAGCAAGGCGAGTTCACGCCCGAGCGGCCATCCGTACCTCGACCGCCGTCTGGTTTTCTGCTGGGTGGGGGAACGCTCTGGTTTCGGGATCGCTACCTGCGCCATCTCTCCTCCGGAACGAACCAACCGTACCATCGACCCCCGCGGTTCGTCCTCCCCCATTCGGAGGATCGTCGGAGGGACCTTGGTCGTTCACCCGGAGGACCCGTCAGGTGCCGTCCCGGTGGTTCGGGTGCTCAGCCGTCGGTCGCCGTGCCGTCTGTTGCGACGCCATCGTCGGTCGCCGCGCCGTCGGCACCTTGCGATTCGACCGAGAGATCGTTGGTCGGATCGTCGGCCGCGTCGGCGGCCGCCAGCGCGTCGAGCAGCGACGTCACGTACTCGAGCACGTCTCGATCCGTGGCGTTGGTGTCGAGCTGGTACTGCACGATCGCTTCGTCGATCGCTCCCGCCGTGCCGTTGCCGAGGATGCCGTCGACGGGACCGGGGTCGAAGCCGAGGTCGACGAGGCTGCCCTGCAGCAGTGCGACCTCGTCGCCGGTCAGCGGCAGGTCGACCTCGGTCTCGGCGGAGGCGAGATCGACGACGTCGTCCACGTCGGCGCTCTCCGCGACGATCGCACCGTCCTCCCCGAATGCGTCGCCGAGCACGGGCGCGGCGATGCGCGCCAGCACCAAGACGGCGATGGCGACGCCCAACAGCACGAAGAGGCCTTGGATGTGCGAGCGCATGGGGGAGTCCTCGGGAGAAAGGTTCCCCCACATGACGCCTGGATTGGGCGCTTGGTTCCCGATCGTCATGATTCCGAAACGTCCCGAGCTTCCTGAACCTGGTTCAGCAGGGCGCTTCGGGTCAGCCGCTCACGCCGAGGCGTTCCTCGGCGGCGTCGAGTGCGGCCACGACGTAACCGGCCAGGCCGTCGGTCTTGCGGTCTCGTCGGAACGCACGCCCGCCGAGCCAGTCGCCCCCGAGCAAGGTGACGACATCGCCGACCTTGTCGATGACGTTGCCGGCGTGGAGGGCGTAGGTGACGAACCCGGCGGTCGGCTTGCCCCAGATGCCGGGCATGTCGAGCAACTTGCCCGAATCGCCCGGCCGGTGGCCGGCGATGATGATGCCGTCGGTCCACGTGCCGAGGAAGACCATGTCGACGTCGGTGAGGTAGTCGAGGTTCAGCTTCGCCGTGTTGAACACGCCGACCTCGTGGCCGAGCTCCTGCACGGCGGCACCGATCAGCTCGGCGAGCTCGGCGGTGTTGCCGGTGCGGGATTCGTAGACGACGGCGACCTTCACGGCGACTCCTTCAGCGGCGGCCCTCCGACGGAGCCCCTGGCGTGAGTCTCGCACCACCAGGTCCGGATCGCACGCCTCTGGGCCCACGGGGCGCGGTGCCCGCCATGTTCGCCGACGACTAGGCGTACGCGACCTGGTTGCGGCCGTTCTCCTTGGCCCGGTACAGCGCCTGGTCGGCTCGTTCCCGGATGTCGTCGCTGTCGCCGGTTTCGAGGGTGGCGACACCGATCGAGACCGTGAGCTTGCCGCCGGGCTGCAGCTCCTCGCCGGGGAACGCTTCGGCTTCGACGGACGAGCGCACCCGCTCCGCGACGGTGGCGACCTCTTCAGGCGTCGCCCCCGGCAGCAGCATCGAGAACTCCTCGCCGCCGTACCGGTACACGACATCGCTCTCTCGGACCGACTGAGCGATCGTGGCCGCGACGCGGCGCAGCACCTCGTCGCCCGCCGTGTGGCCGTGGGTGTCGTTGTAGGTCTTGAAGTGGTCGACGTCGATCATGGCGAACCCGAGATGAGCGTCGCCTGCGACCGCGGTCGCGAGCGTCGTCTCGAGGTCGCCGTCGAGTCGGCGTCGGTTGCCGAGGGACGTGAGCCCGTCGACCATCGCCAGCTTCGACATCGTGCCGAGCTCGGCGCTGCGTTCCAGTGCGCCCCCGAGGGCGGGAGCGATCGGTTCCATCGCGCCTCGTTCCGCGTCGCCGAGCGGGCGGGAGACGTCCCGATGCGCAGCGAGCACAGCCTGGACGGTGCCGCCGTGGATCACCGGGAGGGCGAGAACCGCCTGATCGATGCCGGGGAAGGCCGGGTCGTCGTGGAGGTTCGTCTTCGCGTGTTGGCCCGACGACACGACCCGCTGGAGGTCCGAGCCGACGATGATCTCGGTGGTGCCGGCTCGACGGAGCCCGTCGGGGACCGCATGGAAGAGGGCGACCGACGCGTTGACCTGACGCTTGCCGGCCCGCTCGAGGATGCTGACGATCTCGTCTTCGTTCTTGGCGCCGGCGAGGAGCTGGTTGGTCGCCATCGCCTCGTCGAGCACGGTGGCTTCGTCGGGTCGACCCGCCCGGCGGCGAGCCCGGCGCAACAGCAGGAACGCGATCAGCAGCAACACCGCGGCGCCACCACCGACCGCCGCGTAGGTCATCGCCTGGTTGTCGCCCGTGGGCTCCGCGGTCTCGGGCGGACCATCGAGCAGGGCGAGCGCCGTGCTGACCGACGGTTCGGTGAACTCGGCGAGCAGCGAACGCAGCTCGTCGTTGTCGGCTCGGAGGAGGTCGTTGATGTCTTGCTGCAGCTCGAGTTCGGTGACCGCCGCCGCGAGGGCTCCTTCGAGCTGGACGTTCTCGGCAGCACCGTTGGCCTGGAGTTCGATGTCGGGCCCGCCCGCCATCACCCGCAGGAGGGCGGCCGCGTACTCGTAGCCGTTGAGGAAGCCGCGTTCCGAGGCGCCGAGCTTCTCGTAGAAGTCGCCTTCGAGTTCGCTGATCGCCCAGTCGAGGGACCAACCGTCGACGGGGTCGATGGCGTCTCGGTACAGCAGGGCGCGGCGGGCGAACTCGAGATCGACGGCGGTGAACGTCGGGACCAGGCGGTCGCGCGGGATGTCGTCGAAGTCGAACTGGGCGTGGAGTTCAGCGAACGTGTCGAACCAGGTGGTCTCGCGGGTGAAGGCCCCCATCTCGAACAGCAGGGCGATCTCGTAGGCGAGGAACTGGAACGAGTCGTCGAGGGCGTCGATCGGCAGGGTGTCGAGGTCGAGGGCGTACGGCGCGAGCTCCTCCACCGTGAACCCGGTGCGGTAGAAGGGCAGGACCGGGTCCTCGTCCTCGAAGGCCGAGATGCCGGCGTCGCCACCGGTCCCCACCGGATCGACCGGCTCCGGTTCCACGGCCGGCGCGTCGGCGCTCGGCTCTGATGGAGCGTCTGGGGCCTGGCCGGTCGGGGCCGTCAGGTCTTCGCCCGGTAGTGGTGGATCGGCCAGGTCGGGTTCAACGCCCAGGACGGTGCCGGTCGCGTAGTCCACAACGGCGCCATCGGCTCGGAGCAGATTGCCGAGGACCGGGTCATAGATGTCGCGCGTGTCGACGTTGATGACCATTCCCGATCCCGGGAAGTACAGGTAGTCCGCCGACACGACGTTCTCGTTCAGCGCAGGATCCCACTCGGGGGGATAGGTGCCGTCCCACTCCGGGAGTTCTCCACCGGGGAAGCCGAACCCGTCGTCGGGCGGCGGGGGATCGTCCTGGGCGATCGCCGCGGGCGCGGCGGTCAGAATCAGCACCGCGAGGGTCACGAACCAGGTGACGAGAGAGAGGACGCGCTTGACCACGTGTCCCCATCGGCAGCGGGGCCCCGATCTGAACCCTCGCCGGTGCGGATCTGGCCGGCCCTGCCCCTCAGAACCGAGGAAAAACGCTCAGTTGTTGCCCCGGTTGAGCAGCCGATCGCGGATCTTGGCGCATTCGGGGCACACCGGGTACTTCGACGGGTCGCGGCTCGGCACCCAGACCTTGCCGCACAGGGCTCGCACCGGCACCCCTTCGACCGTCGCCCGGGTGGCATCGGCCTTGCGGACATAGTGCGCGAACCGGTCGTGTTCGCCGTCGTCGGTCACCGGGTTGGTGACGGTCTCCTCGGTGGGGGCGGTGACGAGTTCGGACGGCATCGTCCCAGTGTGTCATGCCAGTCCGACAGAGCGGACGTCGTCGATCGTGTTCGTTTCCTCGGCGACCTTGTCGTCGCGGTACCGCACGACGCGGGCGAACCGAAGGGCGACGCCGCCGGGGTAACGGGTCGAGCGCTGCACCCCGTCGAGCGCGATCTCCACCACCTGTTCGGGGCGGAGCGTCACCACCCAGGCCTGGTCGGCGTCGGGGTCGTCGATCGCCAACTCCCGGAACCGTTCGGTCTGCCAGCGCAGCATCTCGTCGGTCATTCCCTTGAACGTCTTGCCGACCATGACGAACCGGCCCGGATGCTCGGGGTCGCGAGCGCCGAGATGGATGTTGCTCAGCCAACCGCGACGGCGGCCGCTGCCGTGCTCGACCGCCAGCACGACGAGGTCGAGCGTGTGGACCGGCTTGACCTTGCGCCAGGTCTTGCCCCGACGGCCGGCCTGATAGAACGAGTCGGCCGCCTTGACCATGACGCCTTCGTGGCGCAGTTCGAGCGCGGCCCGTTGCACCGCTTCGGCGGCGGCCACGTCGTCGACGACCTCACCCGGCACGTGGGCGTCGCCGGCGATCTCCGCCAAGCGGGCCCGCCGTTGTTCGAGCGGCGTGTCGAGCAGGTCGACCCCGTCGGCATGGAGCAGGTCGAAGAAGTACGGCCGGATGTCGGACTCCTTCGCCACCGTGTCCTGGAACGCGACCGGTGTGCCGTCTTCGTTGATGCCGAGCACTTCACCGTCGAGCACGGCGGTGTCGACCGGAAACCGTCGCACCCGTTCGATCACGTGCGGAACCCCGCCGGTGATCTCGTTGAGGCCGCGCGTCCACACCCGGACCTCGTCGCCGGACTTGTGGACCTGGATCCGGATGCCGTCGAGCTTCCACTCGACCGCCACCCGCCCCATCTCGCCGACGGCGTCGGCCACGCTCTCGCTGGTCGACGCCAGCATCGGTAGCACCGGCCGACCGAGCTCCAGGCCGACCGCGTCGAGGCCGGCCTTGCCGTCGGCCGCCGCGATCCGGGCCGCGACCCGGAGGTCGCCAGACAGCATCACGGCGCGTCGCAACAGCGTGGCCGGCACGTCGTTGGCCTTGGCGACGGCATCGGTCGTGATGCCTGCGTTGGCGCCCTGGCGGAGTTCGCCGACCAGGAGGCGGCGGACGAAGTCGACCTCGGCGCTCGTCGCCCGCTCGAGGAAGTCGCGGAGCAGTTGCGCCCGGCGAGCTTGAGAACCCGACCCGTGGGTGCCTGCCACATCGGTCAGGAGCCGGTCGAGGTCGGTGATGTCGTGGCTGGGCGAGCCCGCCGGCTCGATCTCGAGCTTCGCGACCGTCGCCCACCCGACGCCGATCCGGCCCTGGCGAGGATCGCCCGAGACGAGGCCGACTGCGATCTCGGTCTCGTCGGGGTCGGCCCGTCGGAGCAGGTCCGCGAGGAGGGTGACCTTCTCCTTGCGCGCGCTCGTCGCCCCGACGGCGTCGGTGGTCGCGACGAGTTCGGCGAGGGCCAGCGGCATGGGTCGACACGCTAGAGCCCCGCTCCACCGCGGTGGCACGCCGGTAGCGTGCCGAGATGCGCCGCGGTGTGGTGGTGGCCCTCGTCGGCTACGTGCTCTGGGGACTCTCGCCGATCTTCTGGCGCCTCGGCGAGGGGTCGGCGGGTGACATCCTCGTCCTGCGGATCCTGTCGACGATCACCCTGCTCGTCTTGATCCAGATGGTCCGCGACCGCGGGGCCGAGGTGCGGGCTCGCCTGGCCGACCGGCGAGTCCGGTTCGCCGTGCTCGGCTCGTCGCTGCTGTTGGCCAGCAATTGGCTGGGGTTCATCTGGGCGGTCACCAGCGACCGGGTCCTCGAAGCGAGCCTCGGGTACTTCCTCAATCCGCTGGTCAGTGTGGTTCTGGGGGTGACGGTGCTCGGCGAACGTCTCCGGCGCGGTCAGTGGGTCG
Organism: uncultured Candidatus Nemicrothrix sp.; assembly: GCA_964513285.1. Classification (GTDB taxonomy): domain Bacteria; phylum Actinomycetota; class Acidimicrobiia; order Acidimicrobiales; family Aldehydirespiratoraceae; genus UBA11606. Next base: position 6,980 of record CAZEML010000049.1, read on the forward strand.
CGATCGCGCTCGCGGGCGTGGGCGTGGCGATCTTGTCGATCGACCTCGGCTCGCTGCCGTGGATCTCGCTGTTCCTCGCGGTCACGTTCGGTCTGTACGGGCTCGTGCGCAAGACCGCTCCGGTGGAGTCGCTCGATGGGCTGACACTCGAGGTGGCTGCGATGGCGCCGTTCGCCGCGATCGCGCTTGGGATGTTCACCGCCGACGGCGACGGCCTGTCGACGGTCATCGGGCTCGGCGGCTGGGCGTGGGTGGCGGGGGCGAGCCTGATGACCGCCGCACCGCTGTTGCTGTTCGGCTGGGCGGCGCGCCGGATCCCACTCTCACTGGTCGGCGTGCTGCAGTACCTCACGCCGACCCTGCAGTTTCTGCTGGGCGTGCTCGCCTACGACGAGTCCTGGTCGGGTGGCCAGGTGGTCGGCTACGTCGTGATCTGGACGGGTCTGGTGCTCTTCGCAGCGGACGGGCTGGCGACCGCTCGCCACACCGCCGCGCGTCGCGACGTCAGCCGACGGTGAGTGCTGACGCCCGGAGGGTGTTGGCGACGATCGCGGCGACCATCTCGTCTTGCCGGGGCTCGGGCAGGTTGTGGCCCATGTCGGGGAACATCAGCAACCGCGAGTCGGGGACGGCGGCCGCGGTCGCGATGCCGCCGGACGGCACGACCAACAGGTCCTTGATGCCGTGGATCACGAGGGTGGGCGCCTGCACGCCGGTGAGTCCCTCGGTGCGGTCGGCGCTGCCGGCGATCGCGGCGGTCTGGCGCATCACGCCCTGAGGCGCCCAGGACCGCTCGATGCTGGCTTCCATGCGGCGTGCGGTCTCGGCCTCGTCGTAGTGATCGCCGGAGATGTGGCTCCAGAGCTTCTTGGAGTCCTCGACGGCGGTCTCCTTGCTCGGCTCCTTGGGGATGCCCATCGCCCGGACGAGCTTGGGGGAGATGTTGCCGTTCTTGCGGTCGCCGGTGTTCGACATGACCGAGCAGAGGGACTTGACCTTCTCGGGGTGGCGGATGGTGAGGGCCTGGCTGATCATGCCGCCCATCGACATGCCGACCACGTGGGCGGAGTCGATGCCGAGATGGTCGAGCAGGCCGGCGGCGTCGTCGGCCATGTCGTCCACCGTGTAGCCGACGTCCTTCACCGGGCGACGCATGATCATCGAGATCAGGGCCTTGCGACGGGACGGCGGCTGCCATTCGGTCATGGTCGACAGTCCGCTGTCGCGGTTGTCGAAGCGGATGACGTCGAACCCGGCTTCGACCAGGCGCTCGACGAATTCGACCGGCCAGTCGGTGAGCTGTCCGGCGAGGCCCATGACGAGGAGCAACGGCTCGCCGCTGCCCTCGCGCTCGTACTCGAGGGTGATTCCGGAATCGAGGGTGACCTGTGGCATCCGTTCAGGCTAGGCCGATGGGTGGGTGGCATCACCCGCGCCCGTCAGGTCGGCCAGATGGTTCAGGCGGGTCAGCCCTCGAGCTGCTCGGCTGCCTGTTCCCACTCGTTCATCAGCGCGACCGCCTTGGCTTTGGCCTCCTCGTGGAGGGTGGCCAGGCGATGGACCTCTTCGGGCCGGTCGTAGATCTCAGGGTCGGCGAGCTGGGTTTCGAGTTCGGTGACCTCGGTCTCGGCCTTCTCGAGCTGGCGTTCGAGCTTCTGCACCCGTTTGCGGAGCTCGTTGGTGTTCTGGCGGGCCTCGGCTGAGGCTTTGCGTTCGGCACGCCGGTCGTGTTTGGCCGCCTTGGCGGGGCCGGAGTCGGCGCCGTGGCCGGCCGTGCCGGTCTTGGCTCCTCCGGCGCCGACCGCGAGGCCGGTGCCGAGCCCGGCGACCTTGGACGGGTCGGCGGGGATGAGGACGTCTTCGGGGACGCCGTCGTACCAGGTCGCGGTGCCGTCGCGGACGTCGATGATGGCGTCGGACACGTTGCGGATGAGGTGGCGGTCGTGGGTGACCAGCAGCACCGTGCCGGGGTAGGCGGTGAGGGCGTCTTCGAGGACGTCGCAGCTCGGAAGATCGAGGTGGTTGGTCGGCTCGTCGAGGACGAGGAGGTTGACCGGCTCGATCATGGTGCGGGCGAGCGCGAGGCGGGTGCGTTCGCCGCCGGACAGGTCGCGGATCATGCGATCGGCGGCGTCGCCGGGGAAACCGAAGCTGCCGAGCACGGTGCGGAGGTTGCGCTTGCCGGGGTCGATCCCGCCGGAGAAGGCAGCGATCACCGTCTTGTCGAGGTCGAGCTCGTCGGCTTGGTGCTGATGGAACGTAGCGATCGACACGTTGTTGCCGAGTTCGGCGGTGCCGGCGCTGGCGGTCAGCTCGCCGAGGATCAGTTTGAGCAGGGTGGTCTTGCCGGCACCGTTGGGCCCGACGAGGGCGACGGTTTGGCCTCGCTCGACCGCGAGGTTGACGTTGCTCGCGACGGGGATGTCGCCGTAGCCGACGGTGGCCTTGTTGAACTCGGCGATGACCCGCGACGACCGGGGCGGTTCGGGGAACGCGAACTTGGCGACCAGTTCCTTGCGATCGGGGACCTTGATCTGGTCGAGCTTCTCGAGGGTCTTGATGCGGCTCTGGACCTGGCGGGCTTTGGTGGCCTTGTAGCGGAAGCGGTCGATGAACTGCTCGACCTTGGCGATCTCTCGGGCTTGCCGGGCGGCGGCGGCTTCGATGCGTTGGAGGCGTTCTTCGCGCTGGACGACGAATTCGGCGAAGCCGCCGACGTATTCGAGGGCGGTGCCTTCGGCGAGTTCGACGACGCGGTCGGCGACGGCGTCGATGAAGTCGCGGTCGTGGCTGACGAAGAGGAGGGCGCCGGGCCAGGCGGCGAGTTGTTGTTCGAGCCAGGCGACGGAGTCGACGTCGAGGTGGTTGGTCGGCTCGTCGAGGATCAAGACGTCGGGCTTGGCGAGCAGCAGTCGGGCGAGCGCGACGCGCATCCGCCAGCCGCCGGAGAGTTCTCGTACCGGTCGGTCGCCGTCGGTGTCGCGAAAGCCGAGGCCGGCGAGCACCTTGCGGGCGTCGGCTTCGAGGGCGTAGCCGCCCATCGCTTCGTATTGGCCTTGGATCTCGCCGTACTCGGCGAGCAGTTCGTTGTAGGCGTCGGCGTCAGCGGCCGCCTCCGGGTCCGAGATCGCGGCTTCGAGCCGGTGGAGTTCGTCGGTGAGGTCGGCCATCTCGCCGGCGCCGGCGAGCACCTCTTCGAGGACCGTGCCGGTGGCGGTGTCGACCAGGTCCTGGGGCAGGTACCCGAGCGTCATGTCCTTCGGGCGGGTGATCGACCCGGCATCGGGATCGGCGTCGCCGACGAGGATCTCGATCAGCGATGTCTTGCCGGTGCCGTTGCCGCCCACGAGCGCGATCCGTCGCCCCGCGGAGAGCTGCAGGGTGACGTCGGCGAAGAGGTCGCGTGGCCCGTAGGACCGAGCGATGCTGGAGGCGGTCAACATGACGGCCTCAGGCTAGGAGGGCAGGCACCGCCTCCCGCCGCCGATTTCGGCCGGCATCAGGCGGCTCGGGGTTGACTCGGGGATCTCGATCGGCGGCCTCGCGTCGAGGCTGCGGGTTGTCGTTGGTGGACTGGCCTTGGTTCGAGGAGCCAGGTGCCGTTCTGCTTGTGCAACGTCAGCCCACGGTCGTGGAGGTCGTGGTGGTGGGTGCTGCACAGCAGGACGAGGTTGTCGATGTCGGTTGGGCCCCCGCGGCGCCACCAGATGAGGTGGTGGGCTTCGCAGCGTGATGGGTCGGCTCCGCAGATGACGCATCCTTCGTCGCGTTCGATCAGTGCCCGCCATTGTTCAGGCGTTACGTCTCGACGGGAGCGGCCCAGCCACAGCGGTGACCCGTCGTCGGCGGTGATCAGCACGTCGAGACCCGACTCACAGAGGACCCGGTCGATCACCGATCGCGGGAGTGGTCCGTCGCCGATGAGTTCGCCGTCGAGATCGTCGAGATGGTCCCCGAGGGTGATGCGGAGCATCGGCTGAAACCGCGGATGATGCTTGGCGGAACGAGCCTCGGCCTGGCCGGCACCGCGCCGCACGAGGTTGACGAGTGCGTCGAGGAGCCGCTGGGATCGGCTGCGGTCGCCGTCGCCCCCGCGTCCGCCGTCCTCGACCCGGAACAGCCGGTCGGCTTCTTCTTCGATCAGGCCCTCGAGATCTCGGCCTTCGGCCGTGTCGGTCGTGGCGTAGAGGCTCCACGATCCGTTGTCTTCGGATCGGCCGATGATCGCTTTGCGGTTCCGGCGTTGACGGTCATAGCGGCGCTGCACCTTGTCGCGCGACTCGTTGTCGGCCGCCCACGTGCGCGTGCGCTTCGCATGGAGATCCGCAGGCGGCACGATCGGACTCTGGTTCAGTTCAGCGTCGGCCTTCGCGGGATCGCCGGCCTTCTCCGCCGCGCTCACGTTCGCCTGCGCATGGGCCTCGGTGATCTCACCGGCCCGCAGCCGCTGCGCGGTCTTCGGCATCAACTCGAGGGTCTTCGCCGTGCCCGCGGCTCGCTTCGCGGCCTTGTCGCCGACCTTCGCCTTCGACCGCAACACCGTGTCCGACGGCAAGCCACCGTCACCGAGTCCATCGATCGCGGCCATCACCTCGAGCCGACGCGACGCCAGGAACGACTCCAACGCGGCGACGTCGGTCAGTATCGACTCCAACTGCGGACGCGTGAGATCACCGACTTCCACGGTCTCCACTCGCTCGAACATGCCCGCCAACATGGTCATACCTTACACGAACATACGTTCGCTTCGCAAGGGCGCGGGGAAGAAGATTCCGAGCGATCACCGCGGCCTCGGCGACGCTCGGGCGTGAGACGATGCGGGATGGCCGCAGCAGGCGTGACGGTGATCGGACATCGAGGCGCCTCCGACGAGGCCCCCGAGAACACGCTGCCGGCGTTCCGGCGAGCCCTCGAACTCGGGGCGGACGGTTTCGAGTTCGACGTCCAGTTGACGGCCGATGGCCAGCCGGTCGTCATCCACGACGCGGTGCTCGACCGGACGACCACCGGGTCGGGGCCGGTGGCCGCCGCATCCTCGGATCAGATCCGGGCGCTCGACGCCGGCGGCTGGTTCGCCCCTGCGTTCACCGGCGAGCGGGTGCCGACGCTCGAGGCCGTCCTCGCCCTCCCCGCCGCCGTCTTCGAACTCGAGATCAAGTCGTGGGGACGTCAGGTCCTCGACGCGGTGCTCTCGGCGGTCGATGCGGCGGACGTGTTCGGTCGGGTGAAGTTCACCGGGTGGAACCACCCGATGCTCTGTCGCCTGAAGGCCGAGCGTCCCGACGCCTGCCTCGGTCTGTTCGCGCAGCGTCCCCAGCCGTGGATGACCGACGCCGTGTTCGAGCACTACATCCTGGGCACCGCCGAAACCGCAGGCTTCGATGTCGCCCACGTCTACGCCGGCGCGATCTCCGAACCGATCGTCGCGGGGCTCCACCAGCTCGGCTACACCGTCCACGCGAACGACGCGGTCGGGCGAGACGGGATCCTCAGGGCGCTGGATGTCGGCGTCGACTCGATCTCGACGAACGAGGTCGCGTTGGCGATGACGCTGACCGCCGGGACGGGTCAGGCGTAGAAGCCGTCGAGGGCGCCTTCGGTGGCCTTCATCGTCGGGTGGTGCGGGGTGAGGCCTTCGAGCCGCCCGAGCCAGGTGATGGAGGCGTAGCCGGCCATCACCGCGCCGCCGTCCTCGGTTTCGGGGATCTGGATGGCGTCGCCCCACTCCATCTCGACGTGGTACGTGTCGTGGGCTCCCGCCTTGGGTTCGAGCTTCGCCTTGGCCAGCCCGCGCGGGGGCGCCTCGCCGACGTCGGTGCGCTTCCACCCCTCCATGTCCTTCGCCAACCGGTTGGGCACGTTGATGTTGAGCACGAGCGGTTCGTCGGGCATGTCCTGCACGAGGGCGCCGACCGCGATGGCGGCGACCTCGGCGGCGCCGTCCCACTTCTGGGTGACCAGCGCCTCCTCCCAGCCCTGCCCTTCGACGCCGAACGCATCGACGGACTGCGACACGGCCACCCCGCTGATGCCGCCGTTGCGGGCGGTCAGGCAGGCCCCGACGGTGCCCGAGTGGTAGACGGCGCGGCCGACGTTGGCCCCCGGGTTGATCCCGGAGACGACGAGGTCGATCTCGCCGAAGACCCCGAGGCGGCCGAACATGGCGCACAGGGCGGGCGGCGCGCTGATCGACCAGGCCTCGTCGATGCCCTCGACCGACTCGCGCCGGACGTCGGGCTTCATCGCGTGGAGGGTGCCGAGGGCGGCGCCGTAGCCGGAGTACTCGGTGTTGGGCGCGGCGATCACCACGTCGCCGAACGGGCGCATCGCCCGAGCGAGGACGTGGAGTCCGATCGAGTCGATGCCGTCGTCATTGGTCACGAGAATGCGCACGAGGGCGACCCTAGGCGAGGCGGCGTCGGAGGCCGCACTCGTTCACGGCCTGTTCATCCGAGCGTGGGCTCAGCCGGTCGTCAGCAGGACGATCGCGGCGCCGTGGCAGCAGAAGCCGAGGATCGTGAGCGCGTGCCAGAGCTCGTGGTAGCCGAACACGCCGGGCCAGACGTTGCCGATGCGGCGGAAGAGCATCACGCCGCCGATCGAGTACGCGCCGCCGCCGCTGACGACGAGCAGGAGGACGGGCCAGCCGGCGAGGTAGAGCCACGGGATGAGCGCGGCACCGGACCATCCGAGGGTGCCGAACAGCCAGTTGCCGGTCGAGTCGGTGGTGGAGAGGTGGCGGACCTTGTGCCAGAAGCCGGTTCCGGCGACGAGCCAGACGCCGATGACCACCCAGGGCATGGCGATGTCGGGGCCGACGAGCGCCCAGAACGCGGTCTGGGTGCCGGCGATGGCGACGAGGATCGTGCCGTGGTCGACCCGGCGGGCGGCGAGGCGACCCTCGGGGGTGTCGCGGTGGCAGTGGTAGACGGCGCTGGCGGTGAGCATCGCCACGATCGAGAAGGTGAAGACGCCGACCGACGCTCGGGCGGTCATGCCGTCGACGAGCCACATGGTGACCACGCCGGAAAGGGAGGTCGGGATGACGGCCCCCTGGTGCAATCGCCCCCGCAGACGTGGCACGGGTCGGCCGTCGATCCCGACCCGAACTCCGGACCGCACCGGTTCCGGGGTGTTCCCCGTTCCCAGATGCGTTGTCCATGCGGCCATGATCGGTCCTTTCCTGACTCGAAGTCTCGGTCCGTTCCGGGGTTCGATCAGGGTCGCGGCCCCGGTTGAGTCGACCGACCCAGTGCGGCTGGATCTCACGGAACTCTCACCAACCCGTGGGAAAGTAAGAACCGTGCGCAGAATCCTCATCGCTGAAGACGACCGCCGTGTCCGAGAGTCACTGGAGCGAGCTCTGACCCTCGAGGGCTACGACGTGGTCACGGCCGGCGACGGTGCGAAGGCGCTCGAACTCCACGCGGAGCAGCCGGCGGATCTGCTGTTGCTCGATGTGTCGATGCCGAACGCCGACGGCCTCAGTGTGTGTCGGCGCATCCGCGAGCGCGGCGACCAGACGCCGGTCCTCATGCTGACGGCCCGCCACGAGGTGCAGGACCGTGTGGCCGGTCTCGATGCCGGCGCCGACGACTATGTCGTCAAGCCCTTCGCTCTCGACGAGCTGCTCGCGCGGCTGCGGGCTCGACTCCGGGGCGGCGCGGATGAGGCCAACGACGATGTGCTGACCCTGGGCGACCTGCGGGTCGACCTCGCCGGTCGGCGAGCGTCGCGGGACGGGGTCGCCCTCGACTTCTCCCGGACCGAGTTCGACCTGCTCGAGGTGTTGGTCCGCAACGCGGGCGTGGTGCTGAGCCGAGATCAGCTCTACGAGGCGGTGTGGGACGGTGCGCTCGAGACCGACTCCAAGACCTTGGACGTCTACGTCGGCTATCTGCGCAAGAAGCTCGAGGTCGACGGTCGGAGCCGAGTCCTCCACACCGTTCGTGGGCTCGGTTACGTCGCCCGCGTGGACCCGGCGTGAGCCTTCGGCTTCGGATCACGCTCGTCGTCGCCGTCGTCGTGGCGGTGGTCGTCGGCGTCGTCGGCAACCGCGTCTACGCCGCGGCGGAGGGCGAACTGATCGAAGAGGTCGATCTCGAGCTCTTCGAGCGAGCGGACGGCTTCGCTCGGTTCACCCGCGGGCCCGATTTCTCCGATGCGTTCAACGCCGCCGGCCTTCGTGGCTTCGACGGCGTGGCCGACCAGGAGCCCGATCCGCGGTCGGACGGGTTCGGCTTCGGGCGGCTCGGGCCGCGCGGCTTTCTCGAGGATGCGACGGCACGAGAGTCGTTCACCCAGGTCGTGTCGGCGACCGGCGAGGTGCTCATTGCGATCGGCGCCGAGTTCGAGGTGGATCTCGAACCCGAGGACTTCCCCGCCGCTCGTCCGGTCCCGGTGGTGAGTGACGGCACGATCGACGGCGAGCGGGCGCGGGTCGCGACGGTCGCCGCCAGCGACGTGTTCATCCAGATCGCCCGGCCGCTCGGCGAGATCGATCAATCGCTCGATGATCTCAGCGACCGGATCATCGTCATCTCGCTGTTGGCGATCGCCCTCGCCGGCGGCGCGGCGTGGTGGGTCGCCGGGACGGCAGTCTCGCCGATCCGTCGGCTGACCGACGCCGCCGAGTCGGTCGCCGCGACCGGCAACCTCGATCACCCGGTCGATGGGTCCGGTGGCGACGAGGTCGGCCGGCTGGCGACGAGCTTCAACTCGATGCTCGACGCGCTCTCGACCTCTCGCCGGCAGCAACGACAGCTCGTGATGGACGCGAGCCATGAGCTCCGCACGCCGCTGGCGAGCTTACGGACCAACGTCGACGTGCTGCGGTCGGGGCGGGAGATCCCCGACGACATGCGGCACGCGATCGTCGACGACATCGGAGCGGAGATCGACGAACTCGGTGCTCTCGTGGCGGAGCTGGTCGATCTCGCCACCGACGTCCGAGAGGACGAGGATCCGGCGCCCGTCGAACTGGCCGACCTGGCGGCGCCGATCGTCGAACGTCAGGCGCGTCGTACCGATCGGGACATCGACCTGGTCGTGGTCCGTCGTGCGGTCCTCGAGGCTCGACCCAACGCGGTGTCGCGCGCGATCCGGAACCTGATCGAGAACGCGGCCAAGTTCTCGCCCGACGACACGCCGATCCGGGTCGAGATCGACGGTGGTGCACTGACGGTCTCGGACCATGGCCCGGGCGTGCCGGTCGCGGAACGGGAGGCGGTGTTCGAGCGGTTCCATCGGGTCGAGGCGACCCGCACCATGCCGGGCTCCGGACTCGGCCTGTCGATCGTGCGGCAGGTGGCCGAGGCCCACGGCGGCCATGCGGTCATCGGCGAGGCCGAAGGCGGGGGCGCGGCGGTCACCCTCTCGCTGCCGACGATCGACGATTGATGCCCGACGTCAGCGGCTGGTCGTCCCTCGAGTTGGGTCAGCCGCTCTCGGGCGGCTCGCGCAGTTCGGTGTGGGAGGGCCGGCTGGATGGCCAACGAGTGGTCGTGCGCCAGAGCCGCCGTTCGGCCGAGAGCCTGGCCTGGGAGCTCGATCTGCTGCGCCGCCTCGCCGAGGCGGACTTCGTCGTGCCACAGACGAAGCCTGCCGACGATGGTCGCGAGTCGATCGCCGGTGTCGTCGTGCAGTCGTGGCTGGACGGCGGCGCGCCGCAGACCGCTCACGAGTGGGGCGCGGTGGCACTGGAGCTGCAACGGCTGCACACCGTGTTGGCCGATCATCCCCAGCGGCCCGGGTGCGCGGTCGCCTCCGAGCTCGTGACCGCGCGGCGGAGCGTCGACGCCGATCTCGACGCCCTCCCGGTCGACGTGCTCGACCGGGTCACCACGGTCTTCGCCGAGTACGCGGCCGTCCCGGTTGCGGTGATCCACGGCGATCCCGGCCCGAGCAACATCCGGATCGGTGCCGATGGTCGCGTCGGGTTGATCGACTGGGACGAGAGTCGGGTCGACCATGTGTGGCACGACCTCTCGAATCTCGGGGTGCAGGTGCTGCCTGATGACGACCACGCCGCGGCCGTCCGGCTGTCGGACGCGTGGGAGGCGGTGAACGCCTGGGTGGTCGAGCCGGAGTACGCCCGAGACCGATTCGCCCGGCTCGGCTGAGCCCGACCGGCGATACTCACGTTCGTGGATTCGATCGATCGTGAGCTCTCCGCGTTCTACGAGGAGGAGGCCGTCAGTGGCCGCCGGGGCGCGCCGACCGGCGCTCGGGTCGAGTTCCGGGCCCGGTTCATCGAGCGGCTGGTGGAGGAGGGACGCCGGTCGATGCTCGAGGTCGGGAGTGGACCCGGTCACGAGCGGTCGGCGTTCGCCGACGCGGGCATCGACCATGTCGGCCTCGACCTCGCCGTCGGGAATGCGCTGCTCGCGCCCGAGCTCGGCGCGACCGTGATCCCCGGGTCGTTGTACGCCCCGCCGTTTCGTTCGGGTGCGTTCGACTCCTGCTGGTCGATGAGCACCCTGATGCACGTACCGATCGACCGGTTCGACGACGCGATGGCGGCGATCGTGGCGACCCTTCGGCCGGGCGCGCTGCTCGGGGTCGGGGTCTGGGGCAGCGCCGACGGAACCGACCGGGAGTTCATCAGCGAGTTCGCCGGCAACGGCACCCGCCGCCTGTTCAGCCTCCGCACTGCCGACCGCAACCGGGAGTTGTTCGGCCGTCATGTCTCCGTCGAAGGGTTCGAGGTCCACGACGATCTCGGCCCCGACGACTGGACCTATCACTTCGTGCTGGCCCGAACTCCGTGACGCAGCGCTAGCGGTCGTTCATGAACGGGAACGACGAGCGGACCTCGGCGACCGTTGCAGGATCGATGGTCGCCCGCATGGTGTGGACCTCACCGGCCGGCGCTTCCGCGAGCGGGGTGCCGAACGGATCGAAGATCCGGGAGTCGCCCGAGTGCTCGAGCCCGTCGCCGGCCGCACCGACCCGGTTGACGCCACAGACGTACGCCTGGTTCTCGATCGCCCGCGCCCGCAGCAGGGTCATCCAGTGTTCGCGGCGGACCCCGGGCCAGTTGGCGGGCAGCAGGTAGAGGTCGGTGTCGGCGGCTGCGTTCCAGAAGAGGTCGGCGAAGCGCAGGTCGTAACAGATGAACGGGGTGATGCGAACACCCTCGACCACGATCGGCTCGACGGGCGCGCCACCGTCGTAGTGGTCGGTCTCGCCGGCGTAGGAGAACGGTTTGGTCTTGGAGTATCGGTGGTCCTCGCCGTCGGGTCCGGCGAGCAGGAACCGGTTGGTCGGCCGGTCGTGGCCGGCGGTGTGCTCGGGGAACGATCCGGCGATCCAGCAGCCGGTCTCGGCCGCGAGTTCGTGCATGAACGACGGCGTCGGGCCGTCGGGCTGCTCGGCGACGACGGCGGTGTTCATCGAGAAGCCACACGACCACATCTCGGTCAGCGAGATCAGCTGTGCGCCGTCGGCCGCAGCCTCCAAGACGAGCGGCCGCACCGCGGTCATCGTCTCGGACGGGGTCTCCCAGACGATGTCGTGCTGGATGGCGGCCAGTTCGAGACTCATGCCAGCCCCGCCTTGAGGCGGGTGACGGCTTCGTCGAGCACCTCGTCCTTCTTGCAGAAGGCGAAGCGCACGATCGGTGCGCCGGCGGCCTTGTCGTCGTAGAAGACCATCGTCGGCACGGCGACGACGCCGGCCCGCTCCGGGAGGCCGAGGCAGAACTCGATGCCGTCGGTCTCGCCGATCGAACGGATGTCGCAGCTGGCGAAGTAGGTGCCGGCCGGGGCGAGCACCTCGAGGCCCGCTTCGGCGAGGCCGGTGCACAGCCGATCGCGTTTGGCCTTCATCTCCGCGGTGTAGCCGTCGTAGAAGTCGTCGCCGAGGCGCAGCCCGACCGCGACGGCGTGCTGTAGGGGCGCGCCGCTCACGAACGTGAGGAACTGCTTGGCGGTCCGGACCGCGGCGACCATGTCGGCCGGGCCACATGCCCATCCGATCTTCCAGCCGGTGAAGGAGAAGATCTTGCCGGCCGACGACACGGTGAGGGTGCGCTCCGCCATGCCGGGCAGGGTGGCGAGTGGGATGTGCTCGCCGTCGAACACCAGGTGCTCGTAGACCTCGTCGGTGACGGCGACGACGTCGTGTTCACAGCACAGCTCTGCGATGAGCGTGAGTTCTTCGCGGCTGAAGACCTTGCCGGTCGGGTTGTGCGGGGTGTTCAGCAGCATCACCTTCGTCGCCGGGGTGAAGGCGGCGCGGAGTTCGTCGGGGTCGAACGACCAGTCCGGTGCCCGCAGGGTCACGACTCGACGGGTGGCCCCGCTCAACGCGATGCCGGCGGCGTAGGAGTCGTAGTAGGGCTCGAACGTGACGACCTCGTCGCCGGGTCCCGTCATGGCGAGCATGGCGGCGGCGAGGGCCTCGGTCGCGCCCGCGGTGATCAGGATCTCGCCGTCGGGGTCGAACTCCTGGCCGCGGAAGCGGGCCCGGTGCTCGCTGACCGCCTCGCGCAGCGGCGCGATCCCGGGCAGCGGTGGGTACTGGTTGTGGCCGTCGAGGATCGCCTGGCGGGCGGCTTCGGCGACTTCGGCGGGGCCGTCGGTGTCGGGGAATCCCTGCCCGAGGTTGACCGAGTTCGTCTCGACGGCCAGCCCCGACATCTGGGTGAAGATCGTCGTGCCGAAGCCCTGTAGCCGGTCGGCGAGGAAGCGGTTGGACACGG
>CAZEML010000049.1:19697-22808 GCA_964513285.1 uncultured Candidatus Nemicrothrix sp.
CACTTCCCTCACATCTCCCTCATCGAATCCGGCGGATCGGCTCACCAACGTCTTACTCCGGGGGTCGAGTATCTGAATCACCGAGAGGCACCCCAGCAAACCCACCCCTCCCCAGGAGCCATGACCCACATGTCCGAAACCCCCGAAATGCAGTCCTCGAGCACCACCGGCTCGGTGAAGAAGTCGGTCGTCGCGACCGCCATCGTCGCTTCCACCCTCGGCGGTGTCGCCGCCGGCGCCGCGTTCTTCACCCCGGCGATCGCCGGCGCTCAGGACGACACCACCGAAGAGGCGCCGAGCCTCAACCGTCTCGAGGAGGCCCTCCAGCCGCTCGTCGATGACGGCACGCTCGACGAAGCGCAGCGCGACGCCGTCGTCGAGACCCTCGAAGCGGCTCGCCCCGAAGGCTTCGGCCAGCGCGGTCACCGCGGTGGCCCGGGCGGCGGCGGCTTCGGCAACATCGCCGAGGCGCTCGGCGTCGACGGCGCCGAGATCCGTGAAGCGCTGCAGAACGGCGACTCGATCGCCGACATCGCCGAGGCGCAGGGCATCGACCTCGACTCGGTCGTCGAGACTCTGATCGCCGAGGCCGAGGAGCGCCTGGACGCGGCGGTCGAGGCCGGCCGGATCGACGAGGCGCAGGCTGCCGAGATGCTTGAGCAGGCCGAGGAGAAGGCCAACGACATCGTCAACGGCGAGTTCGAGTTCGAGGGTCGGCGTGGCTTCGGTGGCCGTGGCTTCGGCCCGGGCGCCGGCGCTGACGCCGATCCGAACACCGACACGTCCGCCTGAGCGACGTCACCATCGCCCGTCTCGAATCCCCCCCGCCCGCGAGACGGACTGACCACCTGACCCTCCCACCGTTCACCATCCAGAGTCAGGTGTGCATCGGAACCGCCGGCCCTCAGGGCCGGCGGTTTCGCGCGCCTGGCCGCTTGCCGAGCCGATGGCCACGGTGCGTGTCGGCCGCAGCCCGGGGTGACACCTTTCTGACACACTCAATACGGGGTCGCTTCGTCCGAAGGAACGGGGTTCGTGCTCGTTGAGCAGAAGTAGTTCGGTGACCGCCCATGGCAGTGCATTCCAACGCCATCCATGTGATCGGTACTGGGCCGGTCGGGCTCGCGTTCGCGTTGCGTGTCGCGAACCAGGGACAAGCGGTCGTCTTGATCGACAGCGGGGCGTGGGGCGCTTCGCAGCGGGGGCTGCTCGATGGCAGCATCCGGTCGGCACTCGACGCCCCGAACGTCGTGGACGACCAGCTGGTCGCGGACGGTTCGATCTACTCGATCGGTGACCGGTACCTCGGCAAGTCCCGTGCGCTTGGGCTTGGAGGCTCGGCCCTGCTCTGGCGGGTTCGGGCCCGGCCCGACGGTGCGGATCGGGTTCGGGTCGTGCGCGGGGATCCGTCGGACTTCGACGCGCGGCCTCGACTCGGGATCCCCGGGTGGCCCGGAAACGCGATGGGCGTCCTTGACCGATATTCCGACGCGCTCGAGTTCTTGGAGCTGACGGAAGCTGGGTTCGAAGCGGACGACGCGATTCCCGTCGGGAAGCCGTTGCCGCTCGACCCTCACGACATGCCGCTTCGCTTCTTCCAGTTCCCGGCGCGTGAGGTGGTGATCGAGCGGCGGCTCCAGGACGCGATCGACCATCCGGGCATCGAAGTCGTGAGTGACCATCACCTCGTTGGGATCGAGACCGAGGGTCAACGCCAGGTCACCGAAGTCCGGTTCGCGACCCGGGACGGCATTCGCCGGATGTCCACGTCGCACCTGGTGCTGGCCTTGGGCGGCGTTGAGAACTCACGGCAGCTTCTGCTCGCTGCCGATGCCGGTGCCCTCGTCGACCGACATGACACCTTCGGTCGTTGGTTTGCCGATCACCCTCACACCCGCCTCGGACATCTCGTCAACCCCGACGCTGCGTTGCGCGAGTCGATGGCGTTCTACGACTTCCACGATGTCGACGGCGCCCCGGTGTTGGCCGGCCACGAGATCGGCGACGAGCTCGCCGAATCTGAACGGCTCCTGCGCTTCTCGCTCGACTTCGTCGGCCGGCCGGTCGGTGAAGCGAGCCGGACCGGTGTCGATCTCGCTCGGGCGTGGGCGACTTATCGGCGTCACGGCCGAGGAGGGTTTGCGACGCATCTCCCGCGGCTGGCGCGCTCGCCGAAGAAAGCGGCCGCGCTCGTCCGCTCCTACCGGAACACACCGATGCATGGCACGGCGTTTGGGGGTTGGTCCGACCCCGCATCGCGCCTCTACGACGTTGGTTCGCTGTCCGTCGAGGCGATGTTCGAACAGCGCCCGTCACCGGACAACCGGATCGTGCTGAGCCGGCGGTCGGACTCGTTGGGACGGCGTCTGCCCCAGGTCCATTGGTCGTTCAGTCGTACCGAGATCGACTCGATCATCCGCGCCGCGGATCTGGTCAAGGACGTCCTTCGCGACGCGGGCGTGGATGGCTTCATCACCATGCGCGAGCTCGGTGAAGGTCCCTTGCCTCGGGCTGGGAGTGGCTTCCATCACCTGGGTGGGACACGACAAAGCGATGACCCGGCCGACGGGGTGGTGGACGCGGACAACCGTGTGCATGGCGTGGACAACCTCTTGGTGGTGGGTGGGTCGGTGTTCCCGAACACCGTCGGGTTCGCCAACCCGACCCTTACGGCGATCGCGGACTCGATCCGGACCGCTGACGCGCTGCTCGCTCGCTGAGCGGTGATCAGATGCTCGCGCCGCGGGTCCAGGCCTCGTAGAGGCCCGCGTAGACCCCACCGGCGCCGACCAGGTCGCCGTGGGTGCCTTGCTCGACCACGCGACCCTGGTCGAAGACGACGACCAGATCGGCCCGCTCGGCGGTGGAGAGCCGGTGGGCGACGGTGATGGTGGTCCGGCCCCGCTTGAGTCGGTCGAGCGCTTCGGTCATCGCGAGTTCGGTCGCCGGGTCGAGCGACGAGGTCGCCTCGTCGAGGATCAGGACCCCGGGATCGGCGAGCGCGGCACGCATGACCGCGACGAGCTGACGTTCTCCGACCGAGAGACCATCGCCCGCTGGTCCGATCTCGGTGTCGAGGCCGGCGGGCAGGGTCTCGACCCAGTCGGTGAG
>CAZEML010000050.1:0-14511 GCA_964513285.1 uncultured Candidatus Nemicrothrix sp.
CACCTACGCCGGCCCGTCCTACAGCCGCATCATCCGCAACATCTTCTTTCACACTTTCGACAACTCGCTCAACGGGGCGGAGCCGCCGCCTGCGGTCGGGCGGGTGCGATGTGGGTGGTGGGAGGCGGGGTCGCGGATCCCGGCTGGGTGGCCGGAGGAGCGGCCTGCGCCGCGGGAGCCGGCCGTGGCGTCGGGGTGGCCGGCCGATACTGCGGCTGGGGCTGCGGCTGCGCCTGCGGGACCGGCTGCTGAACCACGCGAGGCTGAGGCTGGCGCCGCTCGTCGGGCCAGATCCACGATGCCACCAGCAGCGCCGCACCGACGGCGGCGAGCACGATCGACGGCACGAGGGTCGAGCGGAGGACTGCGGTGAGCAGGGCGGCGAAGATCTCCGCCTGCTCCGTGAAGACGACCCGCAGGAGCGCCGGGACGCCGTAGCCGAGAATGAGGTACACCGCGGTCGTGCCGATCGCCCAGAACGCCGCCCGGCGCAGGACCGACGGGCGGTCGCTCGTCGTCAGGAACGAGATCAACACCATCACGATCGAGATGGCGGCCAGGTACGGCACCGACGTCTCGAGGAACTCCTTCACCGGGCTGGAGTTCGGGATGCGCTCGGTCGGGAGTTCGACCGACCAGTCGGTGTCGGCGGGGATCGCCGCGGCCGCATCCGGGGAGATCGTGGCGATCTGTTCTCGGGCGACGGCGGCGACCGGGTTGAGGTCGAGTGTCTGCGGGACGTCGTTGAGCCCGAGGAACGAGCGGTGGGTCTGACCGAAGGCGTCGATGACGAGGTTGGTGATGCGGGGGTCGCTCAGCACCGCGAGCGCGGCCGCGTCGACTTGCTCGGCGGTCAACGGCACCTCGTCGGGCAAGGCGGTCTCGATCGCCGTCCCGATGTTGGCGGCGAGCTGTTCACGCACTTGCTCGTTGTCGAGCAGCTCTCGAGCGATCGTCGCGGACCGGTCCTCGTCGAACACGGTCTGCAGCGCGAGGTAGCCCGACCACGCGAAGGATCCGATCAAGAGCGCGGGACCGAGAATCAGCCCCGCGATGACACGCCGAAACATGTCGCCAATGGTGGCACAGCCCCACTCGGCGACGGTGTCGCGGCCGTCAGCTGAGCATCGTCAGGATCTGGTCCTCGGTGGTCCAGTCATAGCGATCGTCTGGCTGCTCCGTCGTGTGCCACCAATCGTGCGCCCGGTCGACCATCGACGCCGTGGTCTCGGTCGGCTCGAAGCCGACGTCGTGACGCAATCGATCGATGCTGAACGAGGTGTCCTGGTTCCACCAGTGGATGTTGGGCGCGAGGTGTTGGACGAGGTTGATGCACAGCATGAAGCGGGTTCGCAACATCGCCCGGGGACCGGACGCTTGCTGCTTCTTGGCGGTGCCGCTCGACCGCACGTCGAGGGCGCCGGTCTGCTGGGCGATCTCGACGGAGCGCTCGCCGGTCCAGAGCGCTTCCATCAGGTCGTCGGGAACGAAGCGAACCTCGGGCTCGGCGCCGACCGCCTCGGCGCAGAGCCGCACATACTCGTTGCGGGTCACGGCCGCCGCGCCGGTCAGGTTGTAGCGCCGCCCGAACGTCGCCTCGACCCCCATCAGCTGTTCGAGGGCTCGGGCCTGATCGCCGACATCGCCCACCTGGAGCAGCGTCGACCCGTCACCCGGCACGAGGATCGGCCGACCCGCACGAAGTCGAGCGAACATGCGCTGCTCGCGGTCGGTCATGGCGTTGTGGGGCCCGAGCACCATCGAGAACGGCACGGTGGTGGCCGGGAAGCCCCAGTCGGCGTGGGCGGCGAACAGCGCGTCTTCGCACAGGAGCTTGTGCAGCCCGTATTCGATCTGGGTCTCGCCCCGGTCGTCGGGGTCGTCCTCGGTGATCGGGCGGTCCTGGCTCTGGTAGGTCACCGTCGAGCTGGCGAACACATAGTGACCGACCGCGTCGCGGAAGATCTCCATCATGATCTCGACGTCTTCGGGGTGATAGGCGGAGACGTCGTGGACACAGTCCCATTCGGTGCCGCCCAACACCGAGCGCAACTGCTCGTGGTCGGTTCGGTCCGCGACGAGTCGGCCCACCGAATCCGGAATGTCGGACTCGGTCCGTCCTCGATTGCAGACCGTGACCTCGTGCCCTTGGCTGACCAGCTCGTGCACCAGCGCCAACCCGTTGAACTGGGTGCCACCCATCACCAGAACTCGCATGTCCACTCCCCTCTCGTGGGCCACGATGGTCGCACATGCCCGACCTCATCGACCCACTCCGACCGGCGCGGCGAGACGACGCCGCGACGATCGCCGCTTACCACCGGCGCTGCTGGCAGACCTCGTTCCGCTCGATCACCGACCTCGAGGTACTCGCCTACGTCGAGCAGTCGTCGATGGACGACCTCATCGCGCTCTGGCACCAGCGCATGGCCGATGACTCGCCGCAGCGGGTGGTGGTCGCGACCGACTCGTCGGATCAGGCGATCGGGCACGTGATGGTGGACGGCGCCGAACTCGTGCATCTGTTCATCGACCCCGACCACCACCGGGAGGGATGGGGGCGGGTGTTGCTCGAGATCGGTGAGGCGATGATCCGCGAGAACGGCCACCGGGTCGCCGAGCTCCACACGATGGTCGGGAACACCCCGGCGATCACCCTGTACGAGGCCACCGGCTGGGTGGTGACCGACGATCACATCACCAACGAACTCCCCAACGGGTCGAGCTTCGTCGAACACGTGCTGCGCAAGGACCTCGGCGACACGCCGACGCGCTGACCCTCAGGCCACCGACTCCGAGCCGGTCATCCGGTTGGGGAAGGCCAGCACGACCGCACCGCCCTCCGACGGAACCTCGCCGCCGACCGGGTCGTCGCCGTCGACCGCCTCGGCCAGCTCCCGCAGGCTGACGAGATCGATCGCCAGATCGATGCCGTCGACGAAGGACAGGTACGCCGCCGGAAGCCGATCGAACGGCACCAGCCCCGCCTCGGCCCGATGCACGGTGAACACATCGATCCCCAGCCGTTCAGCGAACGGTTCGGGAGCGGCCAGGACATGCATCCGTGACGCTTGGGCGACCGCGGCCGCGACCGGATGACCATGCCCCTCGACGAGGAGCGCGGCGGCCAAACGGATGATCACATCGGTGGGAGAGACCGTCGTGGTGGACATGGCGCCATCTTGCCGAGGGGGTGTGACACGCTCTCGGGAATGTCGATGTGGTGGATCAACGGGGAGCTGGTCGGGGCCGAGGAGGCCGCCCTGCCGATCACCGATCACGGCCTCACCGTCGGCGACGGATGTTTCGAGACGACCCCGATCGTGCGCGGCACCCCGTTCGCGATGCGGCGTCATCTCGCCCGGCTGCGTCACAGCCTCGCCGGCCTCGGGATCGATCTCACCGTCACGGACCAAGAACTCCGCGACGCATGCCAACACGTCGCCGACGCGAACCCCGACGCTGCGATCATCCGCCTCACGGTCACCGCGGGCCCGGGCCCGCTCGGATCCGGCCGCGGCGACGGACGCCCGAACGTGATCGTCGGCGCCGCCGGCAGCCGTGGTTGGGACCCGACCACCGCGGTCGTCACCGTGCCGTGGACCCGCAACGAGCGCGGCGCACTCGCCGGCATCAAATCGACGAGTTACGCGGAGAACGTCGTCGCCCTCGCCTACGCCAAGGAGCGGGGCGCCTCCGAGGCGATCTTCCCGAACACGATCGGTCAGCTCTGTGAGGGCACGGGCACCAACATCGTGATCGAACACGAGGATCGACTCGTCACGCCGACGCTGGCGAGTGGCTGCCTCGCCGGGGTCACCCGCGCGCTGGTGATCGAGACCAGCGGGGTCGAGGAGCGCGACGTCCCGATCGAAGCGTTGCAGACGACCACCGAGGCGTTCCTCACCTCCTCGACCCGAGACGTGATGCCGATCCACCGGGTCGACGATCGAGACCTTGAGCCCGGCCCGCTCACCGCCAGCGCCGCCGAGGCACTCGCGACGCTGATGGCGAACGACGTCGACCCCTGAGTCCGCCGGAAAAGGTCGACTCCTCTTACGAGGCTCTTGTCGCAGCTTCGTACAACGGTTCCGTCTCGGAGCCGTAGTGAGGAGCGTTCCATGCCCAGACCCCTGATCCGTTTGTCCCTGGTGCTCGCCAGTGTGGCCCTCGCCGCCTCCGCGTGTGGTGCGGGTGACGAAGCCGAAGCAAGCGCCGCCGATTCCGGTGTCGCATCGATCGACGACGTCGTGACCACCGACGACGAAGCCGCGGAGGCCGACACCGAGCTCGCCGCGGACGAAGCCGCCCTGGCGTTCTCCGCCTGCATGCGCGACGAAGGACTCGACTTCCCCGACATCGGCGTCGATGCCGAAGGCAACCTCAACCTGCGCGAGGCGTTCGGCGAAACGGGCGTCGACCCGCGGAGCGCCGAGTTCCAGGCCGGGATGGAAGCGTGTGGCGAATTCGTCGCCGCGGCCGGCTTCGGCGGAGGCGGTGGCCGAGCCGCCCTCGCCGACAACACCGAGGTGCAGGATGCACTCGTCGCGTTCTCCGAGTGTCTTCGCGACGCGGGATATGACGTCGGAGATCTGACCCTCGGCGGGCCTGGCCAGGCCGGTCAAGGCCAGGGCCAAGGCCAAGCCCCCGACGGTGACGGTCAGCAAGCCGGCCAGGGTCCTGGCCAACGGGGCGAAGGCGAGGGTGGGTTCGGCGACCGCAACGCCCGCTTCGCGGCACAGCTCGGTCTCGACATCGACGACCCCGACGTCGCCGCCGACATCGAGTCGTGCATCCCGATCCTCGACACGGCGCTCGCCGAGGCCGGCGTCGGCGGCCCCGGCGGTCAGCCGTGAGGGCTCCGGCCAACGAGCAGCCGTCGCCCGTCCTCGTGGTTCCCCGCTCGCGACGGTGGCCGACCTTGTTGCTGGGCGTCACCGTCGGTGTCGCCGGCACGATCGGAGCCAACGCGCTCGCGAACAACGACGCCGATTCGACCGCAGAGACCGACCAGGTCGAGGTCGACCTGGCGACCGCTCCGATCGAGGAGCGCGACCTGATCGAGGAGGTTGAGTGGACCGGCGACCTCGCCTACGGCGCCGCTGTTGAGATCGCAGCACCGCGGGAGGGGACGGTCACCGCCACGCCTGCCGCCGGCACCGTCCTCCGTCGCGGTGACGCCGTCACCGAAATCGATCAGCAACCCGTCGTCGTGCTCTACGGCGCGATCCCAGCGTGGCGCGACCTCGACGTCGACGCCGAGGGGCCCGATGTCCAACAGCTCGAGGCCAATCTGGTCGCGCTCGGCTACGACCCGGACGCGACGGTGACCGTCGACGAGATCTATACCGATGCCACCGCCGCGATGGTCGAACGCTTGCAGGACGCGCTCGAGCTCGAACCCACCGGCGTCGTCGCACAAGGCGACGTCCTGGTCGTCGAAGGACCGGTGACGGTCACCACCGCACCTCGGGTCGGAGACCCAGCCCGCCAGGGCGAGGTCCTCGGCAGCGTCTCCGCCCGGGCGGTCGTGACCGACGTGATCGCGCCTCAGCCGGGCACGGTCGAGTCCGTGATCGACATCGGGACCGCAGTGAACCACGGCGATGTGCTCTACGTCGCCGACGGTGTCGAGGTCCTGGCCCTCACCGACTTCTCGGTCCCTGAGGGAGCGGACGACGGCGTCGAGCGCAACTTCGTCCTCGTACCACCAGGACGCCGCGTGGCGTCGGTGAGCGTCACGGCCGGCGACATCATCACCGAGCCAGGACCGATTCTCACCCTCGAAACCCAGACCCTCTCGGTCGTCGTGTCGGTCGCCCTCGATGCGGTCGATTCATGGTTCGCCGGCCAAGCGGTGTCGGTCACGCTGCCCGACGACACCGAGGTCGCCGGCGAGGTCTTCGCCGTCGGTACCGTCGCCCAAGGCGGTGGCCAGGGCCAGGATCCGACCGTCGATGTCGAGATCGAGATCCTCGAACGCGTCGATGACGACCTGCCGGCCTCAGAGGTCATCGTCACGGTCGCCGGGGACTCGGTGTTCGGTGCGACCGTCGTCCCGAGCCGAGCGTTGGTGACCCTCGCCGAAGGAGGCTTCGCGGTCGAGACCGTGCTCGACGACGGTACGACGGTGCTGGTCGCGGTCGAGACAGGGACGTTCGACGACGGCGTCGTGCAGATCGAGTCGTCCCAGCTCTCGGCTGGTGACCTCGTGGTGGTGCCCCAGTGATCGGCACCACCCCAACCACCGACCGACCGGCCGCCCTCGAGCTGCGCTCGATCGTCAAGCAGTACCCGGGCACGCCGCCCGTGACCGCGCTCGGCGGCGTGGACCTCCGTGTGGAACACGGCGAGCTGGCAGCGATCGTCGGGCCGTCGGGTTCCGGGAAATCCACGATGCTCCACGTCATGGGCACCCTCGACCGACCGACGTCGGGCGCGGTGTTCATCGACGGCCATGACCTCTCGCGCATGGGCGATCGTCGCCTCTCGGCGGTTCGGTCCCGGCTGATCGGGTTCGTGTTCCAGCAGTTCTTCCTGATCGACGGTCTGACGGCGCTCGACAATGTCGCCAACGGTCTCCTCTACACCGGAGCGGCACCGGACCTCCGCCGTCAGCGAGCTGCGGAGGCCCTCGTGCGGGTCGGCCTGCGACATCGGCTCACCCATCTGCCGAACCAGCTCTCCGGCGGCGAGCGGCAGCGGGTGGCGATCGCCCGTGCGGTGGTGCACCGTCCCGCGATCGTCCTCGCCGACGAACCGACCGGCAACCTCGACTCCCGCTCGAGCTCGTCGATCATGGAGCTGATCCACGACCTCCATCACGAGGGAACGACGATCGTGGTCATCACCCATGACCACGAGGTCGCGAATGCCTTGCCTCGCCAGATCGCGGTGCGCGACGGCGTGATCGAGACCGACACCGGCTCACCGATGACACTCGAGGCGACGCCATGAGCCGGAGGACTCGATCCAGCGGCACCCGCCTCCCCAACTCGCGGCTCCGGGCCGGCGACGTGTTCACGGTGGGATCGTCGGGTCTGCGCACCCGCAAGATGCGCACGGCACTGTCGGCCCTCGGGGTCACGATCGGGATCGCCGCGATGGTCGGCGTGCTCGGACTCTCCGAGAGCAGTCGTGCGGACCTCAACCAGCAGATCGAAGCCCTCGGCACCAACCTGCTCACGGTCACCAACAGCGGAGGTTTCGGGGGCGGCGACGGCGAACTCCCCGACGACGCCGTCGCGAAGCTCAGCCGCATCGGCCCCGTCCAGGAGGTCGCCGATGTGGTGGAGGTCGACGCGACCGTGCTGCGCAACGACGTCATGAACGAGAACCAGACCGGTGGCCTGACCGTCGCGGCCACCGATCTCGATCTGTTGACCACCTTGAACGGCGATGTCGCCGAGGGGGTGTGGCTCAACGAGGCATCGGCCGCCTTCACCAACGCCGTTCTCGGCTCGGTGAGCGCCGAACGACTCGGGATCACCGAGGTCGACCGGGGCGTGCAGGTGTTCATCGGCGGCGAGTGGTTCACCGTCGTCGGCATCCTCGAACCGTTTCCCTTGGCCGCCGACCTCGACCGGTCCGTGCTGGTCGGCAAGGAGGTCGTGGCGACGCTCTTCGACACAGATCCCAACCCGTCGATCATCTACCTGCGCACCGACTCCGAGTTCATCGACGACGTCCGAGGCGTCATTCCAGCGACGGTCGATCCCGCCGAACCCGACGAGGTCTCGGTGAGCCGCCCGTCGGAGATTCTCGAAGCCGAAGAGGCGGCCGACAGCGCCTTCACCAGCCTGTTCCTCGGGCTGGGAGCCGTTGCGCTGCTCGTCGGCGGCATCGGGATCGCCAACGTGATGGTGATCGCCGTGATCGAACGTCGGAACGAGATCGGCCTCCGACGCGCGCTGGGCGGAACGCGAGCCCACATCCGTCGTCAGTTCCTCACCGAAGCGTTGCTTCTGAGCTCGCTCGGTGGGATCTCGGGCGTCGCCCTCGGTGCGGCGGTCACCTATGGGTACGCCCGTTTCCAGGACTGGGAGGTCGTCATCCCCGCCGAGGCGGCTGTCGGTGGGTTCGCCGCAGCCGTCGCGATCGGTGCGGTCGCCGGCCTCTATCCCGCCATGCGAGCCGCGCGTCTCGCCCCGACCGAAGCACTGAGGTCAGCATGAGGTTTCCCCGGCCCACCCGACGCGGGCTCGCGCTCGCCACCGGGGGTATCGCCATCGCCGCGGTGGCATTCACGGTCGATCCCAGCGCACTGCTCGATGACGAGGAGGTCGCGGCCGGACCCGTCGTCCGCGACACTGCGACCGTCGAGCGCACCACCCTCGCGACCGAGTACGGCACCGACGCGACTGCGGCGTACCGAGCCGACGCCACCGCCTACATCTCGGCCCCACCCGGCGAGGAGGTCACGACGACCTCCGGGAGTGGCCGCACCGCGACCACCCAGGTATCGGTGATCCCGCCCAGCATGGTCGTCACCCAGTTGGTGACCGAAGGGTCTGTCGTCGAGCAGGGCCAGGTGCTGTGGCGCCTCGGCAATGAGCCGACGGTCGTGCTCTACGGCGCTGAGCCCTCCTTCCGAGACCTCGCCGAGGGCGATGAAGGGCCTGATGTCCTCCAGCTCGAAACGGCACTGGTCGCGCTCGGCCACGACCCCGACGCGACGGTGACCGTCGACGAGACGTTCACCGCCGCGACCGAGGCGATGGTCGAGCGGTGGCAGGAATCGATCGATGCCGAGGTCGACGGGGTCGTGCACCTGGGTTCGGTCGTGTACGTCGACGGCGCCAGCCGGGTCGGCGACTCCGAACTGATGGTCGGCGCGACCGCGCTGGCGGGCCAAGCCGCGTTCGACCTCCGCACCCTCGACACCGAGATCACGTTCACCCTCGTGCCGGCCGACCGGGAAACGCTCGCCGTCGGCGATGTGGTGCAGGTGCGCATCGGTGCGCCGACGACGGCGACCGTGGTGTCGATGACCGTCACCGACGATGGCGGAGCGGCCGTCGTCGCCATCCCCGACGAGCCGGTCGAGCTCGCCTCCGACGAGGTGCCCGCCGAGGTCGAGTGGTCGATCGAGCTGGCCGCCGACGTGGTCACGGTGCCGGCGGAGGCGATTGTCCGCACCGACGACCAACAGCGGTGGGTCGAGGTCCGAGACCCCGATGGGTCAGAGCGATGGGTCGCCGTGCAGGTTGGTCGGGCCAGCGGTGGTCGGGTCGAGGTCATCGGGGAGATCGCCCCCGGCGACCTGGTGATCGTGCCCTGATCCGCCCATCCGGCGATCACCCCAGAGGAATCGTCGCGATCAAACCACGGAGATCGCGACGGGTGATTGACTGGGGCGATGTCGTCGACCTCCCCCGCCACCCCCCTCAGCCCCGACGATCTGGAGACGCTCCGAGAGATCGAGCGGCGCGTGCTGTGGCTCGCGGTGCGCATGGTCGACCACGCCAACCGGCGGGAGGGTGGCGAGGTCAAGGTCGGCGGGCACCAGGCGTCGTGCGCGTCGATGGTGTCGATCATGACCGCGCTCTGGTTCGCCCACATCGGCGGCGAGGACAAGGTCGCGGTGAAGCCACACGCCTCACCGCTGTACCACTCGATCAAGTACCTCACCGGCGAGCTCGACGGCTCCTACCTGACGACGCTGCGCGAACGCGGCGGGCTCCAGGCCTACCCGTCGCGCACCAAGGATCCCGACGTCGCCGACTTCTCGACCGGGTCGGTCGGTCTCGGCGCCGTCGCCCCGCTGTTCTCGGCGGCGACCCGCCGGTTCGTCGACGCCCACTTCGACGAGCGCGGACCGGCCCGCTTCATCGCCACGGTCGGTGACGCCGAACTCGACGAAGGAAACGTGTGGGAGGCGATCGCCGACCCCGCAACCCAAGGGCTCGCCAACGTCACCCTGGTCGTCGACCTCAACCGTCAGAGCCTCGATCGCGTCGTCCCCGACATCCAGGCCCACCGACTCCAGTCGTTCTTCGCCGACGCCGGCTGGCACGTCACCGAAGCGAAGTACGGCCACAAGCTGCAGGCCGCCTTCGCCGAGCCCGGCGGAGACGCGTTGCGTGAGCGGATCGACGAGATGCCGAACGAGGCCTATCAGGCCCTGTTCGCCTTGAAGGGCAAGAAGCTCCGCAAGAAGTTCTTGAAGGGCGGCTCGCTCGCGCTGAAGGAGTGGGCCGAGACGATCGACGACGACACCCTGGCCGACCTCGTCTTCAACCTGGGTGGGCACGACCTCGGTCTCCTCGTCGAGAAGTTCCGCGAGTGCGACGCCGTCACCGACCGTCCGAGCGTCGTGTTCGCCTACACGATCAAGGGCTGGTCACTGCCGATGGCCGGCGACCCCCTCAACCACGCGGCGCTGCTCACCGAGGACCAGATCGACGACTTCCGGGCCGAGCTCGGCCTCACCACCGAGACCGAGTGGGACCGGTTCCCCGCCGACTCCCCCGCCGGCCGGTGGTGTGGCGAGGTCGGCGGTGAGATCAACAACGAACCGCCGAAGCCCCGACCCGACCTGCACGTCCCGGCGGGCGTCGCCCGGTTCAGCGACACCGCGTCGCTCTCGAGTCAGGAAGCGTTCGGCCGGATCCTGACCGGCTTCGCCGACGTCCCCGACATCCGTCCCCGCCTGGTGACGACCTCCCCCGACGTGTCGATCTCGACCAACCTCGGCGGCATCATCAACAAGCTCGGAGTGTTCAGCCCCGACGAACGCGACGACCACGGCGGCGCCGACCGCCTCCTGCGCTGGGCGCCCAGTCCCGACGGCCATCACATTGAGCTCGGCATCTCCGAGATGAACCTGTTCCTGCTGCTCGGCCAGCTCGGCCTCGCCCACGAACACCACGGCGAGATGCTGGTCCCGATCGGCACGGTCTACGACCCGTTCGTGCTCCGTGGCCTCGACGCCTTCGTCTACTCGCTCTACAACGGCGGCCGGTTCATCGTCGCCGGTACCCCGTCGGGCGTGACGCTCGCACCCGAAGGCGGCGCCCATCAGTCGACGATCACTGCCTCGGTCGGCATGGAGCTCCCGGGCGTCTGCTTCTCCGAACCCGCGTACGCGACCGAGCTCGACTGGATCCTCTGCGACGCGGTGAAGCGACTCCACGAACCCGACGGCGAGTCCGCCTACGTCCGCCTGTCGACCCGACCCGTCGATCAGGCGGCGTTCGCCCGGGCCCGCGACCGCATCGGGAGCGATGAGCTCCGCCGCCAGGTCCTGGCCGGCGGCTACCGCCTTCGTGAGGGCGACCCGTCGCTCCCCGAAGGGCTCCTCATCGCGACCAGCGGCGCGATGGTGCCCGAGGCCCTCGCCGCCGCCGCCGAACTCGAGGCCGAGGGCCTCGCGGCCACTGTCGTGATGATCTCGTCCGCGGACCGGCTCTACCGCGACTGGCAGGCTCAGGTGCGGTCGATCGTCGACGACCTCACGCACGTTCCCGGCGCCGGCCATCTCGACTCGCTGATCACCGCGGCGGAGCGCGGGCGACCGATCGTGTCGGTGCAGGACGCGGCGAGCCACTCGCTGGCGTGGCTCGGCTCGGCGCTCGGCGCTCGGCAGATCGCGCTCGGCGTCGATCGCTTCGGCGAGTCCGGACGCATCGCCGACCTGCACGACATCACCGGTATCTCCGCCGCCCACATCGTCAACGCCGGACTCGTCGCGACCGGCGGACGCTGACCCGGCGTCACTCCTCTTCGTCGTCGCCGGCAGGCATCACCTCGTCGCCGTCGGCACCGTCGTCGAGGCCGGCGGACGGAATCGGGACGCGGTCGTCGACCTCGTCCTCACGCTCGTCGCCCTCAGCCGCCGCGTCCTCGGCCTCCTCCCCGTCCTCCGCTATGACAGGCGCAGGGTCGGGTTCGGGTTCGGGCTCGGCCGGAACGATCGATCCGTCGGCGACGCCGGCGAGGAACTCCGCGAGCTGAGGCCAACTGGTGTCGAGCATGAGGTCGTGACCACCTTCGATCACGACCGCCTGTGTTCGATAGGCGGCGGCGAGGGCGCGTTGCTCGTCGAGGGTGAAGATCGCGTCGTGCTCGGCGGCCACGACATGAACCGGGGTCGTGACCCGTTCGGTCCTCGGCGGCCGGACGACCATGGTGTTGATCGCTCGGGCTGATTCGTTCTGCAGCCGTTCGACCACCGCATCGACCACGACGCCGGGCGTGTCCGGGGTGAAGAACAGGTCCTGGACGAGATCGGGATCGTCGACCAGACCGATGTAGTTCGCGGTGAGCATGGCCTTGACCGTGCGGTACGGATGATGGCGCAGGGTTCGGAGGTTGGCGCCGAGCGCACCGTTGGCGGGCACCGATGCGACCAGCACGGCGGCCTCGACATCGGCGGACTCGAGATAGCGCTGGACGACGTAGCCACCCATCGAGTGCCCGACCAGGATCGGCGGGTTCATGCAAGCGTCGACGGCACCGCGAAGCGCCTCCACGTACTGGCCGATGGTGTTCCAGATGCGATCCCGGTGGCCCGCGGCCTCGTGACCCGGCAACGCGAGCGAAACCACCTTGTGACCGCGGCTCTTGAGCGCACCTTCGACGTAGCCCCAGCACCACGGTCCGTGCCATGCCCCATGGACGAGGACGATGTCCGCCATGGGCCTCAACCTAGCCAACGCGGCATCCGCGGGCTGGCTCGAACGCCCGGTACGCCTGCGAAGCGAGTGCCAAAACGGGATCGAGCCGGGTCGACGGCGGCGGTCCGGTCGACCCGACTCGAGGCCGGGGGGGTTATGAGGTTGGTAGGGCTGGGAGGGGGACTGCCCTACGTATGAGGAAACGCCGCGGGTCGGGATTTGATTCCCGAATCGGCCGAAACGTCGGGCCGTCGACGTTCAGTCCGCGCCGCCGGCTCGGAGCGCCTCGACCTCAGCTTCGAGTTCGGCGATGCGCGCTCGGAGGCCGGCGCTGTGCTCGTCGAACGCCGCCTGGACCTCGGGCTGGGTGTAGCGAGGCGTCAGGTACTTCGGGCAGTTCCAGGCGATCGCCTCGACCTCGATGGTCGTCGCGCCGTCGTGACGCTCGCCCTCGGCTTCGAGGACGCCGGCCAGGTAGGTGTCGAGCTCCGCGTGGTAGGTGGCCCGGCCGAACACCTTCAGCCGGGTGCGGTTCGGGTAGTCGACCAGGATGAGCGCGACCCGATCGTTCGCTGCCAGGTTGCCCGTACCGAGGTACTGCTTGTTGCCGTTGCGTTCGAGCCACCCGATCGTCGTGGCCCCCAACACCTTGATCCAGCCGGGATCCCCACCCTTGTGCTGGACATAGGGCCAGCCGGTCTCGCTCGCCGTCGCCATGTAGAGCGAGTCGCGTGCGGTGATGTGGGCGATCTCGGCGTGACCGAGTTGGGGGTTGGTGACGGTGCGGTCGTGGTTCGCGGCGTTCATGTCACGCGAACCCTTCGTGCGTTGGAGCTCGACGACGCTCGGCGTGAACGCGATGTCGAAGTACGGCTGGAGCGCCATGGCCTAGCTCGGGTCTTCGCGGCGACCGTCGGCGTGGACGGCGAACCGACCCGCGTCGGGGCCGTGGTTCGGGTCGGGGCTCGGCCAGGGCCACCCGCCGAACTGGGTGCGCTGGTAGTCGTCGAACGCCTGCATGATCTCAGCGCGCGTATTCATCACGAACGGGCCCTGCTGGGCGACCGGTTCGCCGATGGGCCGGCCCTGGAGCAGCATCATCTCGATGCCGCCGTCGCCGGCGACGAGCTCGAGATCGCGGTCGGCGACGATCACCGCACCGGTGCGGGCCTCGATCGGGTCGGCGTCGCCGATCTGCACCGACGAGCCCTCGAAGGCGTACACCACCCGGACGGTCTCCTCCCCGAGCGCTCGCGGCAGGGTCCACCGACCGCCGGCAGGGATGCGGATGTGCCAGACCGCGAGGTCGGCCTCGGGCTTCGCCGCCCACGAGTCGGGCGGAGGCGGCGGCGCCTGGGTGTCGCCGAGTCGACCGGCGATGACGGTGATCTCGGTCTCGATGCCGGAGGCGTCGACCGCGCGGACGCGCGGCGTGCGCTCGTTCCACAGCATCGTGAAGTACGGGTCGACCATCTTGTCGGCGGCGGGCAGGTTGAGCCAGATCTGGAACAGCTCACCGGTGTTCGGCGCGTCGCGGTTGACCAACGGGAACATCTCGCAGTGCTGGACGCCCTTGCCGGCGGTCATCCACTGGGTGTCGCCGTGCCCGAACCGGGCGGTCGCGCCCATCGAGTCGGCGTGGTCGATCAGGCCGTGGCGGACGTGGGTGATGGTCTCGAAGCCGCGGTGGGGGTGCTGGGGGAACCCGGGGACCCGGTCGCCGTGGTACATCGACCAGCCGTCCTTCTCGGAGAAGTCGTTGCCGATCGAACGGCCGGAGAGCTCGTCGGGTGCGGGGCCGAGATCGTCCTCGCCGGCCGGGTAGTGATCGAGGTGGTGGGCGACGAACAAGAACGGGTCGATCGTCGGCCACTGTGCCCCGAGTGGGACGGTC
>CAZEML010000050.1:14521-22455 GCA_964513285.1 uncultured Candidatus Nemicrothrix sp.
GGGAGCAGGGGGGAGGCGGTCTCGGTGGTGATGCCCGCTCCAACGTAGCGACGGCCCCCACTTATTTCAATCTTGAATGATTCCCTTGCCGGGATCTTGAGGCGAACGACAGCACGCGTTGATCGGCGATCTCCAGCATGGTGATCGAGGGCTCCATACCTCAAGCATCACACCGTCACCCGCACCCCGGCCTTCGGGCCGGGGTGCGGCGCGTCCCGGCCCGTGGGTCAGTCGTCGCTCTTGCCGTTCTTCTCGTGACCCTTCGCCTTGCCGTTGCCGTTGCCGTTGCCGTTGCGATCGTCATCGTCTGCTTCGCCAGCGTCATCCGCATCCTCGTCGGCATCGTCCGCGTCGTCGTCCGCGTCATCGGCATCGTCGTCGTCCGCATCATCGGCGTCGTCGGCATCGTCGACATCGTCCTTGCCGCAGTCGGTGCCGGCCGCCTCGCTCACCCGCGCTCCCTGATCGGCACCCTCCTGCTTGTCGCGGGCGACCGAGGACACGTACTCACCGTGGTTCACGGCCGCCTCACAGATCAGCTCGAGCTCGGTGTCGTCGAGACCATCGGACGCATCGACGCCCTCGATCTCGTCACCCCGCTCACGATCGCTCTCATCGCCATCGTCATCGGCCTCGTCGTCATCGACGTCAGGCGCGATCGGATCGTCCACGATCTCATCCGCGGGATCGTCCGCGGCCGCGATGGTGGTCGTCGTCGTGGTCGTCTCGACGGGCACCTCGTCGGCGGTCAGGTCGTCCTCGATCACCGCCGGCTCGTCATCGGCCAGGATCGCGATGCCAGCCGTACCGGCCGCAGCGACGCCCACCAACGAGAAGACGGTCAGACTCGCAGCGACGGCGGTACGTCGGGCGAATCGCCCGGTGCCACCGACACCGCCCGCGGCGAGGCTCGGCGCGCCGCCCGCCGCCGGCGGAAGCGGCGCGTGCAGCTCGCTCAGCGCCTCGGAGAGTTCGGTGTGACCATCGATCGATCCGCCACGGGCCGCTGCGTCGAGCAGCTGGTCGGCATCTTCGGGGGTGAAGTCGTTCATACCCCGGAGATCGCCGGGCCGCGGCCGTGCGTTACAACGCGAGGCCGATTTCTTCGCGAACTCGATCCGCGTCCTCGGAATCACCGATGAGCGCCGCCCGAAGCGTGGCGAGACCGCGATGACCCAATACCCGCACGTTGGCCTCCGAGATGCCGAGGAGCTCCGCGACATCACGCACCGGAAGCCCACCGACGACGCGAAGCGAGATCACCTCGGCTTGGCGGGTCGGCAGCGTGCGGAGCTGCTGTGAGATCCAATCGGCGCCCTCGATCGAGGTGTCAGGAGCGACGGCCGGCTCCGCGACCGAGTCGAGCGAGACGGCCTCCAGCGGCCGTCGGGCGTCTCGCCGAAGATCGTCGACGAGCCGGCGCCGCGCGATCGTGAAGAGCCACCGCCTGAAGTCATGGCCGTCACCGCGGAACCGGTCGAGCGAACCGGCCACCGACTCCCACGTGGCGGCGGCGACGTCGTCGGCCTTCGTCCCACACACCATGCGGAGGTGACGAAGCAGGAAGGGTTGGTAGGCCGCGAACATCGCATCGAACGACGCCTGATCACCGCGACGGGCGCGGGCGATGAGTGTCTCGGGAACCGCGATCGGTCGTCGTGTCGAGGTCATCGGTCCTTGCCCTTTCCGTTGTTCCCGCCGCCACTTCCGCTGCCGTTGCCGTTCCCGTTGTTACCGTTGGGGGTCGTCGGGCCCTCTCCCCCATCGGCGGGGTCGTCGTCTGCTTGATCCTCTGGGGCGAGGCTCGTCGTCGTCTCCGCCGTGGTCGCAGGGCCCTCGGTGGTCGATGGAGCCCCGGTTGACGAGGACACCGCGGAGGTGGTCGGCGCCGCAATCGTCGTCGGGGTGTCGGTCGTCGTGGATGCGGTCGCCGTCGTCGATGGCTGCTCGGCGGTCGAGGGTGTCGGTTGAGGAGTGGGCGCCGGGGACGGCTCCGGAACGACGGCGGACTCGTCACCCTCGGCGGGCACGGACGACTCGACGGCGCCGGAACCGACCGACGGGTCGTCGGAGGGGGCGGAATCGACATCGACCGTTCGAGCGATCGCCGGCGTGGCGGGCCGCGAATCGGCAGGCTCACCACCGCGGCCGACGACGACCGTGGCCCCGACGAGCCCGACGGCGACGACGAGCCCGATCGCCGGCTTCACGAGCGGGGCGAGCGCGATCGCCAACGGGCTCGGCGCCGACACCGCCGATGCGGCAGCGACACCAGGAGCGACGAGCGCCGCGCCCGGCGCGATCGGCGTGGTGTGGGCCAATTCCCCGAGCGCTTGGCTGACCTGCTCGAAGCCGGGCACGGCACCGCCGTTCACGGCGGCGTCGATGATGCGCGACGACTGTTCCTGCGGGGTCATCGGACATCCACCTGTCGCGCGAGTTCGGCCAGCGCGTGATGCGCCGCCGACACGACTCGGGTCTCGGGCCAACCGACGACGGCGGCGACATCGCCGTCGGCGAGACCTCCGACGACGCGGAGCGTGATGATCTCCATCTGCAGCGGGGGAAGCCGTCTGACCATGGCGATCACGTCGCTGTCGGTCTGATCCGGGTCGGGGGGATGCACGCACACCTCGCGGCAGACACGCAACAGCCACACGAGGGGCTTGATGCCGACCGGTTGGCCGGGGAGGGCTCGAGCTGCGGCACCCCAGATCGTTTCGGGATCGACGTCGGGGGCGAGCACCTCGAGGTAACGGGCGATGGTCGGATGGAACCGCTCGTAGAGGTCCGCCCAGGCGGTCGGGTCGCCTCCCCGCGCGCCATCGACCGCGGGATCCTCGGTCGAGAGCGTCATCACCATGCAGCCTCTTCGACACGTCGGTGGGCCGAATTGATCACTTTTCCTGGGCCGAACGGCCCAGCCGCTCAGAGTTCGGCGAGGAAGGCGTCGACCTCGGCGCCGTCGAGCGAGCGGCCGTAGTCGAAGTGATCGGTCGCGGCCGCGACGATCTCGTCGTCGATCTCGTGGAAGCGGTCGTAGCCGGCGAGCGCTCGCTCGTCGCCGCGGCGTTCCGAGACGTAGGCGACCTCGACGCTCACGGGCTTGCCCGCACATCGCTGATCGACTTCCGCCGCGATCTCCATGAGGTCGCGGTCGCGGCTGACCACGATCACCACGTCGCACTCGTCGGTGAGGATGCTGCCGACCGCGTCGAGGGCCAAGGCGACGTCGATGCCCTTCTCGCGGGCGCCGCGATGCTTCTCGACCGTCGCTTCGGTGCGTCGGGGGGCGGAGTCGTACCACGGCGGGTCGAGCTCGCCGCGAGGCACCCGCCATTCCCAGTGGTAGCGCAGGGTCCGCTCGGTCACCGTCACCCCGGTCCGACGGATGAGATCGTGTCGCCGTCGCACCAACTCGTGCATCCGCGGGTTCTCGTCGCGGTCGTGCACCCCGGAGTAGTAGTGGGTGCCGACCAGGTCACGGTTCGGCCCGGCCAGTTCGCGGGCGAGCAACAGGGGATGGAGGCGGACCCCGAAGCGGCGCTTCAATCCCTTGAACAGGTTCTGCCCATCGATGAACACCATGACCCTCGGATCGCCCATCTCGCCGATGCTAGGGCGGCCGCCGGGTCGACCACGCTCAGGATCGATCGCCGTCTGCCGAAAGGAAGTCGTACCCGTCAACGGCCTACCATGGAGTCACTGTGGAGTTTCCCGGAGTCCTCGGCGTCGCCCTCTGGCGACTCAAGAACGCCATCCAGACATGGCCCACCGCCGCGCTCGGGCCGTTCTTCGGCGTGGTCGCGGCCGACATGGCCGTCGACCTCGACCACGGGCGCTATGGCGCCGTGGGCATGGAGCTCGTCCTCGCCCCGCTGATCGCGATCGCCGTTCTCAACGTGGTCAGCCGCGACCAGGCCGGCATCTCGGGCGTGCTCATGTTCGTGCTTGGCACGGTCAGTGGGGTCGGCGCATCGATGCTGATGACCCGCGGCATCACCACCGGTTCCGGCGAGATCTTCTTGATCGGCCTCCGGCATCTGACGGTGATGGCGTACGCATGGGCATCCATCGCCAGCGAGCCGCCGGTCAGGCGCCGCGCCGAGTACGCCTTCGTCCCCTCCTAGCCCGCCAGCTGACGCTCACGCCGACTCTTCGGAGGGCCGCATCCCCAGACGAGCAGCGATCGCGACGACCTCGATCTGGCTGTGAGCGTCGAGCTTGCTGAGCACGGAACGGACCTGCGACCGCACGGTCGACACCGCGACAGTGCGTCGGGCCGCGATCTCCTCGACCGTGACGCCGTCGACCAGCGCTTGCAGCGTCGCCAGCTCACGATCGGTCAGCTGTTGGAGCGCAGACCCGCGCTCGGCCTCGTCGTCCTGGTGCGCTTGGAGACGCCGAGCAAGGTCCTGGCGACGGTTGACGCCCATCGGGTCGAGCCCATCGAGAACCGCCTCGACCTGTTCGATGACACCGTCGAAGGAGTCGGCCTTGGAGATCACGGCTCGAGCTCCCTCGGCGAGAAACTCGGCGTGGCGCAGTTCGTCGGACACACCGGTCAGGATCACGATCGGGGCCGGTGAGCGGTCTCGCAGGCTGCGGAGCACCCCCATGCCGCCGTCCTCGTCGTCGTTGAAGACGGCGTCGAGCAGAACGAGGTCGGGCTCGAGGCGAAGGATGCGCTCGGCGATGTCGGTCTCCTCGACGTCGATCGACGCTGCACGGTAGCCACGGCTCTGCAGGTCCTCGACCATCATCTGGGCGAGGAGGCGATGATCGTCGACCAGCAAGACGTTGGGCGGCGCGACCCGCCGATCGACGGCGAAACCGGGATCGAACGGGACGTCAGCCATGGTCGGAGGTCGCGTCGCCGACCCCGGCGTCGGTGTCGGTGTCGACCACCGGGTCGGGACGGTCGGTCGGCAAGACGAGCTCGAAGGCGCCGTCCGCATCCGCGATCGAGAGCGAACCGTGCGCGGCTTCGGCCATCCGACGGGCCGAGAACAGGCCGAGACCGGAGTGCGCGGCCGGACGCGTGCTGACGCCTCGCTCGAAGACCGACTCCCGCAGGGGGGCGGGCACGCCCGGGCCGGAGTCCGACACCCGGAGGACCGCGCCGTTCTCGTGCGCTCCGATCTCCACCCGAACCGGCGCCTGACCATGGGTCAAGGCGTTGTCGATCAACACCCCGACGATCTCGACGACCTCGTCGACCCCTCCCCAGACCGACACGTCGTCGTGGACCGAGACGCCGATCTCGGAGCCGAAGGCACGCATGCACTCCACCATCGGCAACACGGCCGCGTGGAGGTCGAACGCATCGG
Source organism: uncultured Candidatus Nemicrothrix sp. (assembly GCA_964513285.1). Lineage (GTDB taxonomy): Bacteria > Actinomycetota > Acidimicrobiia > Acidimicrobiales > Aldehydirespiratoraceae > UBA11606. The sequence continues at coordinate 19,852 of CAZEML010000050.1, forward strand.
CACCATCGGTGCGATCGGCGAGCAGTCGGTTGAGGCGAGCCGCCTCCGAGGCCACCGCGGCGGCCAGTTGGCCCGACGGTTGGGTGCGCATCCGCTCGGCGGCCGCCTCGATGGCGAGGAGCGCCGAACGTTGGTCGTGCGCCAACTCACTGAAGCGGTCGGCCTGCGCCTCCAGCCGAGCGAGGGCGAGCCCGCGGGACAGCATCAGCGCCTCGCGGCGCAGTTCCCGGCGGGCCAACGCTTCGAGCAGCGACATGATCGACGCCGCGATGGCGGCGACGGCGGCGACCGCGCTGACGGTCGCCACGCTGACGGTCAGGGCGGTGTCCCCCGAGACCAACAGGAGCAGGCCACCGAAGCCGACGGCGAGGGCGGTCATGCCGAACGAGATCAAGGTGCCGTCAGGCGAGCGCTGGCCGTAGATGAAGGCGATGCCGCCGACCGCGATCGCCGCACCCGCGAAGGCGAAGGCGGCGGAGTCGGTCAGCGACGCCGGCGCGCCGGGATCGATGGTTTCGACCGCGACGGCGACGAGCGCGAGACCCCCGAGCGTGACGCCGATCGACCGCACCGCACGCGCTTGCCAACCGCCGAGTTCGATCAGTCGGGACAAGGCCAGGAGCGACACGGTGCCGATGGCCAGCCGCGCCGGACCGAGCCAGGAGCCGGCCGACGAGAGCACCCCGTCGAGGACGGGGTGAGCCATCGCCAACCCGAGGCCGCCGAGGGCGAACCACCACTCTCGGCGGCGACGACCCACGTGGGCCGCCAACATCAAGACGACGTTGGCGAAGACCGCGAGGAGTGAGATTCCGAGGACGATCTCCCCGACGAATCGGCCCGGGCGAAGACCCGGCTCGGGGACGCCGAGCGCGACCGGCAACAAGACGCCCAGGAGCACCGCTCCGAGGCCGTATTGGAGGTGTTGTGCCCCCTCACGACCCCAGCGTGTCACCGACGCGTTCGGTGCTGTCTCGTTGGATGGTTCGCCCGCCATACCCATGATTCGTTTCGCCGATCGTCGACCACGCTGTGTCGACGAAGTCCCTCGCCTCCCCGAGGTTGGCCGCGACCACGCTGCGTTGTCAACCCCGAATCCCACGGAAAGTGAACGACCGACCGCTGAGATCGCAACACACGCTTCCTCAATGTTGGGGATGCCCTGCACTGAGACAGGTGGTTCGGTGACGTCACCTGATCCACCACGTGAACGGGAGGTCCACACATGATCGGGATGACCAAGACGACCGCGGCAGCGGTCCGCGAGATCGCTCGCTTCGCGGCGGCTCGCATGAACATGAACGACCGCGGTGCCACCGCGGTCGAGTACGGAATGATCGTGGCGCTCATCGCCGCGATCATCGTCCTCACCGTGGCTGCGGTTGGCCAGGACGTCCTCGGTGGCTTCACCGCCGTGGACGAGGCCATCCCCGACGGCGAGTGAGCGACGAGCCGGCTCGACCGGCTCGACCTGAGGCCCGGGCGACATCTCTGTCGCCCGGGCCCACGCCTTTCGAACGCGAGGACTCCGAGGCCATGAACACCCACACGCACACGACCTTGTCGAACGACCGCGGTGCCACCGCCGTCGAGTACGCGATCCTCGCCGCGCTCATCGCGGCGGTCATCGTCTTGACCGTTGCTGCGGTCGGCCTCGACACCCTCGGGAATTGGGACATCTCATGGTGATCGCCCGCCCGAAGAACGCTGACCGGGGCGCAGCCCTGGTGGAGTTCGCCCTGATCCTGCCGCTCCTCATCCTCCTCGTCTTCGGAGTGATCGAGTTCGGACGCGGCTACCACACCAAGACGACGCTCACCCACGCGGCGCGTGAGGGCGTCCGGGTCGCGGCCCTCGAGAGCGGCGATCCCGCCTCGACGGTCCGTGCCGCGGCACCCAATCTCGATCCCGGCCGAATCGGGGTGACCGTGACACCCAGCCCCTGTGTCCCGGGACAACCGGTGACGGTGACCGTCACCTACGACCACGACTACAACATCCCGCTCTTCAACGACGGGACCTGGAACTTCGTCGAAGAAGGGGTCATGAGATGCGGCGGATGACGTCAGAGACCTCGCACGACCGCGGCGCCGTCGCCATCTTCGTGGCCCTCTGCCTGGTCATCTTGCTGATGATCGCGGCCTGGGTCATCGACGGCTCGGCGCTCTACCAGGAGCGACGCGAACTGCAGAACGGCGCCGACGCGGCCGCGCTCGCCATCGCCCGCGATTGCGCGGAGGGCGCGTGCGGCGACGTGTACGCGACCGGCGAAGCCTTCGCCGACGGCAACGCCGGCGACGGTCAGAGCCGGATCGTCAGCGGCGGGATCACGTTCCCCGACAGCAACAGTGTGCGAGTCGTCGTGCGAACCCAGGACGCCGGGTCGAACGTCGACGGCGACGCCACCACCGTCGACTACCGGTTCGCCCCGGTCGCCGGACTCGACGGCAAGGAAGTCTCCGCAATCGCGGTGGCTCGCTGGGGTGCGGTCAGTGGTGGATCGACGATCCCCATCATCTTCTCGATCTGCGAGTTCAACCGAGAGACCGCCGGCGGCTACGCCTCGCCACCCTTCTCCGGCACCGGCTCCGTCATCTACTTCCA
>CAZEML010000051.1:0-21953 GCA_964513285.1 uncultured Candidatus Nemicrothrix sp.
TCAGGAGGCTCACCCATCAACGGACGTCAACAACGTCCCAGGACACAACAGCTAGCCGCGCCGATGGCGGAGGTCATCTGGCACGAATGACTAAAGCCAGGCCGCCAATGGGCCGTAGTACCCATCATGGCTAGGTACAACGATCTGGAGACGACCTCGGGGCCCACGCTCGACGCCCGCGGTCCGCTCGCGATCGACCTGACCGCAGGCCAGGCCATGATCGCTCGGCGGCGCCGGAGCGACGCCGAGGGGCCGGCGGTCGACGACGGCGCCGCCGTGCAGGCCCGCCTCCCGGCTGCCCGCAGCGCCTACCTGGCGAACAGCCGCGACGCCTTCGAGTCGACGCTCACCCCGAGCCGAGGCACCGCCGCAACCCTCTACGCCTGATCCGCACCTCGGTCGAACGGTCGGCCGAGATTGGTTCGGAGGGCCCTTGTCCGCGACGCGGCCCGATTCCTACCGTCAGGAGATGGAGGAGACCACGAGGGCGATCGTGGTGCGACGCACCCCGGTTCCGCTGATGCGACAGCTGCGCGACGACGGCCGCAGCGACGACGAGCTCACGACGGTGAGCGCCGCCCTCGCGCTCGCCCGGGAGCTGTTCGGTTCGCGCATCGACTTCGACGGCGGCCCGGCGCTGAACCACTTCATCGGCGCCGCCAGCGTGGCCGCCACCATCGGGCTCCCGACGCCGTACGTCGCGTTCGCGCTCGTGCACAACGCCTATCGAGCCGGCGCGTTCGCCGACGGCCGCAGCTTCGGCGCCGACGACACCCGTCGAGCGCTCGTGCGCCGAGCGGTCGGGCCCGAGATCGAAGCGCTCGTGCACGACCGGTTCGCCAACGCCACCGACATGTTCGATGGGCCGATCCCCGATCCGGAAACCCGCGAGGGGTTCATCCAGCTCACCGACCTCTGTGAGCTCTACGAGAAGTTCGAGGACGGGCGCATCCACGCCGCCTACCCGGGCCGAGCCGACGTGGCGGTGGTCCGCACCCGGGCCGACGACCTGGTCGAACGAGCCCGCCATCTCGGCGGTGGCGCCTTCGCGGACGCACTCGACGAAGCACTGCACCGACCGCCCGACATCCCGGTGGGTGCGTCGTCGGGCACGACGTATGGCTTTCTGCAGATCCCGAGCCAGACGATCATCCGACCGACGGTCAGCACCCGGCGAGCGTGGGAACGGATCGCTCGCCGCGCCCAGGAGGGCACCTGGTGGGCCCGACGTCAACGGCGTCGGGCCGGCCGACTCGCTCGTCGCGTCCTCGGCTGAACCGCCGCGCCGATGACTCAGCGCTGGCCTCCCGTGGTGAGGAGCGGCGCGAACGACTCCACCTGATGCACCTGTTTCCTGCACGGAACCCGCCGAAGCTGCGAAGGTGGAATCGATGCGTCCTCGCGACCCCGAAGTGCTGCTCGAGCTGCTGCGGGCCACCTCGCTCGAACTCGCTCAAGCGCGCGACACCAACACGGTGCTGTGGACGGTCGCGGAGACCTCGATGGAGATCCTCGGCTACGAGGACTGTGTGATCTATCTCGTCGACCGCGAGCGCGACGTGCTCGTGCAGCGGGCGGCGTTCGGACCCAAGGCCGTGGGCCGCGGCGAGATCGTCAACCCGATCGAGATCAAGATCGGTGCGGGCATCGTCGGTGCCGCGGCCGAGAGCGGCGAGATGATCCGGGTCGATGACACCCTCGACGACCCTCGCTACATCGTCGACGACGAGTCACGGCGATCCGAGCTCGCAGTGCCGATCATCGATGCCGGCGAGGTGATCGGGGTCATCGACTCCGAGCATTCGCAGCCCGACTTCTACACCGAAGCTGACGAACGTGCATTGGCCGACCTGGCCGGCATCGCTGCGGCCCAGGTCCGCACGGCGGTGACGATCGAGCAGCTCGAGCGAGCCCGGTCGGCGCTCGACCAACTCGCCTCGACCGATCCGCTCACCGAGCTCCCCAACCGGCGGGCCTACGAGGACCATCTCCGCAGCCTCGGCCGCACCGCCCGACCGGCGATCGGCCTCATCGATCTCGACGGCTTCAAACGCATCAACGACGAACTCGGCCACGCCGCCGGCGACGACCTCCTCCGCCACGTGTCGACCGTGATGCGCGAGACCGCCGACCACACCGACCTGGTCGCCCGCCTCGGCGGCGACGAGTTCGCGGTCATCCTCGACAGCGGCGACGTCCAGCAGCTGTTCGAGATCATGCATCGCCTGATCGACCGGATCGCCCTCGTCGGGTGGGACTGGCGAGGCGGAGCGCTCCACGTGACGGCCTCGGCCGGCATCGCCCGCTCCAACACCGATGAGAGTTGGTCCGACGCGGACGCCGCCCTCTACCTCGCCAAGGCCGAGGGCAAGAACCGGGTCATCGTGCACGACCCCGAGGATGCGCGCCTCGTCGCCCGCGAAGCCGACCAACGGCTCGCCCGCGAGACCCGAGACGGGCTCGCCCAGGGCCGCTTCATCCTCTACGGCCAGCCCATCGTCCGGACCGACGACCGCGATGACCACCCCATGCTGGTCGAGTCGCTGTTGCGCTACGTCGGCGACGACGGGCGGCACCACACGCCGGCGCGCTACATCTACGCCGCTGGCCAGTACGGCCTGACCGAACGGCTCGACCGGTGGGTGATCGAGACGGCGGTCGGGTGGCTCGCCGCCAACCCGCAGGCGCCGCCGATGTCGATCAACGTGCACCCGAACACGGTCGTGTTCGGCGACATCGTCCGCCATCTCGGCACCGTCCTCGGCCACAAGGGCGTCGAGCCCGATCGGGTGATCATCGAGATCACCGAGGACGCGGCCATCCGCGACGAGCCGCGCTGCCGAGAGGTCGTCAAGAACCTCCGCAACTGGGGCACCCGCGTGGCATTCGACGACTTCGGCAGCGGCTGGACCTCGCTCTCGGTCGCCCGCGACGTCGAGGTCGACTTCTTGAAGATCGACGGCGCCTGGGTCCGCGACGCCACGATCGACCAGCTCTCCCGCCAGGTCGTCGAAGCCATCGCTGCGACCGCGCACACCCTCGGCGCCCGAACGGTCGCGGAGTGGGTCGAGAACGACTCGACCCGCGACTTCCTCAGCGAGCTGGGGATCGACTTCGTCCAGGGATTCCTGACCGGGCGGCCCGAGCCGCTCGACGCATCCCGCTAGGGCGGCGGCTCTGCCGCTTCGGTGAGGATGATCTGGCGTCCCGCCGCGACCCACACCATGCGGCCGTCCTCCAGGGTCAGCCCGATCCGGCGAGTGGCGAGCACCTCGCTGATCGCGTTCTCGGCGAACGACACCGTGACCGACGCGCACGCCTCGTCTTCAGAGCCCGCCTCGACCACGTCGAGGACATCGCCGTCGACGACGAGCGACGCAGCGCCCGAGTTGCAACCGAACGAGCCGACCGCCTCGCCCGCGTCGATCTCCAGGAACGGCACGACCTCGGTGTTCTCGCCCGAGACGATCGGCTGGCCGTCGATCTCGGTCACGACCCAGGTGCCGTCGAGGGTGCGGTCGACGGCGGCGGCGTCCCCCGAGCTGCAGGCCGAGCCGACGGCGAAGAGCGCGAGCCCGACGAGTGAGAGCCGGCCGTGCGGCATCACATGCCGTCCACGTACACCCAGCGGCCGTTCTCGCGCCGGAACCGGCTCCGTTCGGCGAGCACACCGGTGTCGCCGTCGTGCTCCCAGTGAGCTCGGAACTCGACGATCCCTTCGGCGTCGAGCTGGCGACCCCGCTCGGTGTCGACGACCTCGAGACGAACCCACCGACGGCCGGGGACGACATGGAGGTCCGACGGCCGGGTCTCGGGCGCCCAGCTCGCGGCGAGATGGTCGGAATGGCCGGTGGCGTGGGCGGTGTAGCGCGAGCGCATCAACGCCTCGGCGGTCGGCGCGAGCACGTCGCCGGCGAGGATGGGGCCGCAACATGCAGCCAGCGGCTTGTCGATCCCGCAGGGGCAGTCCATGACGCGACGGTAGCGTTCGGCGTCAGCCGGGCAGGACGAGGCGACCGGCTTCGTCGACGTACTTCCACTCGTCCTGGAAGTCGGCGTTGTCCCACGCACCGAGGCCGGGATAGAAGACGCGACCCGGACCGTGGGGCTCGAGGTTCTCGCCGTTCCAGCGTTCGTCGGGGACCTCGCCGGCGAGGAGGTAGCGGCTGTCGGTGGAGAGCCGGCACCGCTGCTCGGGCGACGCATTGTCGAACGCGCCGTGCACGGTCGACATCGAGAAGATCAAGGCGTCGCCGGGCATGAAGTCGGCGGTGAGCCAGCGAGCGCCGTAGCGATCCTGCACGTCGGCCGGATCGTCGGAGAGCCAGACGAGGCCGTCGCGATCGGCGTCCATGCGGAGGTACCCCTCGGCGAGTTCGGCGTTGCGGTGGCTGTCCTCGAGCAACATGAGCGCGCCCTCGTGCGGAAGGACCCGCCCGAGCGGGATCCACACCGACAGGTGTTTGTCGGTGCCGCGGCTCATGTACGGCCCGTCGGCATGGAAGCCGCAACCCTCGCCGGGACGGGCGAGTCGGGGCCAGCGGAAGTCGTAGGGACGGACCCCACCGCCGAGGAGCGTGCCGACGATGTCGACGAGCGGCTCGTGCAGGATCACCGACTCGTAGTGAGCGCCGGTACGGAGGCTCTCGGTGAACATCCGCATGTTGGCGGTCGCGAGGCCGGCCCGGTCGCCGGCGATGGCGTCATCGACGGGATGGCGGTCGTCGATCTCGCCGAGGATCGCGTACTTCTGCAGCAGCTCGATGCGAGCGGCCTGCACGAGGGCGGGGTCGATCGCCCCGCGGAGGAAGAGGTGGCCGTCGGCGTTCCAGCGCTCGAGGAGCGCATCGGGATCGTCGAGCAGATGGGAGGCGTCGTCGAGCTCGGCCACCCGATCGTCGTCGATCGTGACCGGCGCACCCGAGAAGCGCAGGAGGTCGGAGCGAAGGGTGACGGCCATCGCCTCGGAGGGTACTGCCCGGGCCACGGCTCCGTGACCGTGGACGCGGGGTCGATCAGCCGGTCAGGGCCTCGTACAGCCGGCTGAGGAACACCGCCATCTGGGCTCGGGTCACCGGCTGCTGGGGCGAGTAGGTGTCGGCCGAGGTGCCCGTGGTGATCCCGAGGCCGTAGAGGCAGCCGATGTCGGTGAAGGCATAGGACGTCTCGGGCACGTCGGCGAACGGCGCCGGCGAGCCGCACGCCTCGCCGGTCACGTCGCGCAGCAGACGAGCGAGGAAGGCACCCATCTGCTCACGGGTGACGTGGTCGTTCGGCGAGAAGGTCGTGGCCGACGTGCCGCCGGTGACTCCGATCGAGGCCAGACAGCCGATGGCGTCGCTGGCGTAGGAGGCGGGGTTGATGTCGGCGAACGGCACCGGACCCGAGCACGACTCGCCGGTCACGACGTTGCGGAACCGGCCGAGGAAGGCACCCATCTGTTCGCGGGTGACGAGGGCGTCGGGCGAGAAGGTCGTGGCCGACGTGCCGGTCGTGATCCCGAGCTGGAAGACACAGGAGACGGCGGTGTCCGCCCACGAGGTCGGGTCGACATCGGCGAACGGGTGGGCGTCCGGGCGTCGGCAGTCGACACCGGTCTCGTCGGGGCCGTGCAGGCGACGACCGGGCATCGTCACCGCTTCGATCGTGAAGGCGCCCGTCGCGCTGTCGCCGATGCGCACGGCGTAGGTCCGGCCGGCGCGGGCGTCGGGCAGGTCGGCGACTCCGCCGTCACCGACGGACGCCGATGCCCAGAGGGGGCCGGTCACCGACTCGATCCAACCGACGTAGCCCGACACTCGGGTGTAGACGTCGGGGATGTCGGGGTCGGCGGCGCAGCCGAGGCTCGAGTTGAACGAGACGATGCCCGCCACCATCGCGACGCCACCCTCCTGGACGACGAGCGGCCCACCGCTGTCGCCCTGACAGAAGCCCGACGGATGGGCCGAGGCACAGATCCGGGTCGCGTCGTCCCAGCCCGGCACGGCGTTGGCCCACACCGAACAATCGGTCTCGATGGCGACCTCGGTGCCGTGCAGGTCGGTCACGGTGAACCCGCCGGACTGGGTGGCACCCCAGCCGGTGACGTACGCCGCCGTGCCGTCGGCCGGACCGGCGAGGTCATAGAGCGGGATCGTGTCGGCGGTGGCTCGATCGACGGGCGCCGACAGGCGGACGAGCGCGAGGTCGTTGGCGAGAATCGAACGGTCGTAGTCGGGGTGGACGGCGATCGACTCGGCGGCAGCGAGCGACGAGTTGCGGTCGTGCTGGAAGTCGGTCCATTCGGCGACGCCGTAGACGACGTCGATCGAGTCGGCGGGGACCCAGGCGCCACCTCGCTGGATTTCGACACAGTGCGCGGCGGTGAGCACCCAGGATTCGGCGATGAGCACCCCGCCACACTCGCCGGCGAGGAACGGACCGTCGTAGGCGAAGAGCTTGACGGTGTAGCGATAGTGATCGATCGCGACGGCTTCACCACCGACGATCGATGTCGTGAGCGACCGATCCCAGGCCGAGTTCGTCTCGACCTCGCGGTACTCGACGACCGGTTCGAGGATCTCGGTCTCGGGGGTCGCGGCGAAGGTGACGGTGTCGGTATCGGTCGCTTCGAGGAACGACAGCGTCAGCGCCGGCTCACCTGCGGCGACGGGCGCGACGAGGGCGGCGACGGTCACCATCACCGTCATCACCACCGATGCCACGACACGACGAGAACCGCCGTGGGTGGGAGCTACCCGCGTCTCCGACACGCTCTCGACGGTAGGTGGCCTCCGATTTCGCCGTAAATGGGTCCTCTGACCCATCTAGACGGACGACGGACCTGCCGATCAGCGCCGCTCGATACCGCGGGTGGCGAGCAGGGCCGAGATCGCCCACAGACCGGCGGCGATGAAGACCGCCAAGCGGATCGACGTGGCTTGGGCCAAGACCCCGAGGGCGAGCCCGCCGACGAGCTCGCCGAGCGCCGTCGTCTGCCCCATCAACGAGTGCACGGTCGCGCGCACCTCCGACGGGGCATCGCGGTTGGCCCAACCTTCCATGACGGGCCACAGCGACTCGCGGGTCGCGTCCTGCAGCATCAGCCCGAGTCCGATGATGACGACGATCGCGGTCGAGGCGGTCAAGAACGCGCCCGCCGACGCGATGGCCAGCAAGATGACGGCCAACCGGGCGACACCGAAGCCGCGGTCGAGCGCGCGCCCGGCGAACGCGTTGACGATCAGACCGGCCGCCGACAACGCGCTGAAGAGCACCCAGAGACCGATGAGGGAACTGTCGTCCCAGCCGCCGGCATCGAGGAAGCGCTTGTGGCCGAGCCGGTCGACGACCTCGGACCCCATGTCGAGGATGAAGAGGACGACGACGAGGAGCCGCAGCCGCGGGCGGGTGCGCACGACGGTGAACCCGTCTCGAAGCGTCTCGAGGAAACCCCGCTCGTGTTCACGGCCGGGCGTGAAGTGTTCTTCGTGCAGCGCGGTGGACATCCACGCGGCCAACAGCAGCGCCAAGCAGCCGACGACGACGATCGCGACCCGCACCGAGGTCAGCGTGCCGATCACCATGACGCCGAACAACGCCAGCATCGCGAACGCGATCCCGAACTGGTGCTTGCGGATGAGGAGCCGTTCGATGTCGGTGTCCTCGGCCCGCCCCATTCCCTTCAGTTCGTCGGTTACCCAGGCCGTGTCGGCGCCCGAGCGGAACGTCCAGCCGATGCCGAACAGCGCTTGAGCGGGGAGGATCACCCAGTAGTTGGTGGACACGACCGCCCAGATGAACGCCACGCCCATCACGGCCTGGCCGATCACGAGCGATCGGCGCCGGCTGACCAGGTCGGCGACGACACCGGTCGGGGTCTCGCCGAGCAACACCGAGACCTCGAGCACGGCGCCCATCGCGACGAGCTGGATCGGGTTGAGGTCGAGTTCGACGATCCACCAGACCGATGCGGCGAGCCAGAATCCCCACTCGAGACCCTCGGCCAGACCGAACGCCCGGACGAAGACGCGTGCGGGGTCGTAGGTACGGGCGGACATCGAACCGACGCTACCGGAGCCGGTCGGGGCGCCACGTGGAGTTCCGGCATGCCAGGATCAGCGCATGGCTCGCATCCTCATCACTGGCTCGAACAGCGGCTTCGGTCTGCTCGCGGCACTCACCCTCGCCCGCCAGGGCCACGACGTGATCGCGACCATGCGCGATCCGGGCAAGTCCGGCGACCTCGACGCCGCGGTGGAGGCGGAAGGCCTGACGATCGAGAAGCGGACCCTCGACGTCAACGATCCCGCGGCGGTCGACGCCGCGCTGGCCGACGCCGCGTCGATCGACGTGCTCGTCAACAACGCCGGATTCGAGGTGCGCTCACCGATCGAGCAGCTCACCGACGAGCTGATGTACGCCCAGCTCGAGACCAACGTCATGGGCCCGCTGCGCACGATGCGAGCGGTGCTCGGCCCGTGGCGTGAACGCGGCAGCGGTGTGATCGTCAACGTCAGCTCGATCGCGGGCCGAGTCGGGTCGCCCTACGCCGGCGCGTATGCCGCATCGAAGTTCGCGCTGGAAGCGATGAGCGAAGCCCTGCACTTCGAGATGTCGACCTTCGGGATCCGGGTGCACCTGATCGAACCGGGCCGGTTCGACACCGGCTTCGGCGCCAAGATCATCCAGCCCGACGCGTTCGCCGGCTCCATCCACGAGGAGCGCCACGATGCGTTCCGAGCCGCGCTGAGTTCGCTCGACGGCGACGAGGGCGACAGCGGCGGAAGTGAAGGCGGTGGTTCGGCCGCCGACCCGCAGGAGGTCGCCGACGCGATCGCCCGAGCGGCGACCGACCCCGACGCGCCGTTCCGGACCCTCTGTGGCGACGACGCCCGCCTGATCGACGGCGCCAAGACGGCGATGAGCTTCGAGGACTTCGACACCACGATGCGCACCACCTTGAACTGGCACGACTGAGCGCAGGTCAGGCCGGCGCCGGCACCGCCTCGGCCTCAGCATCGGTGCCCGGCCCCGGCTCAGGCTCACGATCTTCGGGATCGTCGCGCAGGGCGAGCCAACCGCGGATCATCTGCTCGACCGCGACCGCGGCGAGGATCGCGATCGCCGGCTCGACCGACGCCCGGTAACGGTTCTGGGCGAACGTGATCGTGATCGTGATGAAGATCGCGATCAGCGGGCCGACGAGCGGGAGGATCGGGATACGGCGGCGCCGCATGACGACGACGCCGATCGCGGCCAACACCATGAAGAGGTACGACGACGTCTGGGCGATGCGGGTCACCCACAAGTCGCGGCCTTCGAGGAAGGCATCGACGTCGGACTGCTGCACGGGCTTCCAGAGCCCGAAGATCCGCAGCCAGCGCACGACGACGACCGTCGGGAGCCGGGTGATGTTGTCCTTGATGTACTCGACGGACTTCTCCATGAAGACCGCCGAGCGTTCGGACTGGTCGGAGTTGTCGGGGGTGAGCCCCTCCTCGGCGAGGAACTGCTGCGGGCACGTGATGCTCCAGTACCCGGTGAACTCCCCGTAGTAGGTGGCGTCACAGGTCGAGGTCGCGAGCGTGACCTGATAGCCCTCCGACAGATACACGGGGTTCTCGAAGCGGGAGAGGTTGAACGCGACCCACGGCGCCAGGACGGCGGCGCTCGTGACGCCGGCGATCACCAGCGCCGACAGCCGCGTCCGCCAATCCCAGGTCTTCACCAGCAGGATCATCGGGGTGATGACGAGCATGCTCATCAACAACAGCTCGGCGCGACTGAACGTGGCGAGCGACAGCGACAGGCCCATCAGCGCGGCACCCGCGAAACTCGGCCGGTTCCAGAACCGGTACACGAAGTACACGGTGGTCGACAGAAACAGCATCGCCAGGATCTCCGACAGGATCGTGCCGTCCCAGGACCAGATGTTCGGGTAGACCGCGGCGAGGAACCCGGCGATCAGCCCCAGGCGATGACCCCCGAACTCGCGAGCGGCGAGCGCGGTCATGATCACCATCGGCGTCGAGATGAAGATCGCCGTCAGGATCATGTGGGCGGTCGGGCCGGGCAGCCCGACCCAGGACCAGAACCCGAGGAACAAGATGTACAGCGGCGGATGGTCGGCGGCCGGCGTCTCGGTGCCGTCGATGTTGTACTCGAGGGGGTTCACCCAGCCGACGCCCTCGGCGAGCTGACGTCCGGACTCGTGGTAGAAGTACGCGTCGCCCCAGATGAAGATGCCGTCGCGCCACACGAGGATGAAGACGATCCGCCAGACGAGCGACAGCCCCGCGATCGCGAGGAGCACGGTCCAGAACCGACGGGCGGTGATGGTGGTGCTCACGAGTCCCCCCGATCGGCGTCGTCGAGACGGGCGCGCAAGAGGGCGATCTCCTCGCCGAGCTGCCGGGTTCGGGCCTCGAGCCGGCTGAGCTCCCACGAGTAGTGGATGGCGATGCCGAGCAGCAACAGACCCGACAGCGAGAAGAGCAGCGCCGGCGCGTAGTTGACGCCGAGGAAGTCGCCGGTCTCGTCGACGATCGCCGGGAACGCGGCGAGCGGCACGAGGGGGACGGTGATGACGAGCCACAGCAGGGCGTACTTCGACCGGAGCCGTCGCAGCCCGACCAGCCGGATGACCCAGACGGTGATGCCGAGGGCGACGAGCGACAGGGTGATCTGGGCGGCGGCGCTCATCGTCGTCCCCCGTCACGGCGACCGACCAACACGCCTCCGGCGATACCGACCAGCAACCGCAGATAGTTGAAGACGAGTCGGAAGCGTCGGGCCGACGGCAAGCCGCCGGCGCGGGCACGCATCGACACGGGAACCTCGACGACCTCGTAGCCGGAGCGGCGCACGAGAATGATGACCTCGACCGTGTCGGCGAGGTACTCGACCGGATACTCGCGGGCCAGGTACTCGACCACCGGTCGGCTCATGGCCCGGAAGCCCGACGTGGCATCGGTCGAGCCGAACCCGGTGGTCATGCGCACGATGCGGTTGAGGAGCCCCATCGCCCGACGCCGAGTGCCGCCGACGGCGTACTCCCCCGCGTCGTCGGCGAAGCGACTGCCGATCGCCAATCCGGCGCCGGCGGCGACCGCCGCGAGCAGGGCGTCGATGTCGCCCGGGTCGTGTTGACCGTCGGCGTCGATGATCACGACGGTGTCGGCGTCGTGTTCGAGCGCCCACCGCAGGCCGGTGCGGACCGCGCCACCGACGCCGAGGTTGAACGGCAGGCGCACACACGCCACGCCCGCCTTGCGGGCGACCTCGGCGGTGGCGTCGGTCGAACCGTCGTCGACGACCACCGGGGTCAGTCCGTCGATCGCCGCGATCTCGTCGAGCACCCCACCGAGCGAGGCCTCTTCGTTGTACGCGGGGATGACGGCGACGGCGGTCACGACGCCACCTCCGTGCGGCGCGCCGCCAGGCGAGCCTTCACCGCCGCGGTCAGGGGTGCCTCGACGAGGCGGTGGCTGGCCGCGGCCGCGGCCACGGAACCGAGCGAGCCGACGATCACCAAGACGATGAAGTTGCCTTCGAAGTCACCCCAGCCGAACAGGTCGTGGGTCCAGGTGAGGAACGCCTGATGCCACAGGTAGATGCCGTAGGAGACGAGGCCCAGGTAGCTGAGCACCCGGTTGGAGAGCAGCCGCAGGATCGGCGAACGCCCGTGCGGGCCGAACACGATCGGCAAGACGAGGCACACCCCGACGAGGAGATAGATCGTCTGGCGGGCGAGCTCGAGGCGGGGGCTGGCGAGGAAGAGGCCGCGTTCCAACCCGAGCTGGGTCGACACGAACCAGAACATCACGACCGCGGCGGCGTACCAGAGCCACACCCGCTGGGCGATGTTGCTCATGTAGGTGCGCACGAGGGTGCGGTGCTCGGCCCACACCGAGGCGATCGCAAGCGCCATGCCCGCGGCGAAGACATCGAAGTACGACGTCACCCAGAGACGGCTGACGTTGCCCCACGAGTTGTTCGGGTAGGGCGAGATCTCCGCGGCGACGAGCCGGAAGACGACACTGCCGAGCGCCAACGCCACACACAGACCGAGGAGACGTTGGGCCTGACGGTTGATCGACCGACCCTCGCTGAACCGCCGCCCGACGGCGGCGACCCACGGCAGCAACAGGTAGAAGCCGAGCTCGGTCGCGAGGCTCCACGACTGAGTCAGGCCCGAGATCGCCCGGCTCGGGTGGTACACGTGGACGAGCCCGAACGAGGCGACGAACCCGACCAGGCCGATGACGGTGACCGCGCCGAGCACCAGCTGCACGACGAACGCCACCCAGTAGCCGGGGTAGATGCGCACCAGACGGCGGATCCAGAAGGGACCGGTCGCCGGCGCGGGCGCACCGTTGAACTGGGCGACCACGAAGGGCCGGTAGAGCAAGAAGCCCGACAGCACGAAGAAGATCGAGACACCGATGTCCATTCGGGTCAGGAGCAGGCCGCCGAGGTCGGAGCGGAACGTCAGACCGCTCGAGAACCCGGCGTGATGGAAGACGATCAAGAAGGCGGCGATCGCCCGCAGGCCGTCCAGGCCCGCGAACCAGCCGACCGGGCGCGCGGACGAGTCCGTCGGGGCGGGTGCGTAAGCCGTCATGGAGCGTCCCGAGGCTACCGGCGCGGCGGGTACGGTACGAGACCCGGCGCCACCCAGGGCACCATCCGCAACGATCAGGAGCCGCCATGGCCGACTCGCTCCCCACGCATATGACCGCGGTCTACCTGCGCGGCTACGGCGGTCCCGAGATGCTCGACGTCGTGTCCGACGCACCGGTCCCGACCCCTGGCGAGCGCGAGGTGTTGATCAAGGTCGCCGCGGCCGGCGTCAACAACACCGACATCAACACCCGGACCGGCTGGTACGCCCGCGAGGTCACCGGCGGATCCAACGACACCGCGGCCGGCACCGACGACCAGACCGCCGCGAGCGGTTGGGCCGGGGAGATCGAGTTCCCGCGCATCCAAGGCGCGGACGCATGCGGTCGAATCGTCGCGGTCGGGGCAGGGGTCGACCCGGGCCGAATCGGCGAACGGGTCATCGTGGCCACCCTGCAGGACGCGTACAGCGACGGCCCCTACCGATGCATCACGTGGGGTTCGGAGAAGGACGGTGGCTTCGCCCAGTACACCGTCGCCCACGACACCGAGACGTTCGCGGTCGACTGCGACTGGACCGACGTCGAGTTGGCCTCGATCCCGTGTGCGTACTCGACCGCGGAGAACATGCTGCACCGCATCGACCTCGGGGCGGAACGGGTGCTCGTCACCGGCGCGTCGGGCGGGGTCGGGTCGGCCGCGGTGCAGTTGGCGAAGCGACGCGGCGCCGAAGTGACCGCGCTGTGCAGCTCGTCGAAGGCGGATGCGGTGCGTGCGCTCGGCGCCGACGAGGTCCTCGATCGAGACACCGACCTGCTGGCCCGCTTCGGCGAGGAGTCCTTCGACGCGATCATCGATGTCGTGGCGGGACCCTTCTGGGCACAGGCCACCCAGCTGCTGCGCGTCGGTGGGCGCTACATCACGGCCGGTGCGATCGCCGGCCCGATCGTCGAGCTCGACGTCCGGGACCTCTACCTCAAGGACCTCACCCTCAAGGGGTCGACCTACCAGGACCCCGAGGTCTTCCCGAATCTCGTCGGCTACATCGAGCGCGGCGAGATCCGACCGATGGTGGCGGCCACCTATCCGCTCGCGGCGATCGACGAGGCGCAGGCGGCATTCCTCGACAAGGGTTACGTCGGCAAGATCGTCCTCGTGGTTCCCGAGTGATCCAGGTCGACGCCACGGTCGACGAGCTCACCGCCGATCCCCACCCGATCCTCGCCACCGCCCGTGAGCGTGGCCCCGTTGTGTGGCTGTCCGCCCTCGACGCCTGGCTCGTCACCGACCGCGCCACCGCGGTCTCGGTGATGCGCGACGCCGAACGCTTCACGGTCGACGACCCTCGGTTCTCGACGAGCCAGGTGATCGGGCCGTCGATGCTCTCGACCGACGGCAACGAACACCAGCGCCACCGCTCCCCCTTCAACGACTGGTTCTCGTCTCGGGACGGGCTGGCCGACCTGACCGCCTGGATGCAGGCCGACGCCAACCGGCTGGTCGAGGCCTTCGCAGCCGACGGCTCGGCGGAGCTCCGCTCGGCGTTGGCTGCGCCGTTGGCGGCCGACACGCTCGCCCATCTGTTGGGACTCGACCCGCCCGGAGCCGAGGTGCTGCTGCGCTGGTACCGCGAGATCGTCGACGCCGTCCAGACGATCACGGCCGGCGAGGATCCCGGGCCGGCGGGTGCCGCGGCCTACGGCAAACTCCGCCGAGCGATCCTCGCTGCGACCGACGCCGGGCGGGCCGCCTCCCTCCTCGACGCCCGGCACGAGCTCGGCGACGACGACCTCGCGGCCAACGCGGCCGTCATCCTCTTCGGTGGCATCGAGACATCCGAGGGCGCCACCGCCAACGCGCTCTGGCACCTCCTCGGCGATCCCGACGCCCACGCCGCCGTCCTCGACGACCGCAGCCTCCTCCCGGCGCTCGTCGAGGAGTCCCTGCGGCTCGAACCCGCCGCGACGAACGTCGACCGCTACGCCACCGCCGAGACCCGCATCGGCGATGCCGTCATCGCGGCCGGCGATTACGTGATCGTGTCGCTCGCGGCCGCCAACCGCGACCCGGCGGTGTTCGACGATCCCGATGCGATCCGTCTCGACCGACCGAACCCGCGCCAGCACACGACCTTCGCCCTCGGGCCCCACGCGTGCCTCGGGATCCACATCGCGCGGGCGCAGACCATCGCCGCACTCGACGCGGCCCTCGACCATCTGCCCGACCTCGCCCTCGACCCGGCTGCGAGCGAGCCGCCGCACGGCCTCGTCTTCCGCAAGCCGCCGTCGGTCGCCGCGACCTGGGGCACCCCATGACGTCGGTCGTCTCGCTCCCGATGTACGACTGGCCCGAGGTGAGTGGAGCGGTCGACCGCCTGTGGGCGGCGATCCACACCGCCCTGACCGACCTCGGCGTCGATTCGCCGGCCGAACGGTCACGACCAGAGGAGACCGTCGAACACTGGCGCACCCCGGCCCTGCTCCTCAGCCAGACGTGCGGGTTGCCGCTTCGGCGCCACCTGCTCGACGACGTCGTTGTCGTGGGGACGTTCGACCATCGGCTTCCCGACACGCCCGCCGGCTGGTATCACTCCGCGGTGATCGTCGCCGCCGACCATCCCGCCCGTTCGCTCGCCGACCTCGACGGCGCGACCGCCGCGATCAACAGCCGCGACTCCCAGTCGGGGCACGCGGCCCTGCGCCACGCGGCGATCGGCGCGCCGGCGGCCGTGAGCTCAGGCGTGCACTCCGGCGGGCATCGAACATCGGTGCAGCTGGTCGCGTCCGGCGAGGCCGAGGTCGCTGCGATCGATGCCGTCTCCTGGGAACTGGCCCTGGCGCACGAGCCCGCCGCCGCTCGCTGTCGGGTGCTCGAGCGAACCGCGCCGACTCCGGGCCTGCCGCTTGTGACCGCCCGCGCGAACAACGCCGTCGTTCCCCACCTGCGAGGCGCGGCCGCGCTCGGGGTCGCCGCCCTCGACGCCGCCGATCGCGACGCATTGCACGTCCACGCCCTGATCGCCGCCGACGCCGACGACTACACCCTGCTCGACGACCGGTGGGCAGCCGCAACCGCGGCCGGCGTCCCCGAGCTCGCCTGACCGATGGGCGCACTCTTCGGCCTGCTGGCCTCGCTGTCGATCACCTCGATGGAGTTCTTCAGCCGTCGCATCACCAACGAGGTCGGCCCGATCGTCGCCGCCGCCGGCGCGAGCCTCGTGGCCGCCTTCGCCACCATCGCCATCGCCGCGATCGACGGCGGCGACCTGATCGGCCAGGACCTCCTCCTCGGTGCCGGATCCGGCCTCGGGTTCGGGCTCGGCCTGTCCACCTACCTGCAGGGTCTGCGCATCTCGAGTTCGGCCGTCATCGGACCAACGGTGGCCTCGCTGTCGGCGCTGATCCCGTTCGGGTACGCCGCGATCACCGGCGACGCGCCGCCCGCGCTCGGCTACCTGGGCGCCGGGCTCGCCGTCGCCGGCTTGATCCTGGTGACCATGGGCGGCTCCGAGGCGAGCAACGTCCGGGGCGGGCTACCGGTCGGGATCGTCTCGGGCATGGGCTACGGGTTCGGCACCCTGCTGCTGATCAACGTCACCGAGGAGTCCGGCAGTTGGCCCATCGCCAGCCAACGAACCGCGGCCTTCGTCGCAATCGCGGCGTTCGCCGTCATCCGCCGGCGCCCGGTCCTGCCGCCGGCTCGGTTCGCACCACAAGCGGGTGCGGCGGGTGTGATCGCGGCGATGGCGTCGGTCTTCCTGCTCGCCGGGTTGGCCGTGAATCCCGCCGCGACCTCGGTCACCGCGACCGTCTATCCGGCCACGTCGGTGGCGGCGGGCCGCGCCTTCTTCGGCGACTCGGTGAGTCGCGTGCAGATCGTCGGGCTGGTGGTCGTGATCGTCGGCACGATCGCGATCGTGCTCGCCTGACTCAGACCGAGTCGGGGAGCTGCTCGACCGGGAGGTCGGCCATCGCCACCACCCGAACTTCGGGATCAGCGTCCGCGACCAGCTCGCGGATTCGATCGATGGTCTCCTGGTGCTCGGGGCGAACCCGGTTGATGAGGACCGCGTAGCGCGAGCCGGGCGGCTGCCCCTTGCGGGATCCGTCCGCGTGCAACAACACCTCGACGATCCGCTCCGCCGTGAGCAGGTCGGCTTCGCTCGCACCGACCAGTGCGGCGACCCGGTCGGGACGATGGCAACCGTCCTCGATCGGTGTGTCGATCGCCGCCATGCCCACACAGCCGACCAGGGTCGTCGTCGAGGCGGGCACCACCGGCTCGTACTCACGAGGGGCCTTGAACGGCCGCCGACGAGAGCCATCGGCCTCGACCGCGATCGTGTCGAAACGGGCCGCCCACCGGTCGATGGTCTCCGGCTCGACCCCGAACGCTCGTTGACCGTCGGACCCAGACCACACGATCGCCGACCCCGACAGATCCACGGCCGCGTCGAGCGCAGCGTCCGACGGGTCGAGCAGCACGCGCAACCCACCGGTGCGATCGGCGCCCATCTTGGTCGTCGTCGTCACGATCCGGCGGCCGGAACGATGGGCGGCGAGGGCGAACAGGGCGGTGGTCTTCCCGCCGCCGCCGACGAAGCTGACGACCTCGCGGTGACCCAGACCGAGCGCGTCCGGGAGCGCATCCCACGTCAGCACGAACCGCTCCTGGCCATCGGCTGCACCCTACGCGCCGACGTCAGCGGTCACGGCGCCGTTAGCCTTTCTCCCTCGTGAAGCTCGTACGTCGCCCCCGCCTTCTGATCGTGACCCTCGCCGTCGCCCTCCTCGCCGCTGCCTGCGGTTCTGACGCCGAGAGCGACGGCACCGTCATCGCCACGATCGCCGACCGTGAGCTCACCCAGGGCGAGCTCGACGACCTGCTGCCCGACGGCGACAACACCGTGCCGGACCGCATCGCGACCGTCGTCGAAGGCTGGCTCAGCCTCCAGGCGGTCGAATTCGAACTCGCCGACCTCGGCTTCCCGATCACCGACGAGGACCGAGAGGCGGCGAGCGATATCGTCAAGGCCCAGGACAGCACCCGCAACGACACCGAAGCCGAGCAGGCGATCGCGGTCTTCGCGAGCCGGTTCGCGACCGACCGATGGCTCGTCGACGCGCTCGAAGATGTGGGCGATCCTGTGCTGCCCGACTACCTCTGCGCCAACCACCTCCTCGTCGAGACCGAGGAGGAGGCCGCCGATGCATTGCAGCGCTACATCGACGGCGAGGCGTTCGCCGACCTCGCGATCGAGCTCTCGACCGGCCCGAGCGGCCCGTCGGGCGGCGACCTCGGCTGCGCGGTCGAGGGGCAGTTCGTCGCCGAGTTCGAGGAAGCCGCCTACGCAGCCGGCAACGGCGAGGTCGTCGGCCCGGTCGAGACGACCTTCGGCTGGCACCTGATCGAGGTGGAGACCGTCGGTCCGGCCGACGCCGAGACCCACCCCGACGCCGACCCGGTGGAGCTCGCCCAGATCGCCGACGCTGCCGGTCGTGCACAGATCGACGGCCTGTTCTTCGAGCTCCAGCAGCAGGCGGCCGCCAACCACGGCGGCGACGCCACGGTCGACCCGTCGATCGGCACCCTCGGCGAGGGCCTGGAGATCACGCCGGGCTGACGCCGGGCCGGCCGCGCGAGCGGCTCCGCCACCCTGGTCCATACTGGCGCGGTGCGAGTCCTCGAACTGTGGCGTTATCCCATCAAGTCCATCGGCGGCGAACAGCTCGATCGAGCTGACGTCGGCGAGTACGGCATCGTCGGCGACCGTGGCTGGGGGCTCGTCGACGAGACGAACGGCAACGTCCTCACGGCGCGCCGCGAACCGAAGCTGTTGATGGCGACCTGTCGCATCGTCGACGGCGAACCGGTCACGACCACCGTCGACGGCCGCGAGGTCCACACGTCCGCCGACTACAGCGACTGGCTCGAGCGACCGGTCCGTCTCGCCGCGGCCGGCGACGAAGGCGGCACCTACGAGAACCCGATGGACGCCGAGAACGACGCCGACTGGGTGAGTTGGCAAGGACCGGGCGGCGCGTGGCACGACTCGGGTCGATCCCGCGTCTCGATCGCCAGCGTCGCGTCGCTCGGCGAGTGGGACTTCCGTCGATTCCGCGCGAACGTGCTGGTCGACGGCGCCGGCGAACGCGACCTCATCGGTTCGTCGATCAGCCTCGGCACCACCGACCTCCAGGTCGTGAAGGGCATCGCCCGATGCGTGATGGTCACCCGACCCCAGCCCGGGCTCGACCGTGACCTCGACGTCTTGAAGACGATCAATCGCGACCACGAGGGTGAGTTGTCCGTCGGCGCGACGATCACCACGCCCGGCGTCATCTCGGTGGGGGACGAGATCCAGGCGACCGCCTGATGCGGCACGCCCTCGGTGCCCGCGCGTTGGCGATCGGTGCGATCGCGCTCGCCGCGACGGCCTGCGGTGGTGGCGACGACACCCCGAGCGTCGAGGAGGCCGAAGCGGTCGGCATCCTCATCGACGCCGAGCTGTCCCTCGACGAACAGCGATGCGTCCTCGATGGCCTGCAGAGTCTCGGCATCACGCCGACCCAGATCGTCGAGGAGACGCTGTCACCCGACGAAGAGGGAGCGGTCCTCGGGGTGAGCCTCGAGTGTGTCGACGACCTGGCATCGATCGAAGCGTTCGTCGACTCCTTCATCGAGGGAGCGGCCGACGCTGGAACGGTCATGACCCGCGAGCAGGCTCGGTGTGCGATCCGGGCCCTCGACGACAGCGGCAAGGACGCCGCCATCCTCGCCTGTCTCGATGGCGCGACATCACCACAGGCCGAGGGCGACGACCCGGTTCTCGACCTGCTGGTCGAGCAGTGCCGGCGCGGCAACAACCAGGCGTGCGACGAGCTGTTCGCCGACTCCCCGGCCGGGAGTGACTACGAGACCTACGGACGCACGTGCGCCAACCGCCTCCCCGACGGCGAGGGGCTCACGTGTTTCGACACGCTCGGCTGAGCGGCCGGACTTGAGCGCGTCAGTCGCTCGGCGGCCGGTAGAAGATGGCGAGCTGACCGATCGCGGCGCCCACACCGCCGACCGCGGCGATCAGCAGGCCGGTGACGCCGTCGACGTCTTCGATCAATTCGAGTTGGTAGTCGAGGCTGTACTCGCCGGGTCCGGTCGTCGCGACCGCGACCGCGAGGAGGGCGTAGATGAAGTTGAGCTCGATGCCGTTCTTGGCCGACATGAAGCCGTTCTCCCAGTGGACCGTGTAGCCGGCCACGAACATCAAGGCGACGAACGCCAGCGCAGCGAGCGGCGTCAACAGGCCGAGGGCGAACAGGATGCCCGCGCCCAGCTCGGTGCTGGCGGCGAGAATGGCGTGGAACCGGCCCGGCCGCATCCCCATCGAGTCGAACCAGCCGGCGGTGCCGTCGATCTTTCCGCCCTTGAAGAACTTCTGGTAGCCGTGGGCGGCCATCGCGACACCGGCGCCGACCCGCAGGACGAGCAGGCCGAGGCTGACGGCGTCCGGATCGGCGATGTAGTTCTGCGCGAGCGACGTACTGAGCATGAGTTCTCCCCCTCGAGTGGCGCAGTGTAGGAGACTCGCCTCATGCCGGTCCCAATCGTCGCTGCCGGGCGCAGCCCCTTCGCCGCGGCCGACGGTGTCCTCGCCGGCTGGCATCCGGTCGACCTGACCGTGACCATCCTCGCCGCGACGCTCGAGCGGGCCGACGTCGACATCGACGGGATCGACCATGTGTTCGTCGGGTGTGACGAACCGGTCGGTGCCCAGGGCGCGAACGTCGCCCGGGCGATCGGGCTCGCCGCCGGCTGGCCCGAATCGATCGGCGGCACGACGATCGACGCTGCGCCGCACAGCGGGATGAGCGCACTCGCCGCGGCGTGCGACGCGGTCGAGACCGGACGGATCGAGTCGGCGATCGTGATCGGCGTGTCGTCCGCGTCGGTCGTGCAGCCGGGCGCGTCCGCCCTGGCCCGGATGTACGGGCGGCCGTGGGGCAACGGACCCGCCGACCGTTATGCCGATGCCGGTGGCCTCGTCCCGCCGATCGTGGCCGCGGATCGCGCGGCGGTCGGGCTCGGGATCGATCGGGCCGCCCAAGAATCGTGGGGCCTGCGGTCGATCGGACGCCGCGCCTCGCCGCCGTCAGCACTCGTCACCGTCGGGGCCCGTCCCGGAGACAGTGTCGCGATGCAACGCGACACGCCGATCGGTGCCGACGTCGTCCGCACGATCGCGGTCGAGGAACTCGAACCGATCTTCGAGGCCGACGGCACGACGACTGCCGCCGGCTTCGCGCCGCCCGCCGACGGGGTGGCCGTGCTCGTGCTCGGGGCCGGCGACCCGGCGCTCGGCGAGATCGAGGCGACGAGGGTCGCGGCCGGCTCGCCCTTCGACGTCCGCAGTCCGGTGATCTCCGTCGTCGACGACGCCGCGACACCCGATCGGATCGACCTGGCCTGCTCGTCGGCATCGATGGCGCTCGTCGCGGTCGACGCACTGGCAGTCGACGCCGACCTGATCGATGCCAGCGGCAGCACCATCGCGGTCGGTGACGCCGCTGCGGCGGAGGACCTCCGCCTCGTGGTCGACGGCATCCATCGCGCCGCGCCGGGGAAGACGGGCCGGGCGATGCGGGTCGCCCCTGGTGCCGCGGCCGGTTGCCTGTGGCGCCGGCTCTAGGCTGTCGGGGTGGAGCTCTTCGGCTACGGCGTCCTCAACATCATCATCGCCGTCACCGCCGGCTATCTGATCTGGCGGACCGGTTTCCGCATCCTCCGCGGCATGGCGCAGCCGATTCCCGAGCCGCCCCCGCCCGGCGAGCTCCGCAAGGTCAAGATCATGTATCGCTGCGCGATCTGTGGCGCCGAAGTGCGCATGACGATCGCCCCCGACGAGGAGCCGCAACCGCCGCGGCACTGTCTCGAAGACATGGATCTCGTCGCCCCCATCAACGAGTGACCCCGCGCACCGTTGTCCACAACCTGTGGACAACCATGGGGAGAATCACACGCGTGTCATTCCCGCATGGCCCGGGTTCGGGCCTATCCTCTGTCGCCATGTCGCAAAAGCCCGCGAAGCGTCGAGTCTCCGGAGGAGGTCGGGTCACCCCCAAGGGCACCCGCCCCGAGGGCTACACCCCGCCCGATCTCGGCAGCAGCACCGGCTACGAGGACATGGAGCCGAGCCCGCCGTGGGTGGCCGTGCTCATGTTCGGCCTGCTCGGCCTCGGCGTCGCCACGATCCTCGTCAACTACGTCGGGTCGATCTGGGACACCAGCAACGCGATCCTGCTGCTCGGCCTCGGCATGATCCTCGGCGGCATCATCACCGCCACCCAGTACCG
>CAZEML010000052.1:0-21918 GCA_964513285.1 uncultured Candidatus Nemicrothrix sp.
GCTTCGGGCGCGCCGGGAACGCAGTGAGGCCATCGGGCCCCGTCCTCCCGGGCGCGCGCATTCTAGCAGGTGGGGCCCTCGCGCTCGCGCGCGAATCAGCCCCGGGTGTCCGGAATCCGTGGCACGACGACGATCCGCCCGTCCGCCGGGCCGGGAGCAGCCCGGGCCACCGACTTCACCCTCACCCCCGAACTCGAAGACATCCGAGACCGGGTCCGCACCTTCATCGCCGAGGTGGTCAAGCCCGCCGAGGACGAGATCGAGGGTCACGGCGACCACGAGGCACTCACCGGACGCGACCGCATCGAGAAGCTGATCGAGCTGCGCAAGCTCGCGTTCCAGGAAGGCCTGTGGCTGCCGCACATGCCCGAAGACTGGGGCGGCATGGGGCTGGGCCACGTCGAACTCGCGATGGTCCAGGCCGAGGCGGCCAAGAGCTACTACGGCCCGTGGGTGCTCAACTGCCAGGCCCCCGACGAGGGCAACATGCACACCCTCCTGCACTGGGGCACCGACGAGCAGAAGGAGAAGTACCTCCGTCCGCTCACCGAGGGCAAGGCGTGGTCGTGCTTCGCCATGACCGAACCCGAGGTCGCCGGCTCGGACCCGACCCTCATCCGGACCAACGGCTACCAGGACGGCGAGGAGTGGGTCCTCAACGGCCACAAGTGGTTCATCTCCAACGCCCACCGGGCCAACTTCGCCATCCTCATCGCCCGCACCGAGGACGACCCCGATCTCCCGCAGGCGGCCAACACCGCGTTCCTGATCGACCTTCCGCAGGATGGCTGGACCGAGGTCCGCCAGATCGAGACGATGCACGGCGGCACCGGCCACAGCGAGATCCTCATCGAGGACCTCCGGGTCCACGAGAGCCAGATGCTCGGCGGCCGCGGCCAAGGCCATCTGCTCGGCCAGTACCGGCTCGGGCCGGCCCGTCTCGCGCACTGCATGCGCTGGATCTCCCAGGCCGAGACCGCCCTCGACATGATGGTCGAGCGCTCGCTCGAGCGATACAGCCACGGCTCGGTTCTGGCCGAGAAGCAGGGCGTGCAGTGGATGATCGCCGACTCGGCGATGGAGCTCTACCAGTGCAAGCTGATGGTGCTCCACGCGGCGAGCAAGATCGACGCCGCCCATCGAGGGGAGAACGTCGACTTCAAGTCCGAGGTGTCGATGGCGAAGCACTTCGTCGCCAACAGCCTCAACCGCATCATCGACCGGGCGATCCAGACCCACGGCGCCCTCGGCTACTCGACCGACACGCCCTTGGCGCACATGTACCAGCACGCTCGCTGGGCGCGCTTCGCCGACGGTGCCGACGAGATCCATCAGATGCGGATCGCCCAACGCACCATCGCCGCCTTCAAGGACCACGGAACGACCCGCGCCGCCACCGGCGACCTCCCCGTCTGATCGTGGGTCCCTTCGACCTCAGCGGCAAGATCGCCCTCGTCACGGGCGGAGGTCGGGGTCTCGGCCGCGAGATGACCCAGGCCTTCGCCGAGCACGGCGCCGACGTCATCATCGCGAGCCGCAAGCTCGACGTGCTCGAACAGGCCGCGGCCGAGATCGGTGAGGCCACCGGTCGCACGATCACCGCGAAGCAGTGTCACGTCGGCGACTGGGATGCCCTCGGCGCCCTGGTCGACGACGTGTACGACGAGTTCGGCCGGATCGACGTGCTGGTCAACAACGCCGGCATGAGTCCGCTGTACGAGTCGCCGAGCGCCGTCACCGAAGCGCTGTGGCGCAAGGTGATCGACGTCAACCTCACCGGGCCCTGGCGGTTGTCGGCCCTGGTCGGCGAACGGATGAAGGCCGCCGGCGGCGGCTCGATCATCAATGTGTCGAGCACGGCATCGCTCACCCCGTCGGCGATCGAGCTGCCGTACGGCGCCGCCAAGGCCGGCATCAACAACATGACGGCCGGGCTGGCCCAGACCTTCGCGCCGGAGGTGCGGGTGAACTGCCTCATGCCTGGGCCGTTCGCCACCGACATCTCCAACGCGTGGCCGGAGGGCACCTTCGAGCACTTCAAACGCACGATCCCACTGCAGCGGGCGGGCGAGCCACACGAGGTGATCGGGGCGGCGCTGCTGCTCGCGAGCGACGCCGGTGCGTACATCACCGGTTCGATCATCCGGCTCGACGGCGGGATGTCCGGGGTCGCCGGCAATGGCTGACGCACAGCCGGTCGATCCGGCGATCGTCGACATCGAGGCCCTCACCGCGTGGATGGACGCTCGGGGCCTCGGGTCCGGCCCGCTCGAGTCGGTCGAGGCGCTCGCGGGCGGTACCCAGAACCTCTTGTTGAAGTTCGACCGGGCCGGCCGGACCTATGTCCTGCGCCGTCCGCCGGAGCACAAGCGGAAGAACTCCGATGAGACGATGCGGCGAGAGGCACGCGTGCTCGGTGCGCTCGCCGACACCGACGTCCCTCACCCCCGTCTGATCGCCGCCGAGAGCGATGTCGGCGTCCTCGGGGCGGCGTTCTACCTGATGGAGCCGATCGACGGATTCCAGGCCACCACGGGCCTTCCCGAGCTGCATGCGTCGGACCCGGCCATTCGGCGGTCGATGGGTCTGTCGTTCGTCGACGCCATCCTGGCCCTCCACGCCGTCGACCCCGCGACCAAGGACCTCGACGGGTTCGGGAAGCCCGAGGGCTACCTGGAGCGGCAGGTTCCTCGTTGGCAGTCCCAGCTCGAGAGCTACAACGAGCTCGACGGGTACCCCGGGCCCGACCTGCCGCATCTCTCCGACATCCAGTCGTTCCTCGAGTCGAACCGCCCCGACCCGTCGCCGACCGGCATCATCCACGGCGACTATCACCTCTCCAACGTCATGTTCCGCCCCGATCGGGGTGAGATTGCCGCGATCGTCGACTGGGAACTGGCGACCCAGGGCGACCCGCTGATCGACCTCGGGTTGATCGTCGCGTTCTGGCCCGAGGCCGATGGCGTGGCCGGGATGATGTCGGTGCAGCCGTGGGACGGGTTCCCCACGATCGACGAGCTGGTCGCCCACTACGACGAGCGATCTCCTCGCTCGGTCGAGGCGCTCGACTGGTACGCCGTGCTCGCGTGCTACAAGACCGGCATCATTCTCGAGGGCACCCACGCCCGGGCGTTCGCCGGGAAGGCCTCCAAGGAGTTCGGCGATCTGTTGCACGCCACCACCGTCGGCCTGTTCGAGAAGGCCGGCCGGATCATTCAGGCGAACTGACCGACCACACCGTCACCGGCTCGGTGAATCCCTTCAGCATTCGCCGTCCGGCGGCGACGGCCCGGTCGCCGAGCTCACGGGCGACACCCTCGGTCACGAGGACCTCTGCGGGGACGGCGTGGTCGACGAGTCGGGCTGCCATGTTGACGATGGTGCCGAAGTAGTCGCCGTGCAGGGTGATGATCGACCCGCAGGCGACCCCGCCGCGGGGGACGACATCGTCGGTCCGAAACGTCGTGACGAGATCAGTCGCGAACGCGGTCGCGGCGGTCGGAGACTCGGCCACGAACATCACTTCGTCGCCGATCAGCTTCGCGATCCGGACGTCGTGGCGACGGGCGGCGCCGTGGGCGCTGCGCTCGAAGTCGCGAACGAACTCGACGAGGTCGAGCGACGACAGTGACTGGGACAGCGCGGTGAACCCGACGAGGTCGACGAACCCGACCGAGAGCTCGACCAGTTCGCGGTGGTCGCGGTTCTGGGTGCGCCGCTGCCGGAGTGCGCTCTGCAGGAGCTGGTGCCGGAAGACCATCGGCAACACGTCGGCCAGCGCGAGGCCGAGCTCGGAGACGGCCGCGTTGAGCTGCACGCCCTCGAGCTCGCTCTCCAGCCGCCGCTCGGGGCCTTGCACATGCCCCGCGACGGCCGCTTCGGCCAGTGTTTCCAACGAAGAACCGATCACGTTGAGGATCTCGAGGCCCTCGCTCTCCAGCAGCACCTGCCCGGTCGCCGACCGGATGAACCGCGCCATCTCGACATCGCGGTCGTCGAAGTGGACCGCGTCGACGTCGGTCACCCGGATCCCGATCTCGGCGAACACGACGCACAGCTCGTCGGGATCGTCGTCGAGGATCGTCGCGATGTCGCGCAGGCTGTGCCGATCATCGCGGCGAAGGACGGCGTCGGAGATCCGTTCGGCCTGCTCGCCGGGGTCGTCGGGGATCTCGCTCGCGGGAACGCCGACCTTGTCGAAGAGGGCGATCAGCTCGGGGTCGAGATCAGCGGCCATCGCCGGATCACGGTAGTCGGCCAAAACCGGCCCGTAACCCGGTGACGGCCGGATCTGGTCCGTGACATTCGACCAGGAACTCCGCGGAACCCGCACCTCGTTGTTCGCCCGGTGCACGACGACCGGTCGTGCGATCCCGATGGAGGAACCCCCCAATGCAACGATTGCTCCGCCTGTTCGCCGCCCTGATGGCGCTGGCCCTGCTCGCCGCCGCCTGCAGCGACGACGATCCCGTCGACACCGCCACCGGCGACGACGAGATGGCCGAAGAGGACGAGATGGCCGACGACGAGATGGCCGATGACGACATGGCCGAGGAAGACGACATGGCCGAAGAGGACGACATGGCCGAGGAAGACGACATGGCCGACGACGACATGGCGGAGGAAGACGACATGGCCGAAGAGGACGACATGGCCGACGGCGATGTCATCGTCTTCGAGGTGACCCTCACCAACACGTCCGACAGCTTCGCCATCGCTGCCAGCGGCGCCCAGCCGATTCCGTTCGACGGTACCGAGGCGGGTCCGGCCGCTCCGGGCAGTGGCTATGAGTTCACCGTTCCCCGGTCGGCTCCGCTCCTGACCTTCGCGACCATGTTCGTGCAGACCAACGACTGGTTCTGGTCGCCCGGTCCTGGCGGCCTGGCGCTGTTCGACGCCGACGGCAACCCGATCGCCGGCGATGTCACCGATCAGGTGACCCTGTGGGATGCCGGCACCGAGATCGATCAGACCCCGGGCGAAGGCGCTGACCAGGCGCCCCGCCAGGCCGGCCCGAACACCGGTGCCGACGATCCGAACACCGCGATCCGCCCCGTCGACGGCTTCAATGCCGCCAACTACATCCAGGTGACCCTCGACCCGCAGGAGGACGGCAACACCGTCGTGCGCATCGAGAACATCAGCGCCGGCGCTTCGGTGCCCGGCCCGATCGCCCCGGTCGCCTGGGCGGTCCACAACGACGCCGTGTCGCTCTTCGAGGAAGGCGCCGAGGCGTCGGCCGGTCTCGAGATCCTCGCCGAGGACGGTGGTCCTGGCGACCTCGCCGCCGAGCTCGCCCCGCTGACCGGCATCACCGGCCCGTTCGCCCCCATCGCCTATGTCGCCGCCGACCAGCCCGATGCGCTGTTCGTCACCGGCGTGGAGGCCAGCCCCGGTCTCGAGATGCTCGCGGAGGACGGCGGCCCCGGCCTGCTCGTCGAGGAGCTCGAGGCCGCCGGCATCGGTCACTACGGCGCCGCGGCCATCCCCGATGGTGAGGACGAGGCCGGCCCGGCCTTTCCCGGCCAGACCTACACGTTCACCGTCGCCGCCTACGAGGGCCAGTACCTGAACCTCGCCTCGATGCTCGTGCAGTCGAACGACTGGTTCGTCGCCCTGCGCAACGTGCCGCTGTTCGACGGCGCTGACCCGATCTCGGGCGATCTCACCGATCAGCTCCGGCTCTACGACGCCGGCACCGAGGTCGATCAGGCGATCGGTGCGGGCCCGGACCAGGCGCCCCGCCAGGCCGGTCCGAACACCGGTGCTGCGGATGAGGACACCGAGATCCGTGGTCTCGACATCGAGCTCGCCGGTCACCTCACCGTGACCATCGAGCCCGTCGGCTGATCACCGCAGGGAGGGTTCGGGTGTCGCATCGGTTCCGCCGCCGGTGCGACACCCGGCTCTCGCAGCTAGCTGATCTGCGCATGAGCCGCAGTGGGTGCGGCGAACTCGCAGCTAGCTGATCTGCCGGTCGGTCACCAGGACCGTGTCGGCGTCGGAGATCAGTGAACCCGGAATGTTCGGATCGCGTTCGGCCAACTGGCCGAGCGCTTCGTCCTTTCCGGCGCCAGTGACGAGGAAGAGGCGTTCACGTGCCCGGTTGAGGAGGGGAGCGGTCATCGTGACCCGACGGGTTCCGTTGTAGAGCCCGGTGGTGGCCAGGTCGCCCTCGGCCTCGAGCACGGGGTCGCCAGGGATCAGCGAGGCGGTGTGTCCGTCGCCGCCCAACCCGAGTTGGACGAGGTCGAGTCGGGCCGGTTCTCCGGCCAGTCGTTCGAGGTCGGTGAGGTGATCGACGAGAGCGGCGCCGAGCGACGCAGCGACCACCGGCATCGGGTGGTAGTTGGCGTCGGGGCGGGCGGTGACGAACCGGTCGCGGATCATCGTGTCGTTGCGGTCGTCGCTGCCCGTCGCCGCGATGCGTTCATCGACCTGGAACAGGTGGGTGTTGGCCCAGTCGACCCGGTCGTGCTGGGCGAGCGCAGCCAGGAACGCCCCCGGGGTCGAGCCGCCGGAGACCGCCCACACGAAGCGTCCTCGCTCCTCGATCGCTTCGACCGCGCGTGCCGCCACATAGGCAGCGGCATCCTCGGCGGCACCCTCCGCGGTGGCGGAGACTCGAACCTGCACGTCAGGCGTCCTCAGGCCAGCTGTGGCCGGGAGGAAGGACGGCGTCGGCGAATCGGGGACCCCAACTGCCGAATGGGTATTCGTGGATCGGGGTCGCCGCGTCGAGCACGCCTTCCACGATCCGCCACGCCTCCTCGACACTGTCCTGGCGGGCGAAGAGCCGCGGGTCGCCGTCGAGGGCGTCGCCGAGCAGCCGTTCGTAGGGGTCGGGGCCGTCGCCGCCGAGCGCTTCGCCGTAGTCGACGGTGAGATCGACGCCCTGGGCTCGCATCTCCTGACCGGGCACCTTGGCCTGCAGGCTCATCGAGATGACGTCGTCGGGCTTCATCCGGAAGCGGATCACGTTCGCCGGCGGCTTGCCGTCGGGGGCGAACAGGTCCTGCGGGGTCTGACGCAGCACGATCAATGCCTCGGTGACCGTCTCGGCCATGCCCTTTCCGGCCCGGATGCAGAACGGCACCCCGGCCCATCGCCAGTTGTCGATCTCGAACTGGACGGCGGCGTAGGTCTCGGTGTCCGATGTCGGCGAGACGTCGTCCTCGTCGAGGTAGCCGCCGTAGCGGCCTCGCACGACGTCGTCGGGGGTCAGCGGCGAGATCGCCTTCATCACCTTCACGACTTCGTCGCGCAGGGCGTCGGGTTCGCCCGAGATCGGTGGCTCCATCGCAAGGAGACCGACGATCTGCAGGAGGTGGTTCTGGATGACGTCGCGGATCGCGCCGACGCCGTCGTAGAAGCGGCCGCGGCCCTCGATGCCGAACGATTCGGCCATGGTGACGATCACGTTGGAAACGTGATGGCGGTTCCAGATCGGTTCGAGCAAGGCGTTGGCGAACCGGAACACGAGGAGGTTCTGGACCGGCTCCTTGCCGAGGAAGTGATCGATCCGGAAGATCTGCTCCTCCCGGAAGTGGCGGTGCAGGATGTCGTTGAGTTCGCGTGCGCTCTCGAGGTCGCGGCCGAACGGCTTCTCGACGACGAGACGGCCGGTCGTGTTGCAGTCGACGGCGGCGAGGCCGGTGGCCACATCGTCGAACAACGACGGCGGGATCGCCATGAAGAACACGGGCAGGGTGGAGCCCGCCAGCTTCTCCTTGATCTCGCGGTAGGTGCCGGGTTCCTGGTAGTCGCCGACCACATAGGTGAGCCGGGCGCAGAGCCGCTCGATCACCGACGAGTCGCGGCCGGCCAACACCTCGCGCACGTGGTCGCGGAGTTCCTCGTCGGTCCAGTCAGACCGGGCCGCGCCGACGACCGGCATCTCGAGCCGATCTTCCGCGGTCAGCTCGTAGAGCGCGGGGATCAACTTCTTCTTGGCGAGGTCGCCGGTGATGCCGAACATCACCAGGGCGTCGGCCGGGTCGCGGATCACGCTTCGCCCTCGAGCTCGGCGGGCTTCTCGTGGTGGCCGCCGAACTGCATGCGCATCGCCGAGAGGGCCTTGCCGGCGTAGTCGAAGTTGTCGCGACTCGCGAACCGTTCATACAGCGAGGCGGTGATGGTGTGGGCCGGGACGCCGGTGTCGACCGCGGCCTTGACGGTCCAGCGCCCCATCCCGCTGTCGGAGACCCGACCGGCGAAGTTGGAGAGCTGGGGGTCCTCGGCGAAGGCGTTGGCGGTCAGGTCGATCAGCCAGCTGTTGACCACACTGCCTCGGCGCCACAGTTCGGTGATGGCCTCGATGTCGAAGTCGTACTGGTAGGCGCGGGGGTCGTCGAGCGGAGCGGTCTCCGCGTCGGCCTGGCGCTCCTCGGTGCCGGCATCGGCCGCTTCGAGGATGCCGAGCCCTTCGGCGATGGCGGCCATCATCCCGTACTCGATGCCGTTGTGAACCATCTTGACGAAGTGGCCGGCGCCCGCGGGTCCGCAGTGCAGCCAGCCGTGCTCGGCCGGGACGATGTCGCCGCTGCGGTTGGCGGTGCGGGGCACCGAATCGATCGGCGGGGAGATGGCGTCGAAGAGCGGCGCCATGGCCGAGACCGTGTCGGTCTCGCCGCCGACCATGAGGCAGAACCCACGCTCGAGGCCGTACACACCCCCGCTGGTGCCGACGTCGACATAGTGGAGGTCGTGCTCGGCGAGGCGGTCGGCCCGGTCGATGTCGTGCCGGTAGAAGGAGTTGCCACCGTCGATGATCACATCGCCGGGGGACAGCAGCGGAATGAGCTGATCGATGATGCGGTCGACGATCGCGACCGGCACCATGATCCACACGTGGCGGGGGCCGTCGGTCTTCTCGACCAGTTCGGCCAGGTCAGCGGCGCCGGTCGCGCCCTCATCGACGAGTTCCTGAATCGCTTCGGGATGTACGTCGGTGACGACACACTCGTGCCCGTCGCGCATCAGCCGGCGGACGAGGTTCGCCCCCATCCGGCCGAGTCCCACCATCGCCAACTGCATGCTTCGTCTCCATTCACCGATTCGGCAGAATTGGGTCTTTTGGCGAGTCTGCCACCGTTCTTCGGCCCTGTTGTGGTCTCCTGGGGCGCGCTACCCTCCGGGGCGGAGGCGGTCACGGAGGGTGACATGAGTGATGTGGTGGAGCCGGTCAAACTCGACCGGCGCTCGGTGTTGCAGTTGGCGGGCGGAGCGATGGCCTTCGTCGCGACCGCACGCCTGCAAGGGGTCGCCGGCGCCCTCGGTGTCGGCAACGGCGGGCTCCTCGAGCCGGCGGACGCCAACGGCTGGCGGCTGCTCCCCGGCTTCACGTCTCGACGGGTGGCGCTGACCGGTACCGAGGTCGCGAACACCGGCCACACCTGGCACGCCGACCCCGACGGCGGTGCCGTGTTCCCGGCGGCCGACGGCGGCTGGATCTATGTCTCCAACAGCGAAGGCGACGAAGGCGAGGGTGGCGTCGGTGCCATCTCGTTCGCCGCCGACGGCTCGATCATCGGCGCCCAGACGGTCCTCTCGGGCACCACGCGGAACTGCGCCGGCGGCCCGACGCCCTGGGGCACCTGGCTCTCGTGTGAAGAGACGCCTGACGGGCTCGTGTACGAGTGTGATCCCACCGGGGTCAACCCGCCGGTCGCCCGCCCGGCGATGGGGGCCTTCCAGCACGAAGCCGTCGCGGCCGCCCCGAACTGGCGCGCCCTGTTCCTCACCGAGGACCGTCCCAATGGTTGCCTCTACCGCTTCACCCCGCAGACGTGGGGCGACCTGTCGAGTGGCACCCTGCAGGTCCTCGCCGACGATGGTGCCGGCGGCCTTCGTTGGACCACGGTGCCGAACCCGACGGGTACCGACCCGCGGCCGCACCTCCAGGTGCCCGAGGCGATCCGCTTCGACGGTGCGGAGGGCATCGACTACATCGATTCGACGATCTACTTCACGACCAAGGGCGACAACCGGATCTGGGAGCTCGATCTCGCGACGACGACGCTGTCGGTGCTGTACGACGCCGCGAACAGCCCGAACCCGGAGTTGACCGGCCCCGACAACCTGCTGATCACGCCGCAGGGCGACGTGCTCGTCGTCGAGGATGGCGGCAATCTCGAGATCGTCCTGGTCACCCGAGACGGCGACCTCACCGTCATCGGCCGCTACGAGGGGGACGCGAACTCCGAACTCACCGGTCCAGCGTTCGACCCGTCGGGGACCCGGCTCTACGTGTCCTCGCAGCGGCTTCCCGGCGAGACCTTCGAGATCTCCGGCCCCTTCGCCGGCGAACCGCCGATCGCATTGAACCGCTTCGAGGACGACCACCCCGACCTCACCTATGCCGGGGATTGGTTCACGTGGACGAACGCGAGCCAGTCGGGCGGCAGCGCCGCGGTCGCTCGCGGTGTCGGCGCCACGCTGACCTACACCTTCACCGGCCCCGCGATGCGGGTGATCGGACAGCGCGGGCCGCAGCGCGGCATCGCCCGCATCACCATCGACGGCGTCGAACAGGCGACCGTCGACACCTATGCGCCGAGCTGGGACAGCCAGGCGGCGCTCCACGAGACCGAGGGGCTCGGCGCCGGTGAACACGTCGCCGTGATCGAGTACCTCGGGCCCGGCCCGGATGCGCAGGGCTCGGGGGTCGTGCTCGTCGATGCGGTGGAAGCCCAGGCGCTCGTCGCGCCGGCACCGCCGCCCTTCGTCCTCACCCGATTCGAGAACGACGACCCGTCGTTCGTCTACGCCGGGAGCTGGTTCACCTGGAACAACGCGAGCCAGTCCGGCGGGTCTTCGGCCGTCGGCGCCTTCGGTGCCTCGTGTTCGGTCGACTTCACCGGTCCCGCGGTGCGGTGGATCGGCCAGCGCGGTCGGGCTCGAGGGATCGCCGAAGTGCGGATCGACGGTGCGTTGGTCGACACCGTCGACACCTACGCCGCCAGCTACTCCTCCCAGGCGGTGCTGTTCGAGGCGACCGACCTGCCGGAGGGCACCAAGACCCTCACCATCACCAACGTCGGCGCCAACGCGGCGGTCGACGGTGATCCGGTGATCCTCGTCGATGCGGTGGAAGCGGTCGGCCTCGGCGACCCGCCACCCCCACCACCGGAACTCGTGACCTACGAGAACGATCATTGGGGACTGCGCTACGAGGGGAGCTGGTTCCGTTGGAACCACCCGTCACAGTCGGGTGGGTCCGCTGAGGTCACCTCGACGGTCGGCGCGAACTGCAACTTCACCGTGGACAGTCAGGTGGCCCAGTGGATCGGGCAGCGAGGCCCGGCACGCGGCATCGCCGAGGTGCGCGTCGACGGCGTGCTCGTCGACACGGTCGACTGCTACGCCCCGAGCTACCAGTCCGGTGCGATCCTGTGGGAGTCGCTGGATCTGGGACCGAGCTTTCACACCATCGGGATCCGTCTGGTCGGCGCGAACCCGGCGGTCGTCGGAACCCCCGCCATGGTGATCGACGCGGTCAAGACGACCCAGATCATCTGAACGCGAAACGGCCGCCCGCTCGTGCGGACGGCCGTTCAGACGTGATGGGTGCGGCGCTCAGTCGCGCTGGGTGCCGACCTTGAGTTCGTTGAACGGGACGTTCTTGGAGACGTCGATGTCGCGGGGCAGGCCGAGCACACGGTCGCCGATGATGTTGCGCTGAATCTCGTTGGTGCCGCCGGCGATGCCGCCCTGGAGGCTGGTGAGCGAGAAGCGAGCCCATCCGCCACCGTCGCCGTCCCAGGCCACGCCGCCGGCGCCGTGGATCTCCATGCCGAGATCGCGGGCGAAGTTCATGTTCATCGTGCCGATCAGCTTGCCGAGCGAGCCGCCGGGGCCAGGGGTCTTGCCGGCTGAGAGTTCGGCGCGGGTGCGCATCGAGATCAGGGAGGCGGTCGTCTCCATGATGTACAGCTGCATCAGCTGATCGCGGATGACGGGTTCGTCGACGCGGCCGAGCTTGGTCGCGGTCTCGATCAACTGGTCGGCGAGAGCGTGGCGGATGCCGCCGGTCGAACCCGAACCGATGGCGACGCGCTCGTACATGAGCATCGCGGTGGCCATGTTCCAGCCGTTGTTGAGCTCGCCGAGGAGGTTCTCGGCGGGGATCTCGACGTCGGTGAAGAAGATCTCGTTGAAGTGCTGGCCACCGTCGATCTGGTTGATCGGTCGGACCTCGACACCGGGCGCATCCATCTTGACGATGAACATCGAGATTCCGGCGTGCTTGGCGACCGAGGCGTCGGTACGAGCGATGATGATGCCGTAGTCGCAGAGGTGGGCCGTGGTGGTCCACACCTTCTGGCCGTTGATGACCCACACGTCGCCGTCGCGCTCGGCCTTGGTCTGGAGGCTGGCGACGTCGGAACCGGCGCCGGGCTCAGAGAACATCTGGCACCAGACGGTGCGGGCGGCGATGGCGTCGGCGAGGTAGGCGTCCTTCTGCTCATGGGTGCCGTACTCGCTGAGCATCGGCACGCACATGCCGTGGGAGATGGTGAGCTCCGACGTCATGTTCGGGTACTTGCCGTACTCCTCGCGCCAGATCCGCTCGTGTTCCTTGGTGAGGCCCTGGCCGCCGTACTCGCTGGCGTAGGTCAGGCCGGCGAGGTCGGCTTCGGTCAGCGCCGCCTGGAAGACCTTGGCGGCCTCCATGCGGATCGCGCCGCGAGGGTCGGCTTTGCCGCCGAGGCTGATGCCGGTGGCATGTTCCTCGAGGAAGGCGACGCAGCGGGCGCGGAACTCGTCGGCTTCGGTGGGGGAGAGGGTTTCGCTCATCGGTCACTCCAGAGGCTGGGCAAGAAGTAAGTGATCGTTCACATCGTAGTGATCGTGATGGGTTCGAGGCGAACCGAGGATCCGCTCCTCAGCGGGTTGGAAGGCGATGTGAGAGGCTCGTGTGGCAGTCGTCGCGACGGCGGCTGCGGACAACAAGGGGGGAATCCATGGATTTCGATACCGTGATGATGCTCGGTCGCATCATCTTCTCCGTCATGTTCATCGGCAGTGGCGTCGGCCACCTGATGGACACCGAGGGCTCGACCGCCTACGCCCAGGGCAAGGGGTTGGGCGACAACTCACAGCTGTTGGTTCAGGTGAGCGGCGGCTTCCTGCTGCTCGGTGGCGTGGCCACCCTGCTCGGCATCTGGGTCGATCTGGCCCTGCTGCTCCTCGCCATCCTCGTGCTGATCATCGCCTTCATGATGCATCCGTTCTGGAAGGAAGAAGACGACATGGCCAAGCAGATGGAGATGTCGATGTTCATGAAGAACCTGACGATCGCCGGTGGCGCCATCATGGGTTCGGCCGCCTACGGCGCGCCGGTCGGTGAGTTCTTCACCGGTCAGCTGATCGACCCGGTCGGCCTTTGGTGAGCCTGGCTCGCTGAGAGAACGCCCAGCGGAACTGTCAGACGGCGGCCCTCCGGGGCCGCCGTCCTGCGTTTTCGGCTCGTGGCGTCAGGCGGCGGGTTCGCCGCACTCGGTGCAGACGATGTCACCGATGGGTTCGCCGGCGATGAACGACGACAGCCAGTCGACGAAGCGCACGCCGCCGACCTCGAGGTCGTAGAAGTCCTCGGTGGCCATGATCGTGTGGTCGGTGCCGGGAGCGACATAGACCGGGAGGTCGATCCCCGCCGACTCGGCGAGGTCCTCGTTGATGTCGAGGACCGCCTTCACCGACGAGTCCTCCAATCCGGCGAGGGCCGAGAACGAGGACTGCACGTCGTCGAAGGCGTGGTCGAATCGGGCCCAGCGGATCTGGGGGAACTCGGTCCCGGCGTAGCGGTAGAGGTCGGGGATGCCCATCTCGGCGACGGTCACGTCGGCGGTGGAATCCCAGTCCGGTACGGCGCCCTCGGTGCCCCACAGCCCGCCGATGCCGGCGTTCAGCGGCGGGTTGCTCGGGTAGCCGCCCGACGCATCCGGCAGCCCCATGATGTCCGCGTCGGGGAAGGCGTCGGCGGCCAACCCAGCGAACAGCGGGGCGGGAACGCCGCCGGCACTCGAGCCGGTCACGAGCACCTGTTGCGCATCGGGGAATCCGGTGACGAGCTCCTCGAGGCCCTTGCTCGCGTTGAGGAACCCGGTGTGGTTGATGACGATCCCGTCGCCGTAGTCGTGCGCCACGTTGGTGCCGATGTGGACATCGCCGGTGCAGTACGGCATGAAGATCATCGTCCAGTCGGCGACCGGGTTCTCCGGGTTGTCGAGATCGAAGACCCCGGTCTCGAACCCGGTGGGATCGTCGTCGGCTTGAACCGAGTAGGTCGGATCACCGTTCGGATCACAGGTCGCCGCGCTGAAGCACGCCCCGCCACCGTCGAAGAACAACATCACCTTGTCGGGGTTCGCCTCGCGGACCCAGTAGCTGTAGGGGGAGCCGTCGGAGCAGACACAGTCGTCGCCGGCCATGACCTGGCGCCAGGGCAACGGCACGACCGTCGTCGTGGTCGTTGTGGTGGTGGTCGTCGTCGTGGTCGTCGTGGTTTCCGGGGCCGCGGTCGTGGTCGTTTCCGCGGCCGTCGTCGTGGTCGTCGGTTCGTCCGACTCGGCGGCCTCGTCGCCGGCGTCGTCGCCGCCGCAGGCAGCGGTGATCAACGCGAATGTGAGCATGGCCGCGAGCAATCGATGCATGGTTCCCCCTGGTCGGGGCGAACCTAACGCACCACGGATCGCGGCCCGGTATCGGCTACTCGACGGCGCGTGCGGTGAGCCCGGTGCCGTCGGGGGTGGTGAGGCGCAGACTCGGTCCGTCGATCTCGAAGGTGAGCGGGCCGGGACCAAAGAGCACGGCGGAGAGGTCGGCGGCGTAGTCCTTGGTGACCGCGTCGGCGTCATGGCACCACTGGACGTCACCGACGTCGCCGGTGATGCGTACTTCGGTGGCAGAGAGGTCGACGGTCGGCATGAACGGGATCGGGCCGCAGCCGGATGTGCCGCGGAGGGTGCCGTCGCGAAAGTCGATGACGGCTGGCTCGGCCACCGCGCTCGACCAGGCGGCGAGCTCGTCGAAGAACCCGGTGACCTCCCAGGCGTGCTCGTCGATGCGTCGGTCGGGGTCGGCGACCTCCTTGTCGAGGAGGGCGATGGTGTCGCCGGTGGGGTTGGTGAGGGTGAGTGTGTCGCCGTCGAGCGCGAACGTGGGTTGGCTCAGGAGGAAGTCGATCACCAGGTCATCCTGGGCGTGCAACGCGGGGTCGCAGCCCATCTCGGTCGAGCCGGCGCCGAGGGCGACGATCGTGTCGTCGTCGAGGGTGTAGCTGGCGAACAGGTTGTTGCATCCGGCGTCGGCGTTGATCTCGTCGGCGCCGAACCGGAGCTGGATCCGGGTGCCGTCGACGAAGTCGAACGCGGCGCCGTCGACGACGACCTCGGTGGACCAGAACGTCCGGCCGACGAGGTCGGTGGTGGTGTCAGCGGCCGGTTCGTCACCGCCGGCGATGGTTTCGTCGTCGCCGCAGGCGGTGGCGAGGGTCAGAACGGCGAGTGCGCCGATCGCGGCGCGGCGAGAGAAGAGGAAGAACGGCATGGTGGTGTGACGACGGGCGCGGGGCGTTGGTTCCCGGCGGGCCGAGGTTCAGCGACGCTGGGGCGTGACGGAGGTGTACTTGGTGTCGTCGCAGCGGCCTTCGGCGTGGGCCCAGATGAGGACCTGGCGGGGCGTACCCCATGCCCAGAGCGCCCGGCCGGCCCGCGCTGGGCTCTTGCGGAGGTCGCGGAGCACCGCGAATCGGTGGTGGAGGCAGGCGAGGTCGATGCGGATTCCTCGTTCGCCGGGGCGGCCGTCTTCGAGGGAGACGTAGCCGCCGCGGGTCGCTCGGGTGCACCCGTGTCGGGTGCATTGTGGTCGAAGTTGCAGCAACCCTCCGACGTCGTGCCCGCACGGCAGTTCCATCCAGCCGAGCGTAATTCATCGGTTGGGCGCCACCGGACATCTCCCCAAACAACGTTCAGTTGAAGGCGAACGGCCGAGGTCAGCGGGGGGAGCTCGATCCGATGGAGGCCGAGTGGTCCGCGTGGTGTGTGTGGTGGTAGCTCGATCCGGCTTGGCCGGTCGAGCGGTTCGCGGGGTCTGCGTCGCGAGCAACACCGAAGGTATTGCGACGCAGCCAGCAAGTAACAGTGGAGCTGGAGGGAATCGAACCCTCGTCCGTCAGGTGGTCACGTGACGCGCTACGACCATTCCCGTGGTTCCCACTCACGGCAGTGGGTTCGCCGGGTCGAATGAGCAAGCTCAGCCGCCGAGTCTTTCCTCGGGGTCAGCGGTCTGTTCCCTGCGGTCAGTGGTCTCTCCCACCGTCCACCACTGCTTCTGGTGACAGGCTGCAGTGATCAGGCCCCGTGACGCATTGCTGCGCCACAATGACTCTCTGTTACCTAACTAGGTCAGGCAGCGAGAGTGAGATCGTCCGTATCGGCGTCTCTGTTTGTGCCCCGTTTTGGGAGTCTGAGCAACTCCGGTCGCACGTCCCCGCATCCTGGTCCCAACGTCGAAACCGATCAGCCCCGGGGTGTGCCGTTCGTTTGTCAAGCGGCGTCCGGTGGCGAGCCACCGGGTGTCCCATGGTAGCGGGCGGCCGTGACGGGCTGACTTCGGTTTGGTGACCGGAGGGGATCACTTACGACGTAAGCGCTCGGTGGGTTACGGTTGCGGCATGGCCGAGCGCGACATGCACACGAAGATGAAGTTGGAGACGACCCCCGACGTGTGGGCCGAGGGCGGCCCGGTCGAGGATTGGACAACCGACTACGACATCCGCGACGCCGACTACATCGAGGATCCGGTCCCGATCTGGGCGGACATGCGAGCGAAGTGCCCGGTGGCGCACACCGATCGGCTCGGTGGCTCGTGGAACCCGACGACGTTCGACGACGTGCGGGAGATGGCAAAGATGACCGAGGAGCTGTCGTCGCGGCAGCCGTTGGTCATGCCGCCGTCGCCGGGTGCGCCGGAGATGTCGCGCTACGAGCAGATGATCGCAGCTGCGCCCATCACGGCCGATCCGCCGATCCAGACCTGGACTCGCCGCATGTTGCTGCCCGCATTCGCGCCAAAGGCGGTCATGTCGTTCGAGCCCTACACCGAGGAGCTTGCACATTCCCTGATCGACGGGTTCATCGAGTCAGGTCGGTGCGACGGTGCCGAGGAGTACGCCCAGCAGATCCCGCCGCGGGTGATCGCCCACATGATCGGTGTCGATGAAGGGATGGCGGATCAGTTCGTCGAGTGGGTGAAGGGTGTCCTCGGCGATGGCCTGATGGATCCGGAACTGCGGCTCAAGGTGCGCCTCGAACTCCTGGGTTTCATCGGCGCCGAGGTCGAGAAGCGGATGAAGGATCCGCAGGACGATCTGCTCACCGAGCTGTGCTTCATGGAGCTCGATCATCCCGACGCCAAGATCACGCCAGAGGTAGTCGTTGGCATCACCAACCTGCTGATCGTCGCGGGCATCGACACGACGTGGAGTTCGATCGGCTCGGCCCTGTGGCATCTCGCGACCAACCCCGAAGATCGCCAGCGGCTGGCCGAGGAACCCGAGTTGCTGCCCGTCGCGGTCGAGGAGTTCCTCCGTTACTACGCGCCGGTCACGATGGCCCGGGTCGCCGAGGTCGACGTCGACTACAACGACGACGTCCACATCAAGCGCGGCGACAAGATTCTGATGAACTTCCCCGCGGCCTGCCACGACCCGGCCCAATTCGAGAATCCCGACGAGTTCATCATCGATCGAGCGAAGAACCGCCACATCGCCTTCGGCTCTGGTATCCACCGGTGCGCCGGTTCGAACCTGGCCCGGCTCGAGATGACGGTCGCGCTCCGGGTGTGGATGGAGCGAATCCC
Source organism: uncultured Candidatus Nemicrothrix sp. (assembly GCA_964513285.1). Lineage (GTDB taxonomy): Bacteria > Actinomycetota > Acidimicrobiia > Acidimicrobiales > Aldehydirespiratoraceae > UBA11606. The sequence goes on from CAZEML010000052.1 coordinate 17,866, forward strand.
GGAGTTCTCGTTGCGCGAGGGCGAGGAGATGTCGTGGGCGGGCGGCCAGGTCCGTGGCCCGCGCGTCATGCCGTTCGAGTTCCCCGCCGGCCAGAAGCGGTAGAGGTCGCTCAGCCGTACTTGGCGAGCCGGTCGGCCCGGTTCGCCTTCGACATCGCCCGCCGGGCGTCACGTTCGGCATCGCGCTTGGCGATGTCTTGGCGCCGGTCGTGCTGCTTCTTGCCACGGGCCAGACCCATGTTGATCTTGGCTCGCCCGTCCTTGAAGTACAGCGCGAGCGGGATGATCGCCAGGCCTTCGCGGTCGACCCGGCTCGACCAGTTCTCGAGCTGATGGCGATGGGCGAGGAGCTTGCGGCGCCGGTCGTTGTCGTGAGCGAACGCGGCGCTGGAGTGGGAGTACGCCGAGATGTTCAGTCCGACCAGCCAGAGCTCACGCTGGAAGAAGATGGCGTAGGCGTCCTGGAGCTGGACCTTGCTCTCGCGCAGCGACTTGACCTCGCTGCCCTTGAGGACGAGCCCGAACTCGATCTCATCGAGGATGTCGTAGTCGCGGCGCGCGACGCGGTTGGTCGCGACTGCGGTCGCTCCCGCCGGGATGTCTCGCTTCTTCTGCGACTTGGCCATCCGTCCACGGTACCGGCGCGACCGCCGGTCCAGCCCGGGTTTGGCGCCGGCGTCAGCTGAGCGACTGGTCGGTGCCGCCGCGCCGCAAGCTGGCGTCGGCCTCGAACGCCCGGGCGGGAACCGACACGTTGCCGGTGAAGTCCTGGGACCGGATGAGGTAGATCGGCTGCGAGCCGTCGGTGGGAGCCGGTTCACGGAACTCGGCGTCGAGCCCGGTCCACATGATGAACTCGCCGTCGCGGTGCACGAGGTAGCCCCAGATGCCTTCGTCGTCGCTCGACTCGCCCCAGGTGATGACCAGTTCGTCGCCGTCGAACACGATCGTGGGTTGCACGGGTGCAGTCGGGGGCGTGGTGTCCGACTCGCCGGGCACACGAGCCGCTTCGGGCTCCGAGACGTTGCCGGCGTCGTCCTGGGTGCGGATCCGGTAGTTGTACGCCCGGCCCGCGTCGATGTCGGTGTCGACGTACTCGGTGCCGTCGTCGACGTAGGCGATGAACACCCGGTCACGATGGACGAGATAGCCGCGCACGTCGTCGAGGTCGTCCGGGGCCTGCCACGAGATGGTCACCTGCTCGTCGGTGGCGTCGACGGTGACATCGCTCGGGGCAGGCGGGGCGAGGACGTCGGGGTCGCCGACTTCGACGATCAGGACGTCGGACTCGAGCCGGTCACCGTCGGTTCCGATGGCGACGACCTGGTAGTGGTACGCGCCGTCGGCGAGGTCGGCGTCGGTGAAGTCCGCGTCGCCGGTGGTGTCGAGTTCGGTTCCGTCGCGGAAGACCTCCCAACGGAGTCCGGTGGATGCGCTCCAGGAGAGCGCGATGTCCGATCCGGTGACCGTCGCCTCGATCACCGGTTGGGTCGCGGCGACGGGCTCGTCGGGGGCGGCCTCGGTGGTCGTGGCCGCAGCATCGTCGGTGTCGTCCTCGGTGACGTCGCGTTCGACCGCGTCCGTCTCGGTGACCTCGTCGCTGATCGACTCGGCCGCCGGCTCGTCGCCGGAGTCGCTGCTGCACGCAGCCAACGTCAGCACGAGCGCGAGCGCGAGGGCGGGGAAGGTCAGGAACCGCATGGGCGTCCATCGGCGGGACGACCCGATGTCTGAGGATCGGCGGTACGCATCTGCAGGCCCAGCAGCTGACGGCGCACCATCACTCCGTCGCCGGGACCGAGCAATCCGCGCTCGATGAGACGGCCACCGGGGTATCGGAGGCGGGCGCGGAGCCGAGTCACGAGCCGGGTGCCGGCGCCCTCGCCCCTCAGGTCGTAGGCCAGTGTGAACGCGAGTCGTGGGCGGTCGATCGCGAGGACGAAGGCCTCTGCGGGGCGAGCGACGGCCGCGAGGAACGCGATCGGTCCGCCGGGTACCGGCTCGCCCTCCTGGACCTGCCAGTCGGGCCGGATCTCGGTCGCGCTGCGCCGGCCGAGATTGTCGAGCCAGTCGTAGCTGTACCAGCCGGCCTTCCCGAAGCCCATCTGGGCGAGCCACGGGTAGACCTCGTTCGGCGGCGCGTCCAGGCTGATCGAGCGGGTGGCGAGCAGGGTCGCGTCCGGCACGAGATCGTCGCCAGCGACCGGGCCGTCGATCTCTTCGGGCCTGGCGCCCCACTGCTCGAACAGCATTCGTCGACCGTAGCGGCGCGGGTAGCGTCGGCGCGTGGTCGAGATCTCGCCGTCGGTCATCGGCGCGCTGGTGGCGCACAGCCGCGCCGTGTTGCCGAACGAAGCGTGCGGCTACCTGGTCGCTGACGGGGAGGGCCGGGTGGTCCGATTCGTCCCGATCGCCAACGCGGCGGCGTCGCCCACGCGCTTCGTGCTCGATGCAGGCGAGCAGTTGGCTGCCGAGCAGGCGATCGAGGCAGCCGGGGAGACCGTTGCCGGCATCGCCCACTCTCACCCGACCGGAGCGGCCGAACCGTCCGCGACCGACATCGCCGACGCCGGCGCCTACGATCCGTTCGGGGTCTTCGTGCACGCCATCGTCGAGCCCGGCCCGGGGGTCGTGCGCTGGTTCCGGATCCTCGACGGTGCCGTGGAACGTCTCGACGCGGCCGACGGGTCGGCCGGCGCCACCTAGCCGAGGATCGACGCGGTGCGGGTCCGGGTGATCGTGGTCGAGTCCAGGTCACCGGGGAGCGCCGGGGCCATGATGAACTCGACCTCCAGTTGCAGGGTCACCTCGATCTGGGGTTCGCCGGCGGCGTTGGTCCCGATGCCGACGGCGACGACGACGGCGTCGCCGAGGGCGCCGCTCGCGACCGACTCCTGAACGATCTGTTCGGCCCGGACGACGTCGAACCGGATCTCACCGTCCTCGCGCAGCGCGCCGATGTCGAGGGCGGCGAGGGCGTCGTTGGCGGCCGAGGAGGCGACCGATTCGAGCTCGCGGGCCCGGACGTGGCTGAGTCCCACGTCGACCACGATCGCGCCGAGCACGATCATGATCAGAAACGCCGCCGGGAACAGCAGCAGCACCGTCCCCCGGTCTCCCCGGCCGTCGACTCGTCGAGCTAGCACGCGGCCTCGCCTTCGAGGCCGTCGCGGAACGGGTCGATGAGTTCGGTCGACGTCGACCGCACGGTCGTGATTCCGCCCAACCCACCGATGAACGGGATGGAGAGCGCCGGGACCTCGTAGCTCACCGCGACGGTGACCCGAGCGCAGCGGACGAAGCCGTCGGGCAGCTGCGGCGATTCGACCGTCGCCCGTTCGCCGTCGCGTCCGTAGGCCGCGAGGGCTTCCTGGGCCCGGAACTCGGCCTCGGCCAACCCGTCGCCCACGGTGGGCGCTTCGACGAACGCCCGGGCCGCTTCGCGAGATGCGGAGGTGACGGCGAGCTTGGCGTCGACGACCCCCCACACGTTGACGAGAAACAGGGTGATCGCCACGAAGATCAAGAACCCGAACGTGAGAACCTCGATGCCGCCGACCTGGCCCCGGTCGCCCCGACAGCGCCTCATTCCTGGAACTCCTCGATCCGGACGACGATCGTGCGGTCGAGTCGGCCGAGGTCGATCAGTCCCGCCATCCGAGCCGGGAGCACGGTGGGATGGTCGGCGATCACCTGAACGGTGACGACGTCGGGATCGGTGCAATCCCAGGTGAGGGTGGCGTAGCCGTCGCGGCCGTACTCACCGAGCGCTTCGACGAAGCCCGCTTCGGCGTCGGCCACCGCCGCGCACCGGTCGGCGGCCGCGGCATAGCCGGCCACCTCGCGAGCCGCTTCATGGGCGGCGGAGGTGACCATCGAGGTCGCGTAGAGGTTGAACAGGATCTGGACAGCGGCGAAGAGCAGCAGCAGGAAGACGAGGAAACCTGCGCTCAGGCCGACCATCCCGGCACCTCGGTCGAGGTGATCGCCGCGGTGCCGATCGGCACCGCGGGTCACGAGCCGATCCGGTTGACTTCCCCTTCGATGTTGCCT